>JAUHWN010000010.1 GCA_030424665.1 Bdellovibrionia bacterium | reverse complement strand
GTATTTAACGGAATCGACGCATCTAATGATAAGTGTAGTCGGGAATGGATGGCGAACTTACACACCCGAAAAGTCAAAAAAGCAGAAATCGATTCATGGAAGAAAAAGGCTGAAGATAAGGAGTTATCTAAAAAGAGTATCTACGAGCTTTGGAAAATGAAAAAGCAATGTGTGTGGGCCAAGGCTCCCAAAACTTCTTGCGATAAATTCCAGGCGGCAATTGATGCGAAAAACTCTGGCGGTGGATCTAGCGGTTCATACGCTGGTAAGAGCGGCGGAGTGAATTACAACAAAGCTCAATTTAGCATTAGCAATCAACACTCCATCAATCGCATGAAAGCCAATACTCGTAGACTTCGAGGCCGATAAACCAATCGGCTCTCCAAGGAGATTCGATTCCTGGGACCGACCTACCATCGCAGTTCTAACCATGGCACCAAGTAAAAAAGCCGAGACTTTAATCTTGGCTTTATACTTTCTCAATGGTCAATCGGAACTGAAAAATTTATGGAATTCTAAATGTCGAAAGGTTCTTAACTTCGACTCGGTGGTTAGGACCATCATTGTCGTTTTGTTTTCCAAGAATGCGAATAATGGCTTCCCCATCGGTAACATGGGGAATGTTTACTTGAAAGTGCAACGTTTCTTTCCAGGTTCGCTTAAAAGGAGGGGCTCCGACTCGTATGAGACTTTGAACGGGCTTGTCTATTGAAACGCTAGCATAGGCACCGGGGCGAGTCGGGTGCGGGTAATTTACCAGGAGTCGAAAGGTTGCATCAGGTCTTAGTTGGTAAAGCGTTTCTCCCTTTCTAACGGCACACCACTGATTGGCATTCCCTCGACACTCTTCCATGTTGACTTCAACATCAACGGCCACCTGTAAAAAAGCACCATCACTGGTTTCAACTTTCTGAGTCCACAAATAAGTCCATCCGAGATTATCGTATCTAAGAGTCACGACTTTATTAATGACTCGAGTCCCACCTTTGATGCTATGAGCGAAAGTTGTTTGCGTAAAACCAAGAACCAGTCCTATTGAGATGATCAAACTAAGTTTCATATAATCCCCCTTTATCGAAAAACACCTATCACAGGGGGGAGACGCAGGCTATTGGATATTAAAAATCTTCAGAAAACCTCAGTCCACTGCAGGGTATTAGGCACCAAAATACCAATTTTGAAGGCGTACTTCTTGTCATTATCCAAGGACCGCTTATTCTTGTTTTGTTGATATTAAGATATTTCGGGTATTGAGTGCCTTACAATCACCGATCTAATCATGGCTCCAATCAAAAAAAGCTTTTATCGCTAGCCACTTCGTGGTCATCATTAAAAGCTTAAATGGTCGGGAAGACAGAACCAATACCTGGGACCGTCGAATAAACCAATAGTGTTTTCAGGTAGATTCGATCCCTGGGACCGTCCTACCATCGCAAATTAAAATTCAAACTCCGCAAAATAAAAAAGCCGACAAGACTCTTCGAGTCCTCTCGGCTTTTTTAATTGGTCGAGCAGAGGACATAAAACCCCATACTTTGTCCTCCCCACCTTATGTTGTCGAAATTATTCCATTTTTCAGAGTTCCAGCCTATGAAAATGAAATTGTTCTCCGGCAAAATTACCTCGAAAATGGCCTCACGGTCAAACAAATGAGTGTCCTCCTTGGGTGCGGACCAACGACAATTAAGAAGCAATTACGCCGCTTCAAAATCAAGAAAACTGAGGCGCAGGAAGTGCGCCACAAGGCCAATTTAAAGTACGGCCAAAAACTTGTTTCGGGCAAGGTTAGCGACCACAAGCAAGAATCCAGCGTCAAAAAAGCCATCATTGATATGTACGTCAACGAGGGGCTGACAGTGACCTCCATAGCGCGCGTACTTACCCAAATGAAGATTCCCACTAAGAAGCGAGGTAAGAAGTGGGATCACTCTGTAATTATAGATATTTTAAAACGTGAAGGTGTTTATCAACCTAAACGTCAACCAAAGGAGAAGGAATGAACACAATCGTCAACCTAATCATTACACTCATGTTTGTTCTGGGATCAGGTTATGCAGCCAAGGAGTTTCTATTTAATGTTGAAAAAGCTGCGATCAAGAGAATTGACAAGGGACTCTCAAAGTCAGAGCCATTTGCACAAAAACTAACGGGCAAAAGACTTCCATTTTAGTTGCGTGATTTTATACTACAAAGATTGAATCTGCGATAAAATCCAACGTACAATGGCTGATCCAAGATGGAATGATGCTATTGCTTCGTAAGGTTAAGAAACACCAATAGAGTCCTGAAAGAAAAACTAAACTCAAGATAAGGGTTGGGTATTGCGTGTGACCTTGGCAAAATACAATCGATGAACCAATGGAGGCCATAAGTGGTCTTTTCCAGAATTTTATCAAAGCGGCATATAAAACTCCTCGATATATAAACTCTTCATAAAAATTGCTAAAAAGATTGCCAATCATAAGTTTAAAATCTGGCTCAAATTTTATTTCAAAACTCCCTAATAGTTTAAGTGATAGACCAACCAACATCACAAGAATGAATCCCGAAAAGACGGCTTCAATCGCATATTTTTTTCCGCTTTTGGGAAATGATAAGCCGATATTTTTCCACCTTAGTATTACAAGGGAGTGTACTGAATTTTGTGTCTAGCTAGTCTAAATGAGGTTCAAGCCGCTAGTAGAAGTTCTTATTTATCCGTCCTAACCAACTATGTCAATTAGCGATAGAGTTTTGGTAATAAAAAATAATTTATTCGTTCATACGTCAGTTTAAGAGTGAGGCTAAAAAAAGTAAGCAGATTAATAGACTAGGCTATCCAAATTAAATATAGACCAACACCAATCAGTAATGCTCCTGAAATATAATCGGCCCAACGACGCGATTTCTCTGAAGATAATCGTGCGATAACTGAGGCAAAAGCGGTCCCTACTAGAATAATAGGGATTCCTATTCCAATTCCATAAATAAAAAGTAGTAACCCACCCCAAGTTGGATTACCTGTAGTTGCTACATAAGATAATAGACCAGCTAGAATTGGAGTCGCACAAGGAGTGATGACGATCCCAAGTAATCCTCCCATGAAAAAGGCTCCAATAGGTCCGTGTGCCTTCATGTCAAAGCCGGAAAACGTCGGCAATCGAAAATGAATCACTTTTAAAAGGTATAGTCCAAAAATAATAGGAACAGCCGACACTATATAAAACGGCCATGTACCAACCCGACCAAAAACGACTCCAGCAAGTCCAGAAACAATTCCAAGAATGGTTGTTACGACGCTTCCACCTAAAATAAAAAGAGTGGCAATTCCTATGTTTCCACGAACAGTTTCTTTTTTTAGGGCCGCACAGCAGCCCGCTGCTGCGGGATAAATTGGTAGGCAACAAGGATTTAGACCAGCAATAATCCCACCGATAAAGGCAAGCGGTAAGGCAACAAAACTTCCGTACTCCATTGAGCCAGAAATAAAAGCACTAATATTTGTCCATATTGCCTGAATAAAATCCAAAACATTTACCCCTTTGTAACGGATGAAAAATTAACGATTTATACTGTCGCTATTTTTAAAAGAAGTAATGGCACGATGAAGCCCCTTTATTACTCTTCGTGTTTCGCCCTCAAACCGCATTTGTTCTTTATTATTTTTATCTAAAATTACAATCGTAGGGGAAACTCGAACAGAATACTTTTTTAGTTCGTTACCATTTTGAGTAAGATCAAACTCTTTAAAAAAGACACCTTGAATCGAAGATGTGCTTCTTGCCGTTTTGATTACTTCCGCGCAACCACAACTGGATTCAGCTTCTCTAGGATCAGCAAATAGCAAGACCTTATTTTCTGCTTTTACTTTTTCGACCTCGGAAAGCTGGCCGCCTGACTCGGCTGAAATTTGTGGTTTTAGCCAAATCGTAATTCCAATAGTTGCAACTACCAATAAAATGATTCCTAATTTTCGATTCATATTAACTCCGTTATCAACAACATTTTTTAGAGGCACAACTTTTAATATCACTTTGGGCTTCGACCCGTTCAACGTCTTGTGCTTTATCTTGAACATAAGGGGTGCCAATTCTTAGAAACTCATCAGCCTTGGCCAACTCTTTTCCTAAGTAAGAAGCATGGTCAAGCTTACTGACTAATTCGTGTTCTATAATAGTCATATAGATGGAGCCAATGTCTCTACCTTCAACAATTTTATTTAAAACACCAGTATTTTGATAGTGTTCAACAGTAATGATGTTTTTATCTTTGTCTGGATAGATTACAAAGTATCCACTTGGATCTAATTTCAGAGGAGGTGGGCTTTTTGCTTCAATCTTTTCTATATCAACGTCCATGTGAATGTTTCCTTGATATGGATTGGTTTCATTACTAGCACATTCAATTATTGTCTTTTCAATTTCTGACAAATCTGTGCAGCCTATCAAATTAATGGCTTTAATTTGTTCTTTGATTTGTTCAATACTTTCAAAATCAATATTTTTTAAAAGAGGTCGCTTACCTTTTGCACCAATAATTCGTTTTTTTTCGGGATCAACACCGTTTTCAAATAAACTTATTAGTGACTGTCCTGGTAAATGTCCGATCTTTTGCTCGGAATCATCACCACATAAAATGAGAAAACGAATATTGGGATTTGTTGATAAGTTTTTTATAACCCTCTCAATTCCAAGGTTTTCTGTGTTCATTGAACCAACAATACTTATCCGAGGATGCCCAATATTAACGATCTTATCTATTAAGTCTTTGGAGTTCAGTGTGCATACTGCAATAGGAGCTTCAAAACGAATGATTTTGTAGTTGCCTGGAAGAGGCGGCCACCCTGATCTTTCTTCTACAAAAATATCATCCGTTGCACAGCCGTCAGGTTCAAGTTCAATTTCAGGATATGCTTCTGATAAAAAATTAGTTACTTCCGACGGGTAGCATATTTTGCAACCTAGACAATCATATTGAACCGGTTCAAAGGTTTTTTTGGACTCTTCAAGAAGAGGAAAAATTGTTTCTTTATCCGAAGAACTAAGTTCTTCCAATTTATCTTCAATGGCCTTAACTGTTCCTTGTTGACAGCCGCACTTCCAGCATTTTTTATATTTAATGCCATTTTTAAGATGAGTAATGACTTCATCAACAGGTTTCGTCGCCATTCTAAGTATCCCGCTCCTTTAATTTGCCATGATATTTGCGACTTCAAATTTTTCCATCTGAGGTCGCCTCTTTTTTGATTCTTCTAAAAGGCAAAGTCCTAGTTCAAGTAGGTTAATCACGCAAGGGTCATTAATTTTGTAATAGATTTGGTTTCCTTCTCTTCTGGATGACACAATATCTTTATCTACCAAGCGTTGTAATTGGTTGGAGACTGCCTGTGGTTTCATTTCAACAATATTTGCTAAATCTCCAACACACAGCTCTTCCTTTAAAACCAGGGCGTGAATTAATCGCAACCGAGTTTCACTTGTTAAAACCTTAAAGAGACCCATTAACTCACTGGCCGTATCTGGTGATATGATTTTTCGTTTCTTTATAGATTTTGGACCTGGCCTGCACGTTTTCATAATTTCTCCAACAATTTGAAATTGACTATTACACAATATCATGTAATAGTTTTAAATTCAACATCGATGAGCATTAGAATTGAGAAAAGAATGGGAAAAAGCATAAAAAATCAGCAGGTTAAAAAAATAGGCTTATTTAATGGCGTTTTGCTCTGTTGTGGGACAATGCTTTTGAGCACAGACCTCAATACAAACACTAAAATGGGCATAATTTGATGGTTGATGAGGTTTTTAATAAACAAGGTCATTCCAGAAATGAGACTCCCAACTCGGCTTGGCTTCAACTTGCGATAGCTGTCTCATTTGAAATTGCAGGTGCCATTAGTTTGCGTCTGAGTAAAGGCTTTACCCTGACTTTTCCAACATTAATAGCTTTGGCATCGTTTGCAGTCGCTCTCTATCTAGTTAGTCGTGTAATGAAAAGCTTGCCCGTCAGTATTGCTTATCCTATTTGGGCCGGTGGTGGAACGGTTGGAGTGGCACTGTTGGGGATTCTATGGTTTGAAGAGAGTATTAATTTTAAAAAAATTATAGGAATAGCTTTAGTTACTTTTGGTGTCGTTATAATTAATAGAGTCTCTGAGAAAAAATCGGGATGCTAGTTTAGGAGTAGCAAAAATGTCATACGAATGGTTATTTGTCGCTCTTGCTATTATGGCCGAGATTACCGCCGCCTTGGCACTCCGCTTTAGCGACGGATTTAAAAAGCCCTTTCCGACCGTATTAGCACTTAGTGCATTTGCCTCAGCTTTTTATTTAGTCAGTTTAGCACTTGTTTCTTTACCTGTAAGTACCGTGTATCCAATTTGGGCAGGCGGAGGTACTGCGGGAGTTGCTTTACTTAGCGTACTTGCATTAAAAGAAAAAGCAAATATCTGGAAAGGCATTGGCATTACGATGGTTGTTACGGGAATTGTAGTTTTGAATATTGCTGGATAAGGTGCGATTTTATCTGATCTCTGAAAAAGAACTAAGGATACAATGAGTAATACCATTAAAAAATACGATTTACATTATGTGCGTAAGGCAATTCTACTTTCATGGTTTACTATTTCATATAATTTTTTAGAAGGAATTGTATCTATTATTTTTGGGGTTAGAGATGAAGCTATTAGCCTCGTAGGTTTTGGGGGTGATAGTCTTATTGAAGTCGGTTCTGCATTAGTTGTGTTGTGGCATTTTCGTGGAGAAGCCGGACAAATTAAAACTCTGCCTATTGAACAAGAGCGTCGAGCAACTTTTATAATAGGCACGTTATTTTTGTTACTAGCGGGAATTACAGTTATTGCATCCTCACTTCAGCTTATTTCTAAATCTCACCCTGGAACGACACTCCCTGGACTCATAATTTCTACTTTAAGTTTGAGCTTTATGTTTTACTTATATAACGCCAAAAAGAAAGTTGCTATAAAACTGGACAGTTTAACTGTGGTGAAGGATGCAGACTGTTCACTTGCCTGTATTAAGCTTTCCGTAGTTCTACTTATTGGCAGTTTGATTTTTTTAGTTTGGCCGACACTTTGGTGGGTCGATTCACTTGCAGGAATAATTCTTGGGTTATTAATCGGAAAAGAAGGATTCGAGACCATTAAAGCTTTAAAAAAACCTAATTTTAGTGGTGGTTGCGGCTGCTAGGCCGACTTTCTAGAAAAATATAGGCCTCAATAATTTTACTAATGGTCTCGAATAAACTAATGGGCTACGAACTTAGAACTTCCATTCAAATCAAATCAAATCAAATTTAACTCGGCCTTCAAAATGAATTGAAAGTTGTGAAATTACTTGTCCCCAATTCCATTTTGGTGTTGTCCATTTTTTTGAAATATCTCTACTAACAAGATAAAGTAGTTTAAAAAGTGAATCATCAGTTGGAAAAATAGAGCGATTTTTTGTAACCTTTCTCATTTGTCTATGGATATTTTCTATGATGTTAGTAGTATAAATCATTTTTTTTATAGGTTCAGAATATTTAAAATAAATCGAAAGTGTTTCCCAATTATTCTTCCAAGAATTAATAACGACAGGGTATTGTTTACCCCACTTTTCCTCTAGGTTGTTTAGATTTTCAAGAGCAAGTTCTTCTGTCGTTGCTTGATAAACAGGTTTTAAATTACTTAAAAACTCTTTTTGATATTTTGAGCCAACATATTTAAGAGAGTTTCTAATCTGATGAACGATGCAAGTTTGAATTTCAGTTTTTGGAAAAATAGTCTTAATTGACTCTGGAAAACCTTTTAGGCCATCAATGGAAGCAATGAGTATATCTTGAACGCCTCGGTTTTGAAGGTCTGTCAAAACGGATAACCAAAAGCTCGAAGACTCGTTTTCCCCAATATAAATACCCAAAATGTCCTTGATTCCATCGCTGTTAATCCCAAGGCATATATAGGCAGCTTTAGAAACAATTTTTCCATCTTTTCTTACCTTAAAATGAATAGCGTCAAAGAAAACAATGGGGTAAACCTCGTATAGTGGTCGGGACTGCCATTCTTTGGCTGACTCAAGGACTTTGTCAGTAATTTTAGAAATTAACGAAGGGGAAATTTCCATACCTAAGTACATCTCTTCAAGATGAGAAGAAATTTCTCTGGTAGTCATTCCTTTACCATAAAGCGAGATAATTGATTCTTCTAGTTTTGAATTAATTCCTTCGTATTTGGGCAGTATTTTAGGCTCATATGATCCCCGTTCTCTGTCTCTTGGAATCTCAATATTAACTTTACCTGCGGACGTTTTAAGGGTTTTTTTGTAACTTCCATTTCTACGGTTTGAAGATGGTTCTTTCTTTTGACGATAAGAATAACCAAGATGATCTTCAAGTTCACTTTTGAGAATTGTCTCCACAGTTGATTTTACTAGGTTCTGGATAAATCCATTTTCAGCAAACAAATCATCAAGGTTTTGGATGTTTAGAAAGGTTTTTTGGGACTGTTTTTCAGTGTTCATAATCAAGCTCCTATGTTTATAAGTTTGACCTGAATGACTCAATTAGTCTAAAGCACAAAATTGCTTACAGCCCCTATTACAACAGCAACAATTAATGCCAGGGCAAGTTTTCCCAAGAGCATGAATGTTATGTGATCTAGCCAATATGGGTAATTTTCAAATTGATCTTTTAAAATTCTTCTTAGAGGTCTATTTACATACTCACCTACAATTAGAAAAAGGCAAAGAACCCCCAGCCCAAAAAGAAAGTTCTTAATTTTCATCTAAATCCTTTATTGTATAATCCAATTTACTGAAAAATTTTTTCTTCAGTTCAAACATTGATAGTACCTTAGCACCTTTGCTTGCAAAGAAGTCATTTTGAGCAGCTACCTTATCTATGTAATTGATACCTTTTGATGAAATCGTACTATGACCCTTCTCTGGAATTATGACTTTATAATTCTCTTCTATAGCGGCCAAAAAAGTTTCCGTAACGCATTTTTCACTATGAACGCCTGTCAGTACCAATCTCTTCACGCCTAGTTGATCCAGTTTTTCTTTTAAGGAAGTGTCTATAAACGCATTTCCAGAGTTCTTCAATATCACAAACTCGTCATTATTAGGCTGAACTAGGGGGTGAATGGGCCAGTGTTCGCTATCTTGTTCAAAAGCACCCCCAATATCTCCACAATCCTGAACAAATATAACTGGAAAATTACTTTTTCTAAAAAGGTCAAGAAGTACCATCACGTTTGCGAGAAATTCTCTGCCATTCTCTAATGGAAAAATCTTTTTACCGTCAAAGGCTCCTATCTGAACATCTATAATAATGAGTGCAGTGTTATTTTTCATAACATAAATTCCTAGTTACCGCCGACATCCATTTCATAAGAAGGGTGCATCAGACCAGTCGGTTCATAAAATTCGTCGCGTATATATGTAAAGCCGAGCTTACCGAGCACCTTCCCTAACACATGATTGTTTGGATTATGCCCTGCAAACAGCTTTTTAATCCAAGCGGTTCGCTTTGCAAATTCAACGGCTCCTAACGCAGCCTCTGTTGCATAGCCCTTGCCCCAATGATCGCTCATTATGTGGAAACCTATCTCGTAAACTTTTTCTGCGACATTGTAGGGGCGAAATCCACAGCACCCAATGATTTCTTTTGTATCTTTTTTGCAAAGTGCCCAATATTGAACATTAAAGTCCTGCTGAGTTTTCATTTGTTCACGAAGTCGATTTTTAATTTGTTCATCCTCCAATGAAGGTTCACTACTAATCAACTTCATAACCTTTGGATCACCCCAGAGTTTCCTCGCATACGCGAGATCATTATCGTTCCACGGTTTTGTATAGAGTCTCTCAGTTTCAAATATCATAAGTTCTTTCAATTATAATTCTTTATCTTGCTCCACAATTCTTTCATTGAAACCTTTGGTTGCTTCACTAGAAAAATAGAAATTTCATTTTCGTATGGCATAGCGTAAGGGTTGGGTTTCGATGTCACTATTTTTTCGACAATATCAAAATATCTTTGATAGCTTTCCTTCTTTCCACCCACGGCAATCCACTGTTCTTTGTTATTTGGGTTACCCCAAAGAAAATAATTATTATGAGTAGAGATCGGAGTTGGAAGCCCATTTTCTTTTCCCCACAAGTCAATCGCACTTGCCTCACCATAGTTACTTGCAAAAATGGCAGTTTTATTTTTTTCCCCTTCTGAAAGCTGTTGATAGGCTGCTGTCGTAGCTCCAACAATTTCACTCCAACCAAATTGATCGGCAATATGTTGAGGTAATGTATTGTATTTTTTCTTTTCTGTTCTTTGGGGGGTAATACCTAACTTTTGTTGGTAGGTAATTAAACTATCAATTGAAAGTACAGGTATAGCTAGGGGTGCTAAAACCAACCCTCCTAGAATCAATGTGGTGACTATGGCCCATCCACCTAAAGGATTTCCACGAATCAAAAATGAAATACAAATTCCTCCGATGGCAAAAAGAACAGGATAAATTGGTGACAAATAATATGGCTTTGCCTTTAAAAAAATCATCAATGCCAATAATGCCAAAAACGCAATACCAAGAAACCGATAGCCCCCTGTTGATTGATTAAAAAATAGAAAACCTAAACCAAAGATCACCAACATAAAATTGAACGGGTGATTTTCCAATACTTGTCCAAGAAAAAATCCCTTAATTGTAAAATCAGTATTTTTTCCTGCTTGCCCACTTTTTAACAATTCCAATATAGGGAAGTCGTGACTAATTTGCCAAATTAGATGAGGAAGAATAATTATAAAAGATACAGCAATAGCTATTATCGCTCCCTTTGAGAACAGCAAAGTACGATGCTGTGAAACCAATAATCCCAAAACCATACAAAATACAAAAAAGACTGATGAATGCTTATTTAATACTGCCAGACCAACGAGAACACCCAAAGCGAAAAATAGAGAAGTAAATTGTTGTTTGGTCAACATAGTAATAACAATCGTGATGAGCGTCCAAAAAAAAGGTTCAAATGCATTCATCGTTAAGAGATGACCATTTACCAAAAGCAAGGGCGAGATCAAGGCTGCTGCACAAGCAATAATAGACGCAAATTTATCTCCCCCAAGTAATAGTGCCAAATATCCAGTGGAAAACACTATCAATGAATGTGAAACTGCCGAAGGCAATCGAAAAATAGTCAACGAATCTCCTGATATTGCATTAGATAAAAAGGCTATAATTGGAGTGAGTGGTGGTTGGTCTACATATCCAAAGGCCAATCTTTTCCCACAAGAGATGAAATACAACTCATCTCTAAAAAATCCATAGTTCCCATTTGTCAACAAATGTAGGAGAAGCGTAAACGCAGAAAAAAGAAAAATTTCTGTAGGTACTTCGGTATCTAAAATTCTCATTTGATCTTCTCTGAAATGCTCTTATCAAGATAGGTCCTATTTTGATCTATCACAAGATTTGCGAGTGATTTAATTCGACTATGATGTTCAGACCACGACTCCCAAACTGACCTTGCCCACTTGGTAACTATATCTGTGTGTTCCTCTGGGCTGCTTGCTAAAGCAATGTTTTTTACAGTCACATCGCCAAGTGAAGAGGGAGGTGTCAGCCATTCAAGCTCAGTGCCGTACTTGCTAATTAAGGAATCAAAAGATTTAGTAACAAAATCGGCCCTTAGCCCTCTTTCGAGCATTAAATACAGTGCTAGTAAATGAACATTTATAGACTGAATAGTTCTTTTTTCTGGCTTTCCTGGGTGCTGGGCTGCATACGCATCAACAGTGAGTCTGTGAACGGTCATATATTCTGGACTTTGATATTCTTTTGCTAAAATTTCTCCATACAAGCCCCAGCACTCAGAGTTAGCACCTAAATAGGCATGAGTAACACCTTCACAGGGTTGAAATTCAGCTTTGCAGTCAGGGCATACAGAGAGTTTTTTCATCCTAAATAACCATTCAGCTTAGAAGCTATTTGCCAAGTTCTTACTTCAAAAGATCGAACGCCCTCTTTTACAAATGGATCTTTTTTAGCA
Organism: Bdellovibrionia bacterium; assembly: GCA_030424665.1. Classification (GTDB taxonomy): domain Bacteria; phylum Bdellovibrionota; class Bdellovibrionia; order Bdellovibrionales; family JAGQZY01; genus JAUHWN01. The sequence continues at coordinate 39,538 of JAUHWN010000010.1, read as the reverse complement.
ATTGATACTGCCTCATCTTTATTAGTGGCTTTCACGACAACCATACCGGAGGGATAATCCGAGAACGGACCGCATAATACCAAACAATCTTTCTCATCGAGTGACTTTAGATGTTCAATATGTTTATCAATAGTGGATTTAGATAACTCTATGCCTTCAACTTTATTTAAAAAAATTGCATACAGTTCTAAATTTTTTGATTCGATTAAAACTTTCATCCCGTCCTACCTATTGGCGTTCATACAAAATCTCGATTCAGCTTTTAGATTTCAAATTGTAGTTCTTCTGACCACAATCGCATTTTAAAATCTCACTGTTTCCTTTAATTGGAACCACATGAAGCAAAGTATTACATGAGTCACATTTAAAAATCTGAACTAGATTGTAATAGGCGTTTCTGATCTCTCGAAATGCGTTTTGATCCATGTCGGCCCAAGAGTTAAAATGAACCATAGCGTTCATGCCCCACGCCTCACTATTAGCTTTCTTCAAGCACTCGGCTAGATGATTCTTTTCAGACTCCAAAGTATCTACCAAATTCTGATTTCCCCACGACCGAGCAGACTTGATAGCTTTTTTTAACAAATCTCCATATCGAGATGTAGCTCCCGTCAAAAGCTCTCCCATATCATAGTCTCCCGATGGGTTTCTTGGAATTTTCGCCGCTATTCTAACTGAAATATCGTCTACAATATATTCTAGGAATCGACGTAGAGAGTGAGATGCAGAAGGAATTTTATCATCTTGAATCAGACCGTCTACCTCTTCCCAAGAATCTTTTTCATTCCATACACAAGGGCCTGTATCAACAGACCAATTCTTAAAATGAAGAGTGGTGGCATGGGTGACAAGTTCCTCGGTAATCATTTGCTTTTGCCAATACTTATCATGCGTCGTAATAATAAATTGGGTGTTTGGAAATTCCTTCTTCAATAGTTTACAGAAACTTTTTTTATGACTTTCGTCTATCGACATAAGAACGTCATCTAAAATAGCCAACGTAAAATTATCTCCTAAAATTTTTTTCATCAGAGCGAGATAAAGGCAAAGCCCCATCCCATCTTGATGTCCTTCGCTGTGATATGCGGCAGGAGGGAACTTTCCTCTATCATAAAAATCAACTTTGAAATCCAAAGCTCCACCGTCCGCAACTAGATTCCCCGTGAAGTCGGCTTCGTCGTCATAGTTTACGATTTGATAAAATCTACTAAAATCTTTTTCTATTTCTGTGTATAAATTGTTTAGATGAACCTCAGTGATTCCATTATATTTCTCTAATATAGTAGACGTAAGTTGATCTTTTTTCTTTTGGTACTCATACTTCCTTTTTGAAGCTCTATAGTTATCTAAACGCTCTTGACAGATAACTAAAAATTCCCTCGATACCTCTTCATTGCTTTTCTCAGGCAGTTTTTTAATTTGTTCTTCTAAGTCCAAAAACTTACTGTCAAACTGGCTCTTTTCAAACTTCAAGCCAAATAAAGTCATTCCACGAATAGCATTTTTAAAAGTATCCGAATCAGAGGATTGCTCAGAGATCAACACAGCTAAGTCTGACTTAACTTTCTCTAGTTCACTGAAGGATAAATTCGGATTTTTTGCAATCTTCTGTTCGTAAGATTCAGCGTCCGTTTTTAGGCCACGCCATTTAATCTTCAACTTTTGAATATGCTGGTCGATTTTATTTTTTGTATTTTTGATGCCGGAAAGCTCTTTAATTTTTTGTTCAATCAAATTTCGTAAATCATCTTGTTCCCATTCATTTTCGCAAAATGGACACTCAGGTTGGCTTATTAACTTCAAGCCTGTTTCGTAAAATCCAAGTCTATTTAATTTTTTTAACTCATCCTCTTTCTTTTCTAAGGTTTCAACTAAGTCCAAATACTGTTTGGCAAGGTCTGAAAAGGAACCATCAACGTCATATAAGCTGTTTTTAATTCCACCAACCAAATTCGATAGCTCTGCTTTATTTAAGAATTGCTTTGTATTACCTTCTTTGACACCTTCATTCAGTTTTGTTTCATCGGATAGGTCGAGCAGGCTGTTTAATTGCAATACGGCCCGATGTTTATTGACCACTTCTAAAACTTTTTCCTTTGAAAGCTCCTCGATTTTAAGCCACTCTTTGAGTTTCGTCTTTGCTCGGTCAAATTCTTGAGTTTCAGCACTTAAATTACGCCCCACTTTATTTTTAAGAGTTTGAAGTGCTGATCGAATTTCATCCAACTTTTCAATTTTTAGTAGAGATTGAACTTCCTTTGATCTCTTTCCTGGCTCAGTTAGGATAAATTTAAGAATTTCGCGCCTTGAAAGTACAATTTCATTTCCTACATTAAATAACTTCGATGCTTGATTTTCGGGAGTAATTTTAAATTTAGATGGTGTATTGCAATTCCTCGTAACTTTGTGGTCACCTTGGCCATTTAAGTCGAGTGAAAGAACAATTTCTGCCTCTTGAGGTTTTTCTTTGCTATCAACATGGGGTCCGTGTTCTTTAACACTAACAGTCCCACGTCCTTCTCCAGTCAATCTTCCAATTGTCCCTGATAGTCCAAATTCAATTGCATCAATGACGCCACTTTTCCCTGATCCATTGCGACCATGAATGACCCATGACTTTTTATCAAAAGGAATGGTTAAGTCTTTTATCCCTCTAAAATTCCGAATGGACAAAGAATCTATTTTCATAAATCTTCGCCTTCGCTATAAATTATTTGTTCCAGCTTTTGAGCGGTAACTTTCTTATCGCCTTTGAGAACCTTGGAAAATTCGGTAGCTAATTGTTCGTCTACTTCTTCTAACTGAGAAATATCTTCGATAAGTTTGTCTAAAATTTCTTCTACAATCTTACTGGTTCCTTCCAAAGTATCTCCTTAATATGTCATTTCCTAATGACACCATCTCCAGCAATTACTTGACCGGATTTTGCTTCTCGATAAGTGATAAAAATATTGCCAGGTATTCCTAATTCTTTGCTTAAAGTAGAGGAGGCAACTTTGAGTACCCTTTCAATTTCAGGCAAAGATTTTCCCTCAAAGCAAATTAATTCGCCGATTGGAGGATGTGTGCTTTCTGGTTGGATGTCTGCGTTGTTACTTCCTTCTACATAAAAGCCTGGTGATAGTTCTTGCCAAGTGGCCCAAACCTGCTTGGGGTCACAGCCATAGGCTTCACTTATTGCAACGGTTGTTTTCTTTAACGCTGATTGAATATCGACATTTTCCTTTTGAGGCAAAGCACGAATATGAAGTACAGGCATACTTACTGCTCCTTATTTCTTCGTGGGTCTTCTATTTGGGGTAGACCGTCACAAATTTCATAGTAATCACCTTTTTCCGCAGTAAAGATGTGCTGCTTTAGTTTTGTATTTGTTGGCGTATCAAATGCTCCTAAAGCTATGGCCGTCCAATCATGTTTAGCTCTGTCTAATGGGTCCCAAAAAAGTGTGGAGCCACAAGTTGAACAGAATCCACGTCTTACCTTTCCAGAGGATTCAAACCATTTTACGCTTTCTTCGCCGACGATTTTTACAGCAGATCGGGGAACATCAGCAGATGCTTCAAAGTGACCTGAATGCTTTCTGCACTCACGACAATGGCAGGCACTTGGAGGTGGCAATTCACAATCGACTTCAAATTTGACAGAGCCACATAGACAAGACCCTTGGTGCACTTTTGATCCCCCGAACATTGACAAAGTTTAATGGGGGCAACCTACCGTACTGATGCAGGAATGTCACGCTAAGAGAGGGCCACAGAGACTCTGGCCTTGTGTCAAGAAGCCTTAGTTTTGTTGGATATGACCTACTTTTTTTTAGACGAGCTGAGCGGCAAGTCTGACTGTACCGAATCTTTGGGTAAGTATCCCATCGCTTCAAAGTATGAGATCACAAGGCTGTTACTCATGCTCTTTACAAGCTGACCGATTAACTCAAGCTCGTTTTGATTTTCCGACTCTTTAGCGGCTTCAGAGATTTCAACTTGAATCCCATTGTCGTCGAGAGAAACGTGAACAATATCTTCGAGGTCAGAGCCGTATTTGCATCTCATCCCATTTTTGAACTTCTCTTTAAAGAACTGATATTCTTCCTGGCTTGTGAACTCTTCCATCGCTTTGGCCGTTTCCAGGCGGGCCAGAACATCTCGTCTGATCTTGTCCACAAACTCTTTTTTCTCAGAGACAGTTCTAAATGGCTGCTCTCCGAGCTTTCTCTTCGCTGAATTACTACGTTGCTTTGGCATAGACCTAAGATTAGCTAAGTTTTTACAAAAAATCATTAAATTTCATTCAAAATCAGTCATTCCACTCATTTTTAAGTGGTTTTTGCTGATTTTATATGCCAAAATCATTTATTATGAGTCAAAATAATTCATTTTCAGTCAAAAAGTACAATAAAGTGGTGGCTAAGATACTCCAAAACAACCGCATAAGGTCTAGTCTCTCGCTCAATGATGTCTGCTCAAAGGCGGTCCACACCACCAAAAATGAGTTAGAGCAGTTTGAAAGTGCTGCTCTTTCACCCAGAGGCTATCAGCTATACGAGTTGTTTCAAGTGTATCGAAAAACATTCACGATAGATGAATATATGTTTTTTTGTACCCCTCCATCTACCCACGAAGAAGTTTTATCCATTCATTTTAAGCAAACATATTTTGCTGACGACTTTTCAACTAGGAGACAAGCAGGATGAGAATACTATTCATTGATGACGAGGCCGAAATTGTAATGAGCCTACTTAACCATTTTGAAGCTGATGACGTTTCTACTTTAGGGGCGACCACCCTTGAGGATGCTGTTCACCAACTCAACACGGGAAAATTTAATCTCATTGTCACAGACTTCAATTTAGATGCTGGAAACAATGCACTTAACCTTATCAACTTTATTTCTAACAACCCGATGCTTACTGGTATGCCTCCAATCATTGTTTATTCTGGGCAAAACGAAAGTTATCTTGAAGAACGCATTCCCAGAAATGAACACCCAGGCGTGAGCTTCATTTGCAAACCAGACCTCGAAGGGCTAACTCTGAAAATCAATCATGCAATCAAAGATGCCGGAATAATAAGAGGCGCGAGCTAACGCTTAAACGCAAACCTCTATTGGAATATGCTCTTGAATCGACTTGGGTATGATGGGCAAGTTAATTTGAGAGCACTTTTCATAGAGAAGATTGCTGTTGCCATTTGAAGTCACCAAGACCGACTTTGATTCTATTTTCATTTTCTTCACGAAATCAATTCCACTCATCTGCGTATGTTTAAGGTCATTGTCGATTAGCAACATATAATCGTCATCATTTTTTTCAAGTTCCGAAATTATGCGTTTAGCCGCTTCTACTGTTTTGCCATGTAGGACTTTAATTGAATTTGTCATCAATTCAGAGTTTGCAAATTTATTCTTCCACACCCTATGAACAAGAGGGTCATCATCAACCACCACCACAGTCATTTGCGGGACGAAGGTCAAACTGGTTGGGAATAGGTAATTGTCTTCTGATCTTGGTATCGAAATTTTTATAATGGTTCCCTTTCCTAGGTTTGAGAGCACCTTTAATGAACCACCCCATCTATTTACATCTTCAATAGCTGAGGCCAGCCCAATCCCTGAACCACCATGTTTTCCTATGCTAATACCTCTTTGACCTATTTTATTTAAGGTGTCTTCATCCATGCCAGAACCACTGTCCTGTATCTCGATAAAAAGATCGTCATCGGTTAGAGAAATTCTAGTTTGGATTGTTCCACGATCTTTAATGGCCTCAACTGCATTTTTGTATAGATTTAATAAGTTACGCTTGAACTTATTTGGCTCGACCTCACAAAAAGAATTAAACCCATTGTTATCGCAAATAACTTCAAACTTGATGTCCTTGCCAGAACAGAGCTTTGAAAGTTTCACTTCGCCGACCATCTGATAGATAAAGGCCACAAGATGACAAGGGCGGTATGTGTCGGTGGCATCAGCTAAAATTTCAGTTTCCCCTAAAAGGGCTTGATTCATCTCGGCTTCTGTCAAACTACCGATCTTAGGTATATCATCAACCGTGTTACTGATTCTCTCGAAAACTGATTTTAAAATTCCAATCTGATTATAGTCGTTTTTTAATCGCTCAAGTGCAGACTCAGCTATGACTAAAGAGGCGATAACATCATGTCGTACCCTTGAAGCGACCTTGGCCACTTGAGCTTCAAGGATTGAACGTCTTGCTGTAGCTTCACTCTCTTTGCTCTTTTGTAAATAGTCGAGCAAGATTTTATTAAAAGTTGTGATCTCTCGAAAATCACTTAAATCACTATCTAACTTTAAAAAGGCTTCTTTGTCTGTGCTCTCATCAAGTTGTGACGAATATTCTCTAATTGGAGTCGCCACATTTTTAGCGAGCTTTAATATCCGAGAATATAAATAGAAGGCTATCACTGAAAACAATGCACAAATTCCCAGAGCAAACCCAAAAATAGCATTGAGGGGAATTTTATAGCCTACATAGAGGCGTCCAACCTCTTCACCTCGATAGGCCACTGAGCGACTGACTAGGACGTAAGGCACACTAGAAAACCAGTAAATTTGTCTTTCTCTGATATGCTTCAGATCAGGGTGAGTTTCGTTCAAATGTTCTTCAACATGAATGGTCCCATCTGGTAGTGTGACCCACACGTTGCGGAAATTACCAGAAGTCACCAAGGTCTTAACGATCTGAGTTGGAAGATAGTCACCACCTACGGCTATTGGTTGCGCTAGGCTTTTTGAAACTATGTTCAATGTCTGGGAGAGCTGTCCGTGATAATAGTACAGACCAAAACCAAGTCCCATAAAAAAGGTGCTCAATACTCCTACAATAAAAATTTTCATTGAGAGAGCTTTAGCCTTCTTCCGAGCAAATGATGTTATAGATTGTTGCCTCTTAGATCGTTCTTGCATACGACCTCAAATCATTAAACAGGAGTTGCCCGATTTCGGTGAACTGAATTTCTGAAAATGAGTCAAATGAAGCAAGGAAATCTGATGTTAATTTTTCCTTTGTATCAGCAAAGTATTTTGTTTTAGTATCCTTAACGTCATTAAGCTCATTGAGAAACTTAATCATAAATGCCAAGGCAACTGTTGCATGAAAGGATTGGATAGCTGGCCGCTCTGCCTTTCTAACAGACGAGTAGACGGGTTTATGCAGCCCCTCACTGATAATAGGATCAGCCGTTTGATAAATGTAAAGGCACTGATGCCCAACTTCGTGAGCAATATTGATGGCAAGTTGCAATTCGTTGTTGTTCTCCATTTTTGGAACACTTAAGAAAACAGCTCCCTTTGCCAAGTGAGAGCTAAAACCGTTACCAATTTTCTGAAAGTGTCCGGCATCCGTGTTTATTGGTACAATATGACGAACTACTTCTGAAAAGAGTCTTGAAATATCACTTGAACAGTCTTTCACTAAAGAAATAGCATTCTTTAACGTGGACATTTCAGCGTCAGAAATACCTCCCAAACATAATCTGCTTTCAATTCCATCACCAAGATACATTCGTTCAAGAATATTTAAAGATTCTCGATCTGAAGGAATAAGTTTTTTATCTGTGAATAATAGCTCTAGGGTCGCAAGGTTTTCCACATTGCTCATCCAAGGAGAATAACCAGTATAGTTCTTTGAAAGGGTGTCGTTTACAAAAGCTGTTGCTTTATTTGTATAAGCACCATTTAGCTCAGTGATTTTTGCAAAACCAGAATTTTCAAAAAACCAAGAGTCCATATTAATTCCTATTGTAGCCTTGTTCTTTCGAGAAAAAACGTAAGACCGCCATCTTGTAAGCCAACGTCCTTAACTCTTTTCGGATCAATAGATACCATCAATTTCTTTTCAAAAAGGGGAATCAGCCACACATTGTCGTGAATATATCTAGACAAGTTTTTAACTGCTAAAACTCGACGGTCAAAAGTGTCGGACAATAGCGCCTTGCCAAATAAGTCCTCATATCCCTGATCGTTTAACGGAAAATGTGGACGCATAGGTGACTTCTCTCCTCTTAGCAATCCAAACAGAACAAGTGGGTCAGCTACATCCGCGCCGAGCGAAGCCAATCGGAAAAGTGTCTTTTTGTCGGTTTCAGGAAAAAACTTTACCGAAGAATCGACAAATTTCACTTTGAGGCCAATATCAAGTAGCTGCCTTTCTAAAGTCTTTGCATAGGCTCCCTTTTTGGGGTCGCTTAAGTCACCGTTGAAAACCGGAATTTTGTATTCAGTGGCAAGATTTAGTCCTGGCACCTTTTTAAGTAAGGACTTTGCCTTTTTTATATCGCGTAACTGTTTGGCCCTAATTCTTCCCCAAAAATGTTCAGCTAAAAATTCGTTGGCAGGGCTGAAAATTTCAACGCCTTTTGCTATCTCTTTTCTATCAATGGCGAGACTCAAAGCCTTTCTAAAGTTTGCATTTGAGGCTATCTGACTATTGTAGTTGAAATAAATGCTCGTTAAACTGGCGGCTCTCTTCGAGGCCACGACAGTTTTTGCTTTCCCGTGAGTGGCGATGTCTATGTCCGTCGTATGCGATCCTTTCCCGTAATACAAATTAATTAGCTTCGCTGACGATACGTTACTCTTTACTTTCTCAAGAATCAGAGTTTTTTCTTTTGGTCTATGCTCGTTTACTTTATAGCTACCAGCCCCAATTGGGAAAGTCTTCCAAGTTTCATAATCACTTTCAAATGCTTCAATCGGCACTACTGAAAAATAGGAACGAGCCAAAGAGTGCAAGAAGGATGGATTTGGCTTGATGAGTTTTACACTTAAGGTTTTGTCATCCAGTATTTTGATGCCAGCAACCTTGCCGCTTACAAATTTTTTATCGCCTTTGATTGCTTCAACACCTTTAATATTATCCAAAAAAGATAAGAAGAAAGAAGGTTTTCCTGAATAGAATCCTCGAAGCAGCGAAAACTCTAAATCTTCTGCTGTCACAGCTCTCCCATTGTGAAACTTCAACTCCTTTCTAATTTTTAAGATATATGCCCCTGTCTTGTAGTCCCAATGAAATGACTCAAGAAGCCCTGGTTCAAGGTCGTAAGAACTTGTTGTATAGACAAGCTGCCCAAGGATCGGAGCTATGGTTGCGTAAAGCGTATCCACTGAGGAACTTCTATCAAATGGGGGTTTTTCTGTTGGGCTCAATCGAACATATAATTGATCTGGCTGTCTCATTGCAGCTTCGGCTATTTGTCCTTGTGTTGATAGTGCCAACATTGTTACCCCCAATAGAAATAGAACTGATTTCACAATTAGTGCCCCGCTATGAAACTTGCCTTTGCGTAAATAACTTGATCTTCGCGCGGAATTGGCGTTGATCGTTCCTTTAAGCGTTCCAAAATTGCTTTATTGGTCTGAACTGATTCAATCTGCCCAAGACGCGTAAAAACATGGTTTGTGGCAAGCACGTTGACAAAGGAATCTGTCAGGACAAAGACATCAGTATCTTGATCCAAGACAACTTCGTTAGATTCGCTGAGACCAGCAATTAAAAAATTTGGCAAGTGTGTTGGATCAATTTGCACAGAGCCATCGCCGCTGTTGAACTGAAGTGCTCCCATATCTGCAAACATTTTTAAAACTCGAACAGTATCTACATTGATCTGTAAACTTTCCGCAACAATTGCGGGATCATTTGAGCCGACAACTGGCAAAGTTGAAAATTCATTTGCTAGGACTTCCTTCGCTTGAGTCATTCCAAGTGCTGCTAACACCAGTATTGTTTTCTTATTCATTTTTCCCTCCCTATTTTTTGGTTAAATTGCTTGACCTGATGTAAGGCCAAGTGTCTTCCTTTTATGGATATAAGTTGTGTAAGGTAATTTTGTTAAACGAGCAGCCTCGGCTCGCTTGCCATTGGCCAAAACCATTGCCTTTTCTAAATAGACGCGTTCAAGGTGATTCCTTACTTTATCAACAAACTCTTCGTATGTTGGAAAGTCTTCAGGATGTTCAATCTCATTGAGTACAGTAGTCATGTCACTTTCTGCAAATTGGTCAGAAAATGACGAGCGATCAATGATTTGGTCTGCCAGCGTATATGCTTTTCTAATTTTGCCCCCAAGCTCTCGAATATTTCCTGGCCAAGCATAATTTTTCAGAAGCTCAACAGCATCGCTAGTGATCTCTTTATTCTGTTTTGTTTCTCTATTCTTTTCTTCCACGATGAATTTTGCTATGGGTTCGATGTCTTCTTTGCGCTCAGACAATGGTGGAATATGAATTGGCAAAATATTAAGTCTATAATAAAGGTCTTCACGAAAGTTACCTTTCTTGACCTCGGCCATTAAATCCCTATTGGTGGCTGCAACAACTCGAACATCAATTTTAGTGGTGGTATTTGAGCCAACAGGGACTACTTCGCGCTCTTGCAAAACTCTCAAGAGCTTTACCTGTAGATCAAGTGGCATTTCTCCAATTTCATCGAGAAATATCGTTCCAAAGTTAGCCGCAACAAATTTACCAGTCTTATTTCCTGTGGCCCCTGAAAAAGAGCCTTTTGTATGACCAAAGAGTTCGCTTTCCACTAAATCTTTTGAGATGGCTCCGCAGTTAATTGGAATAAAATTGCCGCTTCGTTTTGAGTTAATATGAATTGATCTTGCGACTTGCTCTTTGCCAACGCCGGATTGACCTGTAATCAAGACATTCTCTCCAGCTAAAGAATATTTATCGACCTCATTGGCAACATTTGCCAGGGTTGAAGAGTATCCCCTTAGTCCTAAAATCTTTTTTATCCAATCATTGTTTGCTTCTCTTTCTTCGTTAGAAAGGACACCACGTTTTACTTTCAAAGATGCAACCTCAGAGATGAGCAAAATCACCCCTTTACTTTTTTGCTTGAGGTAAATGTGATCGGCTCCAGCTTGAGTGCAAAGTGAGGACTCCTCTTTGGACAGAGAAGCCGATAAGACAACAGTGTGAATACTCGGATCAATTTTTTTGATAGAGCGGATGACTTCGTGACCTTTTATCGGCATATCAAAATCGACGATGGCCATTCTAAATGGTGATCGTTCAACCTTTCCCTGCTTAATTGCTCGCAAAGCCTTTTCAGGGTTGGTAAATGTGGCCAACGGAATGCTCTTTTCATTAAAAAGAGTCTGAGTTGCCGTTAAGAACATCTCATCATCATCAATGGCTATGACTCTAGGTTTCATTAATCCCCCTCACTTTTCTAGGCGAGCACCACGCTCGCAATAGGCCAATCGCAAGGCTTGTGCCAAAATCATAGATCGTAGCAAAACCGAGTGATCCTAAGAGCTTATTTACTTTGGGGGCTTTTCGAGCAGCAGCGTAAGGTGTGGGGCAACGGTTGAATTTCTACAAAATGTTGTAGCCCTCCAAATTCAACTTTCTTGCACAGGTCAGCAAGTTACGAAAACTACTGACAAAACTCTTATATTTGATTACTTGCAGTATTTCTACGATTTTTTGTAGCCCCCCTTTTCGTATTGGCGTCGTGAAATCCTAAAGCTATAAAATCTCTAGGTTTATACACTTAAATTGTTTATTACAAAAAATTGTAGATAGCCCACTGCTGTAAGGAAAAATGAGGGAAACGTGAACTTTTTACAGGATAATTTTGGCCTAACCCGTACATTTGGCGCACTAACGACACCGAAAAGTTGGCCTACCACTTGCTTTATGCTCAGGAGTATCAACGATGAGTAAGGGGGATCGAATGAAAAAATCAATTTCAATTTTCACATTATTTTTATGTGCGGGATTACTGGTCTATAATGCAAGCGCAAGCACTTGCAGCCGATTAATGGAGGGGCGAATGTCTGAAACTAAAGAAGAACAAATAGTAAGAAGCCAGCTAGAGGCATTCAACAATAAAGATGTCGAAGGCTGCCTCAAATATTTTTCTAATGATCTAACTGTTACTGTTCTTCCTGACGAAACAGTGATCGCATCATCCAAGGAAGAAATTCGCACCCATGTGATTCAGCAAATTGAGTCCGGCGATTTTATGCCAGCAACACTTGTTGATATTCGCTCAAATGGTCCATTTGTGATGACGACGGAAGTAAAAGAGGGGCGAGGCAAAAGATCGACCATCTCTTTTATATATTACGTTGAGGATGGACTGATTAAGAAAATGTGGGGAGCACCATATACCGAAGAATTATAAAGGTTTCTGCGATGGCTGTGGGACCCAAGAATAAAGTTTAAAAAATGTGTATAGGAAAGTAATACGATGATTGACCACCTTGCCATTGATGTCAGCGACCTTAAAAGGAGCGGGCACTTTTACGACAGTGCCTTAAAGCCTCTCGGATACAAGAAGTTGATGGAAGCGCCCCAAGAGTTTGGGGGGCGTCTGGTTCTAGGTTGGGGGGATGCGCTTGGAACCGATCTTTATATTGGTGAAGGTTCACAAAGTAAGCCCCGACTTCATATTGCGTTCAGGGCAGACTCTCGTAAGAAGGTAGACGATTTTTACAAGGCGGCTCTTGCTGCTGGAGGAAAAGACAATGGCAAACCTGGCTTGAGACCAGAATACCATGAAAACTACTACGGCGCTTTCGTGCTTGATCCTGATGGCCACAACATAGAAGCTGTTTGTCACGACCCTAGCTAAGTCAGAGAGTCAATGGAACTTAGAAAAATACTTGTGCAGTTGCCAAGTGTGAAAAAATGAGGTCTGCTAGGAATAGAGGTCAAACATGACAAACGTGCTTGCTCGAATTAATGAAAAGAACATTTTTCTAGTTGATGGCATTGGTGCTTTTTTGAGTGCTTTTTCTCTTGGGGTTACTCTTCCATTTTTTCGAGATTGGATTGGTATGCCAGTAGCGACTCTCTATTTTTTGGCAGCAATCGCATTTATCTATTCGATTTATTCAGTCAGCCGCTACTATTTCTCTGATTGCAGAAACAGCGTATGGCTAAAAGTCATAATTTTTGCCAATTTAAGTTATTGCGCACTTACAGCCTTCTTAGTTATTGCGCACTTACAGCCTTCTTAGTTTTTTCACACTTCAATATTCTTGAACCAATTGGTATCGCCTACTTTATCGGTGAGATAGCAATTATTTTGGGTCTTGTAGCGGTTGAGTTTTGGGTTTTAAAAAATAGTTTTGAGCGTAAAAATGCAGACGTTGTGATGAGCTAGTTTGGACAAGCAGCCATTAAGAAACTGATGCCAAAAAGTCGAAGTAATGGCCATCACTTCGATTTAATATTTCATTGATTTAAGACCGATTTTCTTATTCTAAATCTACAATTTTTTAATTTGTCTTCAACATTTTGTAGAATCAATTCTACGCACTCTTGTAGAAATTCATTATTGAAAAATAAAAACCCTAAAAGAATTAGTGCCTTGACCGGAAGACCATTTTAGGCACACCACTTGTAATTATCTCCCACGAAACTGTGAGCATTCCGCTTCAGTCAATAACCGCAAGGGGGATAAAAATGAATATTGAAAAACCGTGGCTCAATGCTGATGGCTCCACTAAGTCAGAAGAAGAAATCAAAAAAATCTGTAAAACATGGAAACCGAGAATTTGGGAAGAGTATCTTGAAACCTTCGAGGTAGGGCAAGATGAGTTGCCCATGAAGCCCAAAATCGTTGAAAGCGTGATGGACAGCATTGATCCCAAAGACCTCGCTATGGGTATATTCAGCTACTCTGAAGAACCACAGCTTAGTCATTTCAAGCCGTTTGTTGTCAAAGCAATCAAGACACTCACACAAAAGCAGTACATCGTTCTAAAAAAGATTTACTGGCACCAACAATCACTCGCTCAAATTGCTCAAGAGCTTGGAGTTAGCAAAAGTGCTGTTCACTGTAGTCATCAAGCCGCTTTGAAAAAGCTCCGTCAAGTAATCCCTGTGATGGCGATTCAAGAAAAATTAGTAAAATCAGAGGTTTCATAAAAGTAGTACCTGCACGATTGCTGCACGAACCTGCACGAAATCCCTATTAGTGAGAGGCAAAAAAATATTTGCCTTCAAAACTAACAAATCATCGGAGGTCAATATGAAATTCATTCGCAAGGTTGTGAACTGGTTTCGTTCAAAGCCCCATGTCTCCACTGAAAGAGATTGGGAGCAAGTAAGAATCCAGAAACAAACCATTGAGGAAATGGAAAGAATCAAAGCGCAAGCATTTTACTTACCAAGGGGGCTTTAATGTTTTCAGAGTTTTCAGCAGAAGATCAGGTCATTGCAAGATCACTTCTCAAGAAACTACCACCAAGACAGAAGAAAGCAATCGTTCTTCGCTTTTGGCACAACTACTCAGTTTTTGAAATTGCCAAGTCGCTTCGAGTGTCTTGGGGTGAAGCAGATTCTTTACTTAAAGATGCACTCATCTCACTAAAAAAGGACTGTATGAAGCAACCACGCTTTTCAAGAGCACTAAAACTATCACTATCAGCTTAATGAAGGGGGCAATATGAACTTATTCGATATATTCAAAGGTAGAAAAAATAAAAAAGGAAACGTACTAAAAATTCGCAGCATTGGTCATGGTTATTATGACGAAGAGGCCGATTTCTGTGAACTTCAAATCAACGGTCTTGAAAAAGATGGCTACACACTTGAACCAGAAAGCGACATCAATGCAGCTCACGACTATGTGATCTACTATGAAAACCTAGAGAATGAAGAGTTGGAACAAGTAGGTGTTGGCTATCTCTTACATGGTCGCAATGCAGGTCTTATTCGGCTTGAGTGGGACTTTTACGATAGCTCAAATATTTACATCAATCTAGCTCGATACAAGACTTGTGAAACAGTACGAATGGCAGCTTAAACATGAAAACTAAAAGGAGAAAGGGAAAAGTCAAAATTAGATTTACGGGAAGATTCCAGGGGAAGTGGCAATTTTTAAAATCAAAAGGAGTCTTCTATGACAAATAAAAACGGTGAAACATTGATTCTCGGCTGGCTTGATCCAAGGGATAATACAGTCAACCACGCCGGAGTCAGCTTTTATAACACCAATTATGGTGAATACTTACTCAAAATTGATGAGGAGCCAAGCGAAAAGCAATACTTCCTCAAACCATTTGCGAGTGAAAATGATCGAGTTGAATACAGAATGGAGCTAGTCATAAAAAGAAAAGACGGTACATTTCTCAAACGTCAGCTCGTTGGACAAGGTTATAGTGATGAACAGACAGAAGGAAATGTCTTCATCAACTACGGGTCAAAATTTAAAACATTGGTTCTCTACCTTAACAACTAAATGATTTCAAAAAATATCTGGTTAGTTGGGGCCATTATGATGGTCGGTGGATTACTGTTTTTTGCTGACCCTGCTTTGGCACAAGGTTTTGGTGGCAGTGGCTTTGAGAGTCGAATCCAAGGCTTCACCAATAACTTAATGTCGGTGATTCTTCCGGCAGTGGCAATACTTGGCCTTCTCTATGCGGCCATGCTTGCTGCCAGTGGTGATGAAGGAGCAAAAAAGCGCATGATCTTAGTGGTAATTGCGAGCGTGATTGGATTTCTCGCACCACTTATCATTCGCTGGTTCCAGTCAGCCGTCGGTGGGTAAGGCTATAGAAGTTCATACTTCTGAAGTGCATCGAAATTTAGATGCAAAATTTAAGATCGGGGGCCTTGAGGCCCTCGATCTTCTTCTTGCTCTAATCTTTGGTGCTGTAATGAATCTCTTCTTTGGTGGAACAGCATTGGAAATTCCTTTGGTCATCGGTGGACCAGTTCTCATCATTGCCATCTTTTATTTTGGTAAGAAAGGCAAGCCTGAAAACTTCATGGCCCATCTTATTCGATTTTACTTGGAGCCAGGGTTTTTCTCTGCGGGGAAAGAGTCAAAAAACATTAACAAAATGAGGTTAAAAATATATGAGTAGTTTAGCTGATGAGCTAGGCTTTTGGCATTTTGATGAAAACTTGATGGTTTTCAGTGATGGATCACTTGGCGCAGGATTTAATTTATCTGGATTTGATATAACTTGTGCTTCTGAGTCTGCCATCAATCAATTGAGCCAAAGTCTTGAGAATTTACTTGTTTCTTGTGAGGAAGGGATACGTTTACAGGTTTTCTACAAACTATCCTCTAATATTGAAAATCTGATTGAAAACCACCAGGAGCTTTCAAAAGATATTGAAGGCCCCTATAAGCGCATTGCGGATGCGAGACTGAATTTTTATAGAAAAAATCAGGGGCAAAAAAAATATTTTGTTCCAAGCATTTACTTTTTCATAAGAAGCCAGTCTTTCAATATGAAAAAACAAAGCTTATTTGCGTCGAGTAAGCAGTTTGAGCCAATTTCTGAAAAAGATTACTTGGAGAGAAAAGAGAAATTCCTTCGCGTGGTTAAACAAGTGGAGTCTCTACTTGCTTCGGCAAAATTGACTCCTTCTGCTCTTGAGTCAAATGAATGGTTTGATCTTGTCTTTGAATATTTGAATCTGACGAGAGTTGAGAAAATTGGAAAATGTAAACTTCGAGAGTCGAAAAGTTTTCTTGATCCATCAATAAGTGAACAGCTCACCCTTACTGATCTTACTTGGGACAAAGACTCTATCAATATCGGTGATTATAAGTTCAGGACAATCAGCCTTGCGCTCCTGCCGGAAGGTCAAACTTTCGCTTCAATGGGGAATATTTTTTCTTCTGTGCCTTTTCACTTTTGGATTAGCCAGTCTATCCACTTACTCGATCAGGCCAAAGAAAAATCATCACTGGAATTAAAACGGCGAATTGCTCACTCGATGGCATCAGGTAGTCAAAATGTCAGTGATTTAGAATCGGAAAACAAACTCGGCCAAATTGAAGGGTTACTTTCTAACCTTTTGGAAGGTTCTGAAAAGCTATTGTCGTCTGATTTTAACGTCATCATTTGGGGCAAATCAAAGGCCGAGCTTGATGATAAGACCGATGAAATTTTGAAAACATTTAGGACAATGAATCAGGCTGAAGGTTTACAGGAAACCTTGGCATCAAAGGAGGTATTTCTAAAGTCTATTCCTGGCAGATGCGATGGTGTTCGTCATAAAAAGATGAAATCAAGCAACGCTTCCCACTTGATGCCAGTTTATGCAAGCTGGTCAGGAAATCCGAGAGCAGTTTGTTTATTGCCGACCAGAGATGGTGGTCTGTTTTCTCTTGATCCCTATGCAGACCACTTGCCAGCCTGGAACGGAATCGTCTTCGGAGGATCAGGCAGTGGAAAAAGTTATACCGTCGTTCAGCTTATGGCGATGTTCTATGGCAAAACACGCAGGAATGGAGCTGGTGATCTACTTCGACCCAGAATCGTGTGGATTGATAATGGTGCATCTTCTAAACGACTGATTGAGATTTTAGATGGCGAGTTCCTAGACTTAAATCTGGACTCTGATCTTTGCCTCAATATGTTTGATCTTAAAGAGGGAGAAACAACGCCAAATCCTGATCGGATTCGCACTGTTTTGGCGGTGCTAGAGATGATTTTAAAAGATGAAGACAAAAAGGCCCTTGGTAAGCGTGAAAAGGCTCTCTTAGAGGAGCAAGTTCATAGGGTTTATAGTGAAGCCAAGGATAAAACGCCGACTCTCTCTGATCTAAAAAAGCTGCTTGATGGTCACAAAGATGAACAGATGAGAAAGTTTGGTGAAATTCTTTATAGCTGGACAGGCTCATCAGCCTACGGGCAGATGCTCGATGGGCAAACCAATGTGAAGCTCTCCAAAGACCTTGTTTCTATCGAAGTTCAGCACCTAAGCAATTATTCTGATTTGAAAGACGTTCTTTTACTTTTGCTCACTTCATATATTCAAGACGTTGCTTCTTCGGATATTGAGCGTGAGTATTTACTCATCATTGACGAAGCCGAAAGACTCTTTCAATCCGAGCTTGCAAGACAGGTCGTAATTACTTGTTACAGAACGTGGAGAAAGTTTAAAAGTGGGATTTGGTGCTTGAGCCAAAACTACAAAGACTTTATGGCCGACAAAGCACTAAAAGATGCCTTAATGACCAATACGACAAGCGTAATCATCTTGAGGCAAAGAAAAATTGATTGGGATGACTTCAAAAGGACATTTGATTTTAACGACACACAAGTTGAGCGAATCAAAAGCCTTCAAATAAAAAAGGGAGAATACAGCGAGTTTTATTATTTGCAGGATGAAAACGAAGCCATTTTGCAGCTTGTTCCAGAGCCGTTAAGCCATTGGTTTTCCACTTCGGATGCCAATGACAAAATGCTCATCGCTCACACTGAGGCCGAGAATCCTGATTTGAGTAAGCTCGATGTACTTGAACTGCTGGCTTTCGGAAAGAAGAAACTAAAAGACTGTGCTTAAGAGTAATCCATCAAAACTAAAGCTATAACCTCGGAAGAAAATGCTTCGTATACATGAGGGGTATCTGCTGGAAAGGATGCTAAGTCTCCCGCCTGGAGTGTAAGTGTACTTTCAACAGGGCCAGTGATAAGTTTACCTTTAATAACATATATATGTTCAAAGGTTCCTTTTTTATGCGCCTCGGCCTTACGTTTCGCTTTTTGTGAGAGATCAACTTGATATAACTCAAAGGCACCTCGCCCTGTCCGAGAAGTCAGTAAACCTGCGATCATCGACTTATCTTTCGTATCAACAGAAATACCTTCTCCTTTTTTTATCAAGCGTATTTCTGCGCCAGAAGTGTCAATAAGTTGGCCAAAGGGTACTTTGAGAGCAATCGCCAAAGCCCAGACAGTTTCGATGTTAGGATTTCCATTGCCTGTTTCAAGGACTGAAAGTGTAGACTTTCCGATATTTGCCTTTTTTGCCAATTCACTTAGGCTCAAACCTTGCCGTTCTCGGTAATCCTTAAGGTTTTTGGCTAATGCTTGGGAGATGACCGTATGATCCCCTGCTTCAGTGTTCATCATAAAGAACAAATATCCCCCTTGACGAACATTTTCAAGTGTTTTATTTAATGAACATATGATCTTTTTAAATAACGAAGGATATTAAATGAAAGTTGAAAAGTATAGGGAGATGGAATTTGGAACACTAAAGCAGGGGTACTTTAACTCTGCCTACTTTGGACCATTGCCAAATAGGGCCAAGACTGCTGGGGTCAGTGCGATAGAACATTCTCAAAATCCAGTAGATTTTCCTTATAGTCGCTGGAGAGGACTTCCAGATCAAGTTCGAGATCAATTTGGAGTTTTATTGGGTGTTTCAGGAGACAATATATCCCATCACGGGGCTGTCTCTGAGGTAATTTCATACATCTCAATTGGGCTAAATTTTAGAGATAGCGGCAGCGTTGTGCTTATGGAAGGAGATTATCCATCAAATGTTCTTCCCTGGATGCTTAATCAAAAAAGAAGTGGGTATCAAATAACTAAACTTTCCGAAAAATATTTTCGTGATCCAGGTTTGCTGAGAAATGAACTACCAAAAAATACAAGAGTATTAAATTTATCCCATGTCATGTTCAACACGGGTAGGAGTAACAACATTAAAGAAATAGGTAAAATTTGTCGTGAGCGAGATATTTTATTTATCGTTGATGTCTCTCAATCATTAGGGGGCATTTCACTTTCAAAGGAGGAAATAGAATCATGTGATGTTGTAGTGGGGGCAACTTACAAGTGGCTACTTAGCCCTTACGGTCATGCATTTGCTTACTGGTCAGACAATGCGCTAAATTTGATAGAAAATACACATCTCAGTTGGCAAACTTTTATTAACGGAACGGAAAGCGAAGATTTGCTAAAATATTCAATCGAGGCGTTACCAGGAGCAAGAAAGTTTGATCGAGGACAAGCTCCAAATTTGATTGGAATGAACGCACTTCTGAAAACACTCGAATTATTTATTGAGGTTGGCCTTGAAAATATCGAAGAGCATAATAAAAATCTCGTTTCTTATTTTTTAAATAACTATCCAAAAGAAAAATATGACCTAATTACTCCTTTAGGGGAACATAAAAATATTCTTGCTCTTAAGGCTATAAATGAAGGGAATCCATTGGCACTTGAAAATTCACTTAGAAAAAATGGTATTGAAGCCAGTGTCCGAGAGGGTAATCTAAGACTATCGTTCCATTTGTTTAATAATTTAAAAGAAACTGATATATTATTAGAAGCCTTAGATCAGTTAAATGAAATTTAAATTCTAGGGGTATGAGGTTAAAATGAAGGTCAATGAGTTTTATGATGAATTATCAGAGAAATATCACCTAATCGCAAAAGGTTGGGATGAAGTTGTTTTGCGCCAAGGGAAAGTGATAGATCAATTGATTCGATCTAAGACTTCGGGAGATTCACAAAATATATCAGTGCTGGATTGTTCTTGTGGCATTGGAACACAGGCAATTGGCCTATCAAAGCAGGGATATATTGTTACGGGGACAGATATAAGTATCAAGGAAATCGAAAGAGCAAAAGCTGAAGCAAAGCGCCTCGGTGTCAAAGCTAATTTTTTTGAAGCAGACTTTACCAATTTGGAAAATATCAATAAAAAATTTGATATTGTATTAAGTTTCGACAATGCCGTTGCTCATTTGAATGGAGATAAGAGTTTGGAGAAAGCACTGTTTTCAATGAAGAGTAGGCTAGAAAAAGGAGGTGTTCTCCTTGTTAGTCTCCGAGATTACGAAAGAATACGAAAAGAAAGACCAAGTGGTATGATGCCGCGTCTAATTAGGGATGAGTACGGCGAAAGAGTTTATTTTCAGACTTGGGATTGGGCCGAAGATGGTTCTTTTTATGATATGGCCTTACACGTATCAATACGACAAGATGACAAGTGGGTGTCAAAACCTATCAATACACGAATGTATGCACATTTGCTAGAAACGGTTGAGAAGCTATTCGTAAAAGTGGGATTAAGTCAAGTTGATGTTATTTATCCGAGCGAAGATGGTTTTTACCAGCCAGTAGTAGCAGGAATTAATACATAAGAAATCTCAGCTTTTGTTAGTTTGATTTTAAAATTTTTAAAAATACTACAGGAGGTTTTATTGCGAAAAAAACTAATCGCATTGCTATTGCCTCTTTTCCTCATCAATCCTTCTGCTCATGCGTTTTTTGATCCAACGGGGCCAGCTCAGGTCATGTACCTGACAAAAATCTTGTTGGAAAACTACAAACGCTATCAGCAGCTCAGAATGATGATGGATCAGGCAAGAAATTCAGATAACTATTTTAGAACGATTCACCAGGGACTTGAAAACATAACGGGCCTTTTAGAGAGTCTGCCCATTGAAGATCAAGGGGTCCTTAAAGAACTGAGAGACTTTAATCGGTCATTGAAAACGGTGGCTACGATTTACGGTCAGATTCCGAAGTCTCCCGAAGAGGCTTTGCATAAGCTACATGACCAAACTGTGGCCGAATCTCTTCGTATGGTAAACTCGTTCAAGGACTTTTCAAAGTCCCAGGAAAGTAACTCTGATTCGCTTCGGATTCAAAGTGAATCTGCTTCCCCTAAAGGGGCGGCAAGATCAACAGCCGTTTCAAATGCTTTGATTCTTAAGAGCATCAATCAATTGATTCGGCTTCAGAGCCAGAGTTTAAAAATGCAGAGTGAGCAGCTTGCCATGAAGAATCGGCAAGATAAGAACTCGGTATCATCCTATCAAGAGGTGGATCGTAGCCTTGGTTTGGCATTTAAGAACTTCAAACGCGAAAAAGGTTTTATAAAGTTCTAAGTGTTTGACCAGCTTGCGGTTGTGGCGAAGGATATTCGCGGGGAAGTGCTTGAACTTTACTGGATATTACTTGTTCCCCTTGTGGTTCTGTTAATCATTTTAGAATTTTTTAAGGGTAAACAAGACAATATCGACGTTTTCGATATTTTAAGGCGCGTTGTGATCTCAATGCTTCTACTGTTCTCTTTTGAATATACGATCAACGTCATTGGGATGATTGGCGACGGCATCATAGATAAAATTGATAAAATCACCGATGTTTGGGAGGTCTTAAAGAATCTGGGGCCAAACTACCAGGATTCATCAAGCAGTATGTTTGATTTGAGAGGGCATATTCTCTATGTATTTGCACTTCTCGCTTACATTATTGCCTATCTAGGTTTTTTTGTAGCGGAAGCGTTGACCCATTTCGTATGGGTGGTGCTCTTTACGGTGTCACCCTTGATGATTTTGGCCTATGTCCCGAAATCAACGGCAAATGTGACCTCCAACCTCTATAAAGGGTTAATCAAGGTCATAATCTGGAAGATACTTTGGACGGTCCTTGGGGTGCTTCTCTTAAAGCTCGCCATGAATCCTGTTCAGGGGGGATTAGAGGATTATCTTCTCTCTATTATCCTCAATCTTTGTATCGGACTGAGTATGCTCTTTATTCCAATTGCGACCAGGTCCCTTATCAATGATGGAATGGAAAGTGCTGCTTCAGCTTTGGCCTCTGCACCAGCAATGGCGGCAGCGACTACAGCGAAGCTCTATGCAACTAAGGTGATTAAACAAGGTGCCGCAAAAACCTGGGGAGCAGGAAAATTTGCAGCTAAACCACTGACAAACCCTGTTACAGGAAGAATGCAAAATCTTCGTGAGGATTATGGTCCGAAGATAAAAAGCATTGGGGAAAAATATAGTAAGTTGAATTTACCAAAGAGACCTACTGTAAAATTTCAGAGGCCGCACAATGTTGTTGATCTTAATGAGTATAGAAAAAAGAGAGATGAATAAAATCAGTAATTTTAAAAAGGAGAAAATTTGAATAAAAAATATTCTTTTGGAGAATTTGATTGAAGAAAAATTCAGCATTAAACGCTTGGACAGATATTAATTCATTACTCAGAACACACAAACTTATCAACGCAGGACTTATCTTGGTCTGCGTTTTACAACTGTTCATAATTGGACTTATGTATTTCTCTGATCCCATTGTAGTGATTAAATCGGAAGATTCACAACACTACTATGGTGGCAGAAGGGCCAGTGTTCCAATTTCTGAAGACGCTGTGGAAAAATTCGTTTCTGATTTCTTAAAAAGACGATACGAATGGACGACTCTTGACCCATCGGCAATGAGGAAAGCTCTCGCTCCTATTGTGACGGACGGTTTAAATTCTAAACTGTTTGAACTGGTAACTCATCTTAAGGAAAAAGAGTTTCAAGGCAAGAAGACATCGCAATCCATTGTGAATGTCGCTGTGAGTGTTACAGATGACAAGGTTATTGCGAGTTTTGACAAACTATTAAAGATTGAAGGCATCCCCATTCCAGTACCGACGACTGTTTCCTTAAATATCATTAAGGGATCGGCGAATGCCTGGAATCCCATTGGTCTTTATGTCAATGGCATTAAGGAGCATCAATCTAAGTGAAGATGACCTTATTTTGGGTCGGTCTTTTGCTTTTCTATGGACCTGTCTGTCTTGCCGGAGGAATAAGAACAGTAAACGTCAATGATACCAAGATGCAGCCCATCCTACTCAGGATGGGCAAGGCATCAGTTTTAAGGTTTTCAGAAAAACCCAAAAAGGTTGTGATCGGCAATCAAAACTATTACTCGATTGAATTTATAGAGAACGATTTAACGATTCAGCCGCTTGGTGACGTAGAAACAAATCTTTTCGTTTATACGCCATACCATACTTACGGGTTTCTTCTAAAGGTATGTCATGGCTGCAATTACGACGATTTGGTGTATGTGAAATGGAAATCGAAGTTTTCACCAAAAAAGAAAACTCCAAAGGTAGAAAAGAAGCCTGGATTTCAGGCCATAGGGCTGAAATTTGCTATTGAAAAAGACTTGAACTTTTTAGTGGTTAAAACGAGCACTGATCCTGCAAGGTCTTTGAGAATGATTGACCTTCAAATCAAATTTGAAGGGAAAGAAAAGCAAAATCTCACATCACTTAGATTTGTTGCAACTCGCGGCGGTGTGCCGCTTAAAGGCCAAGGCTATGTCGTTGAACAAGACATTCTAAAAACAGGACAGATTTCAAAAGCTCGCATTTTCTTGCCACTCAAAGAAGCCAGAGGCTTTACCCTCAATGCATTTCTGGATGAGAAGAAGTCAAAAATCATTATTGGAAGAAAGTATCTGCAATGACGTACATCAATAAGATTCGAGCCTTCTTTATGAAAAAAGAGGGCGATAAAGACGTTCTCGACCGAAAGAAAGTGTTTCTCAGTTTTGTTATCGCCATTGGGCTTGGTGTTGCTTCTGTCATTCTTTTTGGTTCTAAGGAAGATACAAGTGTTGTCATTAATTCCACAGAGCCAATAAAAAATGAAGGCAAAAAGAATAATGGCGAAGCTAACCAAGAAACCCAAGGCTCACAAAAAGTAAATGGAATGCTGAACGCTTCAGCCCAAGTCGGTCAAAATCAGGGCCAGCGAAGGCATACAGGTGTTTCTCATCGTTACGTCAAGGACATTGAGTACAAGGCTACTCAAGTCATAGAGCGAAAAGGGCCTGACGGCTTAGAGAAAGGGCTTCCTTTGGGTACGAACCTTGTCGGAAAACTTTTGACGGCCATTGATACAAGAGAAATGGGTCAGTTCTACAAGGTTTTACTCCCATACGGAGGCAAAGACAAGAACGGCGGTAGTGTTCCTAAAAACACTATCGCCTTTGGGAAGATCAGCTACCCAGGAAAGGGCGAAAAAGTATTTATTCAATTTACAAAGGCGTTACTGCCAGATGGAAGGGAGGTTAAATTGAAAGCACAGGCATTAAGTTCAAAAAACTATTCACCAGGATTAATTGGTGATTTTCACGGAAAACGAACAGAAAGAATTGCAGCGACACTTGGGCTAACAATGGTGTCAGCTATGACAGACACACTAACGGAGCGTGAGGCTTTAGGTGGTGGTGCTTCTAATGGGACAACTATTGCCACTGAAGTTACACCAAAGGCCACAGCTAAAAACGCATTTTATCAAGGCGTTTCAAAAGTCAGTGAAATGGAAGCTGGAAGACAGGCTTCAGAGTTAGGCGACAGCCAGGAATACGTCACGGTTCCTGCTGGAAAAGAAATGATCGTCAACCTTGTCTCTACTTACTACGGTGAACAGTGAGCGAAAAGAAAAGTAAAGGCGACGGGCTAGAAAATGCCGTCATTGGAATTGGCAAGATTCTGTTTTTAATTTTTAGAATATGTACTTTCGGAATCAAGAGAGTCAATTTTAAGAATTTTGATATGTGGGCCACAGTAGTCATTGTGGCTACGACTCTTGTCATACTGATATTTGGGTCAACAAACTATCTCGAAGCAGGAATGAAATTTGTATTTGGCGAAATACTGCCATTTTACTTTCGACTTTTCTTTTATCTGTCAGAGATGAGTCAGTATGTGACATTGATGACATTGTTCATTGTCAGCTCCCTTGTGATCTTTGGTTTTAAGGAGTTTAGAAAATATGCCGTCTATCAAAAAGCGATTGATCGTGCTGGTTTGAAGACAGCAACGGGAGAAAAACCCAAAGTCACAGCGATCCTTCCCACTGGTGAAAACCGTAGCAAGGTGGTTGTCGAAACCTTTGGCGTGGGACTTGGAAAATTTGAGGCCCAGAAAGACAGTTTTACGGCTGGCTTTAAGCAAACCGTAGAAAGCATTAGTTTGGCCCATGACAAAGGAAAAGTCGAAATTCATCTCTGCGAGCGTGATCTTCCGACAATGGCCCATTTCCATGAACTATATGCCCATGTTAAAGAGCCTTATTCATTTATCATTGGACAAAGCCTTAAGGGGCCTTTGATTCAACCGATTCGCTCTTTGCCGCATCTTCTGATCTCAGGAGCCACAGGTGGGGGGAAATCGGTGTTCTTTCGCTCAACCATGCTTTCTCTGCTTAAAAGCTCTCCCCATATTCAGCTTTACCTTCTGGACTTAAAGCGAGGTGTGGAGGTCAAAGAGTTTGCGGCACTTCCCAATGTGAAAACCGCCAAAGACGAAACTGAGGCAACTAACATTTTGGGAGCGTTGGTTAAAGAAATGAATCGACGCTACAAAATATTAGAAGATAGTGGACATAAATACATTGATCCCAAGAGAGATGAGCTGGATTTGATTGTGGTTGGTATTGATGAGGCGGCAGCGTTATTTGGTAAAAAATCAAATGCTCTCGCTAGTCAGCATATTGGAGAGCTTGCACGTTTAGCAAGAGCCGCAGGGATTCACCTTATACCATCGACTCAAAAACCAGTGAAGGAAGCAATCAGCACAGAGACATTAGACAATCTGCCTGGGCGTATGACATTTAGAATGATCTCTTCGGCGGCTTCTAATGTGGCAATGGGTGGAAATCTCGCTAAAAAACTTCCTGCCATTAAAGGTCGAGCTATGTGGACTAATGGCAGTGACCATCAGCAAGTGCAAGCACCCTACATTGATGATGAAACAATGGAAATGGAATTGAAAGTCATTAAGGATGAGTTTGAAAACAAGGAACGTAAAAACTTTCAGGAACTTTTAGATGTTAAAGTTTCGACAAAAATGACAAAGATCAAGGAATCTGGCAATCAGTAAAAAGGCTATTGGTGAAGCTGTATTAGTTCCCAGGGATCTCAAACTCTTAAAATGGCTATTTGAGCAAAAGGTGATGAGTCGAAATCAGATTCAGAAGTACCTCTTTGGAAATGCGTCCAAGCAATGTGTGAATTACAGAATGAAAAAGTTAGTTCGTGCAGGTTTGGTTGAAAGGATAGCACTCATTCTTGGTTCAAACCCCAAATACGGATATTCGATAACAAACTTTGGCCTAAAGATCATAAAGCCCATGCTTCCATACGAAGTAACTGGAAAAATTTTACGAAGTGAGTGTGCTAAACATGATACCGCCCTGTTGGACATTCGTATTATTGTGACACAGAAATCAATGGTCATTAGTTATGTGCCGGAAAATGTTCTTCAATGTTGTGACTTTTATAGAAGCAATGAGAACTTTAGACCATTTGTGGAACTTAATAGTGACGCTGCCATTTCAGTACAAACAAAAGTGGGAGAGGTAAAATTAGCACTTGAATATGAACGCTCAAAGAAGTTGGCCACGAGGTATAAAGAGAAACTGGATCAGTATTACCGTAGTGGACAAGTCGATGGAGTGCTCTACATTTGTGACAACAGAGAGCTACAGAATATCATTTGGAAGTCAGACCGTAAGATTTCGCAAAGCCATCAGTGTGACCCAAAGGTGTACTGTGCTTTGTCGGAAGATGTCCTGACTAATCGTGATGAACTCATTTTCAGTAATGTGGACAAGTACATATTCCGCATCTCATAAAGTTATTCTGGGTATTGTCAGCGACTATTGCCGAACCATTGCCATCGACAATGGGTAAAGCCTTGTAAAGAGCTGAAATGATTAAGTTTGAAAAAAAATATTTAGGGTCAGTAACGGTTAGAGACATTTTTTCATAAATACAATCAATAAGGAGAATATCTATAAAAAATAAGATAATGATGAGTTTAATTATCGGAAGCGTGATGCTATCAGGGTGCGCTTCTATGAAGGAATCTATTGTAACTGGTGTAGGTGTTGGTGCCGCAACAGGAGCAATCGGAGGTTCCATTGCAAATAAGGAAGATAAAGGAAAAGGAGCACTAACTGGTGCTTTAATTGGAGCTGCTATTGGTGGAATTAGCAGCTATATAATTCATGGTTCCCTAGAGAAACGTGATGCCACGACCAGAAAGCAGACGCTATTAAATTTAGATAAATTTTCTGTTTCTACACCACAAAAAGGCGGTGGTGTTCAGGACTTTAGATTGTCGGCTCCCGATGTGGACAAAGAGTGCTTTGATTGGGAGGTCAAAGGCGACAAGCTGGTTCAACAGCATTGTGTTTGGACAATTAAAGGAAATTCGTTCTGGACACCATCTAAATGAGTGAGTCAGCATCGGTAGGTGAAAAAGAGTCAGGAAAAAGGGAGATTGTAAAAAGAATCCTTTTAACTGATAAACAGGCCAAGCAAGTTTCGGACTTGCTTGGCCGATTACGGGATAATTCTTGTCGAGCCGATACTTCAAAAATAGTAAATGAAATTCTAAGTCTATTTTTTAAAAAACATGAGGCGACAGATTTTAAACTATTGAAGGATCGGTTCTTCGATAAGAAAAGCTATCTTAAACAGCTTATTAATAGTTCATCTTGTGAAGATATTGACGAGTCCATCAAGCAATATCTAAGCAAAACAAAGCCGACAAAACGGCGTGGTAGGAAGCCCAAATTATCTACAACTCCAAATATAAATGAAGAAGCTCCAAGCTCCTGAAGAGTATTGGAAGCTAGATAATGAGGAGAAAAAGAAATTACTTAACCAATGCGGCCCTGATGGGCCGCTAAACCAATTGGTTCCAAACCATTTGCTAGGGCTTTCCGTAATTTCTAGCTGCAACGTCCACGACTATATGTTTATTAAGGCCCGAAATAGCAAGGAGCTAAAAGAGGCTGATAAAGTCTTTTTAAAGAATATGATGACGCAGATAGAAAATAATCCTAGCCCTGTTTCAATTTGGCGTAAAATGCTCGCTTATATCTATTTTGGAGCAGTGAGGATATATTCGTGGTTTCAAAAATAAATAGCTTGATAGTGTTAAAAATATACACTATTCTAGGAGGTGTAATTGGCTGGAAGTGTTGTGGAAATAAAAGAGAAAATTCTGATAGAGATTGAAAAAGAAATGGAACGAATTGGAATGAGCCAGGGGGAACTTGGACGGCAAATTGGAGTTGAGCGGTACAATATAAATAAGTATCTGCGTGGTAGTAATACTTCTGTTAGTTTTGAAAGACTCTTGGAAATGGCTGAAGTTGTCGGCTTAGATATTGATGTTGTAGTTAAAAGAAAGAAATAAGGAAAGTAATTGTCATCCCCTAAAAATGGGAAGACTTGCTCAAAGTGTAAGAAAGAAAAATGTCTCAGTGACTTTTATAGCAAAGGTGAAAAAATTGATTCTAAATGCAAAAGCTGTGCGAAGGATTTAAGAAAAAAGCGATATAAAAAGAAAAAGACGTTTAGAAACAAAACTGGAAGATTGATGAGAATAAATAATGTTACATACATTGAAAAATATGAAGCGGACCCTCGAAAAAGAAAGGTAGTCTGCAATACTGTTAATGAAATTCTAAAGGATCATATTTTTAAAATTGTAACGGGAGCTTATTCTAAAGGAAATAAAGATGCGGCTTAATCTTGATGTTCATGCAAAACGTAAGACAAAAAACACTAGAGAAGGATATGCGATAACTCGCGTATCTACTTCTGAACGTGCACGGACTCAACATGGCTCATTAGAGCAACAGTGGAATAGAATTTCTCGTTGGGAAAAAGTCATTTCTGAAGAGTCAGGACTTCAATATAAGGTGGTCCATCATATTCAAGAAGACACAAGTGGAAAAAGAGAAAATACCCACCGTCGGCTTGAACTTTTGGAGCTGTCTCGAAGAATTGAATCTGGCGGGATAGACTTTATTGTTGTTGAAAAGCTAGACCGTCTTTCAAGAGATGAAATATTCAACCTTATTTTAGCGGAGAAACTTGTCAAATTTGGCGTAGAACTTTTCTTAATTGATGGTGGGAAAGTTGATTTTCGTCAATCTGGTGATCGTTGGAAATTTAAGATAGATAACATTCGCGCGGGTGAATACAGCGAAGACCTTTCACAAAAGGTTTCTATTAAACAGCGTGAAGCAATGGTTAATAATGGTAAAGACCCTTCTCCAACCCCTACGCTTGGGCTGGACAGCCACGATGTATGGGTTGGAATGTATAAGCTAAATAAGCCGGAGCTTAAAATTGTTTCCGATATAATGAAGCAATTCGTTTCTCTCAAAGGTAGCCGACGAGCTACATTAGAGTATTGCAAAGACAAGCAGTATCGAACTAAGGTTTGGTGGACAGAGCCTAAAGTGAGTAAAGATGGAAGACGCATACCTCCCCGAAAAATGGGCGGTCATTTATTTGATTGGGCGAGCCTTATTCGTTTGTTAAAAAATCCTAAATATCGCGGTATCAATAAATTTTACGATTACTACAATCAATTTCCTGACCTTCAGTCTGAAGATGGGTATGTCATTTGGCAGTACCATCATAAAAAAGAACATGGCAACATTGTTGACTCTGAGTTACTAGAACAGGTTGATGAATTGGTTAAAACAATAGAATGGAAACCTCGCCAAAATGAATTTTTCATGGCCGGAGTTATTGCAGCACCAGACGGAACAAAATATTATGGTGAAGCGGCTAATGGTGGTAAAAACTACTATTACTATAATACAAAAAATAGACATCGTTTGATTGCTGATGAAATTCACGAACTTGTTATTAAAAAGTTAAAAAAGCTGCTTTTGGATAGTGGAAAGATAGAAGAATTAATTAAAAGTGCTGAATCCCAAAAAAAGGCTGGCTTGAGTGGATTTCAAAATGAAAAGAATCGAATTGAACTGAGGCTTTTAGAATTGAACAAGGTTGAAGAAAGTTTTAGCGATTCGATACGAGCGTTGGCCCTCAAAGGTGGGGATAATCTCGAATCTACGATTTCAATGCTTATGGATGAAAAAGACAGGGCAGAAAAAGAAGCTCAAGAACTTACTCTTCAGTTGCAGAGTTTGAGCGAAGAAGAAAGGCGTTACCGTGAGGACTTTCAGGGCAGTCAGTTAAAAAAGTTTTTGAAAATGACCCTTCGGGATTTTGACAAAATGCAGTGTCTTGAGAAAAAAATTCTGCTACAGGCGGTTTTCCCGCAAATTATTGTTCATCAAATTGAGAGTGGTGTTGACCTAGAGTTAGTCACTTCACTCGACCCTTTTAAATCTCCAAGCCCCTCAGTCCAGAACGGAGGGGCCTCTTCTCATCAGTGCAAGGTCTTGCACTTTCCTTCCCAATATAGACAATCAAATCAAAATTTAGGCGTAAAAAAACCCCATTTTTTGGACCCATCCCCCGTTCGGGGCGAGGAGGACAAAAAATGGGGTTTTGTAATGAATGGTCGGGGAGACAGGATTCGAACCTGCGACCCTCTGGTCCCAAACCAGATGCGCTACCAGGCTGCGCCACTCCCCGACGACCTGGATATAATTGCAGTCGAAGGAGGCAATGTAGCGGAAAATCCTGCTCTTCGTCAAGCGCATAATAACTGAGTAAAATTAAGAGTTTATGAAATTCTACTGGCATTGGTGGTCGGCCTGTGGGAGCCTTCAATCATGCAAGAGGGAATACTGCGTTTCAGTCAGATAGAATTGCGCTCTGAAGGGATTGGAGAATCAGGGCCTGTCTATCTCAATGGTTCTCTAACAAAGTCAGGGACTTTAGAGCGTCTTCAGATTGAAGCTTTTGACAAGAACTTTACCTGCCCCGAAGAACTTTTGGCAAAGCTCCCGAAAATGATTAACGGGGTGCTACTTTCCTATGTTTTCGATATTCGCTCAGGTAAGGGCAAAACCCTCTATATGACGTTTCAATTCGGATTTACTTCGGGGATCAAAGAAAAAGTTATTCTCTCGCTCAACGAACAAGGTGAATTTTCAATAATTGAAGGCTAATTACAAGCCAACTCTATTGACTTGAAAATTCTTTGCAAGCTGGTGAATTTCTTTTGCATTTTTTTTGTGAACACCAATACGCCAGTCAGTAACAATCAGAAAGCGTCTCGACTTTTTTGTAATCAAGTATACAGATAGGACTTGCGAGCGTCCTTTCGGGGACCACAAAAATTCCGAGAGATAAAGATTGTTGTTTATCTTTCTAAACTCATTCTTTCGGATCATTCTTTTTTTGTTGGTCAGTTGAGATTCTTTTAAAAAATGAGAAATGACTTTTTTAGGAGAAATTCGAGTCTTGATTTCAAGAACCACCGAAGAGTTCACGGCTTTTAATTTTTGGTTGTTATAGACGCCAACTAAGTTGAGATAGGGAGCTTTCTTTAGAACGTCCCAATCAGTCATATTTGTCTTTGAGAACTTCCAACTATTATTTTGCGGACGAACACCTTTCGACGGATCAGCTAAGCCCAGGTGACTTGTGAAGACGAAGCAAAATAGTAACACTGCCTTTAATATCAATCTCGTTTTCATGTTTCGGCCACCGTTGCTGGAGTTCTGCCTGGCGCGAGTTCTGATGTTCGCGTGCGCTCAAAGGTGCCGTTAGGCTCACCCTCATCATAGGATATAAGTCTCGAAGTACCCTCAAGTCTGATATTAAATTCTTTTGGTCCAAGAAAGGTCTGCACCGATATTCGATAGTAACCTTCTCTTCGATTGGTGCAAACCGTTGCATTTTCAAAAGTAAAGCCCATGGCCGTTACTGATAGACCGCTTGCGGTGCGAACTACCGTAAAATTTCTGATTCGGGCCGTGGCGGGTTCAATTCTTCGATTCAATCGCCACTCCCCACTGACACCATTGAGGAGAGACTGGTTAAGGCTTGCCATATTCGTAGTGCAGGTCCAACCACTGGTCGGAAATCCCTGGGGTTCTTCTGGTACGACCCTCTCAGGCTCGGGAACACGAATGGGTGTTACGGGCTCTGGGTCTCGCGCCGGAGGCACTGCAGCCACTTCAGGGTCAGGGCTACCCACTTCTTCGGCATTTCTCACGGGGTCAACCTCAACTGCAGGTAAAGCGGCCGGAATCACTTCGGCTGCGGGCCCATCCGCTACCGCCGGAATGACTTCTTCATCATTTTGTGGGGGAGGAAATTGGTGACTCGATGGTGGTGGTGTTTGTCTATTTCGATTTTGAAAAAGCGTAGCGCAGCCACTCAATCCGAAAAGGAAAATGCCTAACACAGTAAATTTCACTATTAATATAGATAAAGACTTATTTAATTGTTTACCACTCATCGCATACTTTTAAAGAGCAATAAACATTCCTCGATCTGATCTTTTAACGGGAAACTACAGTGCATAGAGCATCAGGAATATCTCAGTTGTAAATTTATTCAACGAGTTTAGTAGTCTTAAGATGTCGAATTCAAAAAATCAGAGCGAGTGACAATAAAGGGCGCTCAGCTGAAGAGATTGACATTAAAACGAAATTATAAGAGCTGAGTGTTTCATTATGAGACACATCACTTGTGCAGAACTACTGAGGATTGAGAACATAATAGTAAGAACGTTTAAAAGGTTTCGCGTTTTCTAGAATTTAAGAGTGAGAGAGTTATTACTAAAAACTGAATATGGGTTAAATGTTATGAGAGTGAAATGGATTTTCGTACTCGTGGTTTTGTATATGCCCACGGCATATGCTCAACAATTTGTATATAGAAATGATGTTAGCAAGACTCCTGGTTGGCGAACCAGTGTTGCTGATACCAAAGGACTAAAAGTTGTTTGGTGGAATATTGGGTGTATGTACGAGAGAAACCTCGATAAGTATAGTCAGGCTCGAAAAAAATTCAATGAGAACCCCGATCATACATTAGATAATATTGAAGCTCTATTAGAGTTTCCGCTTTTAAAACCCGATGTTCTTATTCTGGGAGAGTATTGCCCTGGCGCAGTTAAAGAGAAACAAGAGGGAACTTTGGAGTTCTTGAAGTCCCACTATGACTATCACCACACAATATTTAGATATACACCCCATCACGGAGAAAATGGTCTGCGTATTTTTAGTAGGTATCCATTAAAAGACCTTGAGAGAAAACGTATGCCCGCGGGCAATTGGCTGAACGATAGTCGTCTTAAAAGGTGTAAACATCCAATCCTTACCGATGATAGTTTGATAAAAGAGCGCTATGCCTTTCCGTCGGTTAAATTTCAGGTCACTCGATTTCGTCAAAACTATAATATCGTGACCACCCATTTCCCCAATCCTTGGGTTGTTATGGGTGTTTGCCGTGGAAAGCTTCGCACAGGCTGGCAACTTCTCAATGGCAAGAAAAACCCCACCTACCTCCATGCCCAGGCATTGGGGCGAAATTATGGCAATTTAAAAAGAGCTTTAGTTATTGGCGACTTTAATGCGCCTAAAAAATTGAAGCTATTTAGCTTTGGCCCAATAAAGGTTTACGCTAATAGTAAACCCTATAAGGTCTTGCGAAATTTCTTCGGCGAGAGTGTTATCAGGACAGCCAGAGCAACAGCGATCTCCCAGCAAAGTAATAAACTTCCAGGTACAAGTATTGATCACGCCTTTACCCGAGGTCTCAAGGTCAAGCTGGGTAAGGTGATACCTTTTGCCGGTTCCGACCACCTGGCTATTTACACGATCGTGCAGTAGGTCATACCTAGGTCCGAAGGCAAATCAAGCCTCGGACCTAGGACAAGTTGCACTGAAAGAAATGCAAGAGCTCAGGTGCAGTCGATATTATATAGATATGACAGCTCGAGTACTTTTCACAATTTTAGTTCTATCTCTATTTTCGTTTTCGGTTCTTGCCCAAACTCCTCGGCGAGTGGCGCAAACAAAAGTTGAAGAAGAAAAACCCCAAGAAGTTGATTTTATCCCTACGGGCGAATACCGACTCCGATACAGAAAGTTCGAGAATCCAAGTGGTGTCGACGGAGCCAATGACGAAATTGCAAATTTCGAAGC
Source organism: Bdellovibrionia bacterium (assembly GCA_030424665.1). Taxonomy (GTDB): domain Bacteria; phylum Bdellovibrionota; class Bdellovibrionia; order Bdellovibrionales; family JAGQZY01; genus JAUHWN01. The sequence continues at coordinate 5,106 of JAUHWN010000010.1, read as the reverse complement.
GCGTGGACTGATCGACTTCAAAGTTCAAAAAGGCGAGCGAATCTACTCGAAAGCACGACTTCTTTACACCGGCGTCTTAGGACAGAGTCAAGACCCCCAGCAGACAACGGATGCCTTTCTTGTGAACCTGTTTTACGGTTGGTGGAAGCCAAACGATAGTCTCAATATTTATTTTGGGCGCTTTGAGATTAACATCTCAGATGAAAAGTTTTTTGCCGCTAATCCATACGAGCAAGTGCCCTATGTTTTCGACGGAACTCGATTTGCCTTCGAAACAGATTTTGCGTTTTTTGATCTCTACCTGGTAAAACTCGCTGAACTTAAGCAAGGGACTGTTGCGGGATTTTTAACGAATGACCCCGAATCTAATCTCTACATAATAAATGGTGACCTCAAGGATCTTCCCGAAAACCTCACTCGTTTTAACTTTCACTTTGCGCAATTCGTGCGGGATGAAACCATTGATAATGGTGTCTTTCCCACTTCTCCAAAAGTAAATTTGCAGCACTTGAGTATTGGATTTAAGGGTTTTATAGGTATTTTCAATTTTGATGTCGCCTTAGCAAAGCAGTTTGGAAAACAAAAAGGTAAAATCGACGCCTCTACAAATTTCGAGCAAAACTTCGAGGGGAGTCTTATGGATATCGAATTCTCCATCCCCCTTCCGGATCTTTACAATTTTAACTTTTGGCTTGGTTTTCACAAAGACTCAGGTGGAGAGGATAGTCAGCTTCTCGGACAGAATGTTTCAACCTACCAGAGCCTCTATTACAACCTCCATAGAAATGCCGGACGAATGGATGTTCTTCGCTGGGGAAATCTCACCTATTATCGTGTTGGTTTTCAATTCAGCTTTTACGATTCATCCTTACTCGGTTTTGAGTATCTCAACTTTAGCAAGTCGAACCCAGGTGGTGGGGTTAATTTCGATTCTAATTACAATTTAGCACTTGGAAGCACCCTCAAGGCCGACGAAGGAGACCTTGGGTCGGAGTTCGATTTGTGGTTTGACCAAGACTATGACTACGGCTTTAACTCTCGTATTCGATTGTCAGCATTTCTTCCAGGGGCCGCCTTAAAAGAGGCTTCGACCCCTGCAGAAAACGTTATTTTCCAAATATTCGCTTCGATGCTCGTAAAGTTTTAGGCTTCGTTTAGGATGTAACTTAATTATTTCCGCATTTGTGATCACTGAAAATTTTCGCAAAGCTCCGTCTTCAACTAATCGATTTCTCGAATGACGAAGGTGAATTCTAAGAGATCGAATATAAATTCGTCACTTTGAATTGGTGACGATCTAATTCTAGATACGAATCACCCTTGAATTGACCCCTTATACTCGCCAATTTAACACTCGCTTAAATCAAACGCTTCAAAAGGGGAACCTATGAAACAACTTATTTTAGTTATTACAGTATTATTTAGTTTGTCAGTGTACGCTGATAGTGACCGCTACCAAGATCGAGCTCAAGCACTCTTCAATTCTATGACTGCTACAGAAGCTTACTCGGCTAATGAATTCAGTAAAAAAATGTCTAACATTCATATTCCTGGAACGGGTACTTGGTATTCACCAAGAAATCTCTGTACGACCGGAAATACGATTCAAACAACTTCGGCTCGTGAAGTTTGTACTGAGTGGACAGTGAATTTGAGAGAAAGCGAGTACGGAAAGTACACGGCAGTTTTTTCTAGCTACCACAGAGCTAAGGATAAAGCTGAAGGGTCTAACGGTAAGGGACGCCCTATGTGCTCTAACTCTTACAGCAAAATCATGTCTGCGCCATTAGTGAGTATGGTTGAAAAATGTGTTCTTTGGGGCGTGAAGAGACATGATGATGATACTAGAACCTTTACTTCACTCGCTCGAGCTAGAAGGTTTGCAGATGAGAGTAGTAGTGCTCGTGGTTCTGAATTCTGTATGCAAGAGGGAATGGTTAAGCAAACTATTTCAACAACTTTCAAAGTTGATTTCTACCGCAAAACAGCTCACGACAGATACGACAGAAGCAAATTCGTGGGTAGCCACAGATACAGACTCGCTAGTTGTCGATAATTTTTAAAGTGAGTCATTGTCCAGATAAGCCTCTCAAATATGATTGAGAGGCTTTTTAGCGTTTAGCGCCTATAGAAATTACAATTACATCCGCAAAATTTGAAACATATTAGAGATTTAAAGTAGGTTGAACGAAAATTTAGGGGGTAAGATGAGGGCTTTGATCATAGTTTTAAGCCTATTGCTAATTGCGAGCCTAAGCGAGGCTCGAGGTTCAGACGCTTATCAGAAGAGAGCACAAGAGTTGTTTGATTCGATGAGTTCAGAAGAGGCCTTTTACTCTCGACACTTTCTAAAAAAAATAGGTAACCGAAGCTTTCCAGGCACAAGCTCGTTTATTAAGCCAAATAATCTATGCGTCTACTCGAATACCATACAAACAAGAACTCCACGAAAAGAATGTGAGCTCTTCGGAGTCCGGACGGGGACCTCGTGGGCTTATTTCGATAGTGAAGCAGAAGCAGAAGCTGCTTCACTTAACTCAGCAAGAGATCGACGAATTATTTGTGAGAAACATCGTTATTCGGTTATTTGGGCTCCGTTGAGTGAGTTTGGCAGCTTGGTCTACAAGGTCGACTTTTACCGGAGAACATCTCAGAATCGTTATGAAAGTGATAAGTATTTAGGTTCCCATTACTATTCAATTGGTTCGTGCGACTCTGAGCACAGTTACCGCGAAGCCGTATTAAACGGAGGCGAGTTTAGTGGCGGAAGTCGAAAACTCTATATCGAAGGTAGCTAAAACTTCGTGTGATGATGAGTCAGACATTCGAAAGGATCTTTTGTGCTACTTGCAGAAGGAGCTGAGATCTTTTATTGCTAAAAACAGTCATCTGACCCTCAATAGTTTAAGTAAAAAGGTAAGTGTCAGTGAACCAAGTTTGAGACGCTTGTATAAAGGGCAGATCAAAACTCTCCCGACGATGACTACTATTTTGAGTTTACTCAGTTTTATTAACGGAACAGACGACATCAAAAAGCTTCTACAAAGCTTACCCGTGGAAATGGGAAAATTTCTCGAATCCAAAATAAACTATGTAAGAGAAATAGACCAGCTCAGTTACTCCGAAGACTTAAGTCTACGTTTGAAAGACCCTTTGGATTACCTTATTTTCAAGCTATCCAGTCATGAGGCTGGCTTAAAGGAGGAGCAGTTAACTGAGCTCTTTGGTTTTTTAGGTCTTGAGCGAGTCAAACAGCTAGAAAAAGATGGTCTAGTCAAATGGGATGAAAATCGATGGAGAAGTCTAAAAGGGAACTTTAGTCTATCCCATGAGTTGTTTGTTGATCATTTCAAGTCAGTAGCGAGTTTCATTAAACCCCATAAACATAGTTCTGCACCCAACTCCCTGTCTCCCATTTTTTCTAACTTTTCGGTATCACTTAACAAGCAAGCTTATTCAAAACTGCTGAATGTTCAAAGGCAGGCAAATAAGAAAATTATCGAGATTATGACCAGTGAAAGCTCAAAAGGTGAGATACCTACTTTTTTTCTGAATGCTATAGATACACTCGACACTAAGTCGGCTGATGAATTTCTGGATTAAATTCTTCTAGTAAATACAGTGACTTGCTTTAACTGCTCAAATAGTTCGAGAAATTGACAAATTTTTGGGCAGTCTTTGATATTTACCAAATATTAATTGTTTCAATTAGTCCCCTCGATTAATGTAATGGAATCTCAAGTCCGATAACAAGATGTTGGTATTAAGTGGGGATATATGAAATTTGTTATCACAGTTTCTCTCGGTTTTTTATTCAGCTTTTACATAAACTCGGCCGATGCTCGGCGGGCCATTGTATTAGATGAGAGCCTGACCCAAGAAGTAAATGAACTACTTGGGCAAACTGTGGACCTACAGACCTCTTTTTATAATCAAAATGAAAACGAAATTACTGCAAGCCTCAACCAGACTCTTAAGCAAATTGATGATGCTAAATCAGCATCCCTGGTGATTGAGGAGTATTCTCGAAGTCATCTCAATAAGATTTTAGATGCGGCCAAAAGTCGTCTTGAGCTTACCCAGACGACTCAGGATGAGATCCGACGGCGTAATCTCAAGTCGGCCTTTGAGCAGCTAGCCCATCTGGCGCGAATATATAAGGTTGATAATAAGTACCGAATCTTTTTCTGTCCTAAAGACCGAAGTTCTTGGGTGCAAACGGGCTGGAAAGCTAAAAATCCAATAAATCCGGAAACTCTGGGGAGCTGTGGTAAAGCGGTCAAATAAGGCCTTTTGCATTCTTAGTCCAAGCTCGTCTATAATAATAATATGATAGAGCGCTTAATTGCTTCATTACCTAAAGGTCTACTTGGATTGCTTGGCATTGGTGCCGGTCTCTTCCTCATTACTATTATAGAGCCACCAAAAACACTTTGTGATATTCAAATTGAAATTTTCGAAAAAAACCAAGAGGGCTACCTTTACCAAGAGCGGCGAATGGGGCAGACCTTCGAACCCAAAATTAAGAAGTCCCTTGCTGAGTGTGCTCACTCCAATTCAATGGGTGGCTGCTTTGCTTTTTTCAGAGAGCTCAAGCGAATAAATAGGGACCTCAAGGCTTTGCCGGGAGAGTGTGGCTCGGCCGTTGGGTCCCAAGTGAAAAAGTATCTTTTTACGACTTTAAAATTAATGACTGAGCTCGCCTGGGGAAATAAGCCCCCAGTCTCTTATGCCTCTCGAAACGGCTGGCTTTCTGGTTCAGAGATAGCCATTTATTGCCGCCTTAAAAACCAGGTCATTCGACTTTTTGGCGAAAAAAACTGGGAAGCTCTACGCGAAGAACTTTTTGTGACTCTTCCGGGAAGCGATAAATTGGGGCGAACCGAGACTTGGAACCGATCGATAATGTCAGTTCGTTGCGAGTCCTATCATTAGCTTGCCAAATCTCCAGTGATCATAAGGTTTTTTATAATCGAGCCACCCGGGCGGTTGAGACGTCCTTTCATTTGTAGATCTTTGATGGTTTTATGCATGATCCTAAAGTGGCCACTCAGGGGTGGGCATTTTACGAGCCACTCATTGTGGTTAAGACCAAAACTCTTTAGC
>JAUHWN010000161.1 GCA_030424665.1 Bdellovibrionia bacterium | reverse complement strand
TGAATTCCTTGGGATTTAAAATAATTTCCAAGTTCAACCAAGCGCTCTAGTATCGCTTTCACATAGGGGCAGTGATTGCACATAAAAAGAACCAGAAGAGGTTTGCCATCCTTGAACTGTGAAAGTGAGATCGTCTTTCCGTCGGTGGACGGTAGTTCGAAATCGGGGCAAGTAGTACCAAATTCGGGGGCGGGTGTGTGAACCAGGGCCATAGTAACTCCTTTTTTTAGAGTTTATGCCATGGAGTCACTTGATTGCCAATCTCTATGGAGCCATCTAGGTGAAGCTTGCTCACCTTCTCGCTGATATTGGGGTTATTATTCAGTGCAGCTTTGATTTCCTCAGCGACTGAAGCTGAAAGGTGGTTCATGTGTCCATCGGCAAGGGCTTGCTTAAAGTTCCAATGGAGGGAGTCGAGAAATTGATACCAGATCGTCTCTGTCAATTCTTCGCCAGCCGTATGAGCATTTAGGTATGTGGCTTGATCTCCGAGCGATGCTGGAGCAGATTCAATGTTAAAGCCCAAACCAATGATGACTCGAATAGTGCTCCCCTGTTGAAGAGTATCAACAAGTAGCCCCGCTACCTTAGCTCCTTCAATAAGAAGGTCATTGGGGGCCTTCATGCCCCATTTAATTTTCGGCCAAACCTCATTGACTGACTTATAGAGTGCCAGGCCCAGAAGGGGAGTGAGAATGGGTTGTGGGGGCTGGTCTGGTTTAAAAGAAAGAGAGGCGAGAAGTCCACTTCCCTTGCCTCCATCCTCCCATGTGTTTCCGCCCCGGCCCTTACCTTTTGTTTGGTGGTCAGACACATAAACAGAGAGATCGACGGAGTCATCACGACTAAATTCGTCCTTAGCCATTTCATTGGTGGATTCAATTTCTCGGAAATACCGAGAGCGAATGCTTTTGCTTTCGCACCACTTATTAGTCCATTGATTGACACTCATTAGGACTCCTTTTTTAAATGAAACAAAAGACTGAGGTCAGCGCAGGGGGCAGAGTGAGTGAGTGCTCCAACGCTGATAAAGTCGACTCCCAGAGCAGCTACCGAAGCGATGCGGTCAAGCTTCATATTTCCACTGGCTTCGGTTTCGATCGCACTTGGGATCAGCTCGAGGGCTTCTTTCATTTCATCGTTTGTCATATTGTCGAGCATAACTCGGTAAGCACCGTACTCAATGGCGAGCTTAAGCTCTTCTAGATTAGTGACTTCGACTTCAAATTTTTGTCCAGAATTTTGCAGGGTTTTCAGTCCATTCACAAAACCGCCTGCCATTTCAAAATGATTCTCCTTGGCCAAAATCCCATCGCTTAGATTAATGCGGTGATTTTGTCCGCCCCCATCTCGAACTGCCTTTTTCTGCCATTCTCGGTAGAGAGGAAATGTTTTTCTTGTGTCGAGTATTTTTGTTTGAGTGCCCTTGGTTTCGTTGACAAAGAGTCGAGTGAGAGTCGCGATCCCAGAAAGTGGACCGAGAAAATTGAGGCCCACCCGTTCTGCTTTTAAAAGCTGAACTTGGTCTCCGCTGATTTGGCAAACCTCTTGGCCATTGAGCACGAGTTCTGAATCTTTGAAGTACCATTTCACTTCGGCTTGTGGGTCAAGGCTCAAAACCGTTTTCTCGAAAAATTCGGTTCCAGAAAGTACGAGGTCCTCTTTTGCTATGAGGCTCGCAATGCCAAATTTATTTTTAATGAGTAGTGATTCGGTAGTGATGTCTCCCGTGGGCATATCTTCTTTCAACGCCTCTTGAACCAAGAAATCTATGGTCACAGGATCTCCTTTTATGATTTATCAATCTTCTTCTGCCATTATCTTTTCAAGCTCTTCTTTAATGACCTTTGTTGCGATCTCTGGCAAGACACGACGAACTATAGATTCGATAATATCTAAAGATTGGTTGATCACAATTTTTTCGATTTGCGACTCGAGAACGGCTCTCATCGCTGGATCGGAGATCAGTCGCGTCGCTATATCATCTGAATCACTCGGTTTTGCTTGTGGAATATCGAGGCTCAGCGAACTCTCAGAGGAATCCGTCTCAAGGGTAGAAGAGCTTGAGTCGGGCAAATCATTCATGGAGCTGAAGTCAAAGCTTTCGATGCCCTCATTTTTTAACTCATTCAGGTCGATCATATGAGTTTGCGGGGCGGAATCAAAATCATCGAGATCTTCATCAGCACTATTCGGCGCTAGTACATCATCGGCAGATAGGGGTACTCCAGGGATTGAGTCTTCAGAAACTTTCGGGGGCTTCCTAGAGGGTTTACTGGTACCGGTATTTTGCGATTTCTCGTCATTAAGAAGGAAGTTTTCGTCTTGCAAGTCTGATTCGTCGATTCCAGAAATATTGGTGACGTGGAAAGAGTCGTCATCTTCGTCCTCAAAATCAATTCGAAAATCTTCAACACTTCTTTGGTCCCAAGACTCATCATCATCGATATTTGAGCCATCAGATAAATCGTTAGGGGTTTGGGTCTCAAACATTTGATTTTGATCTTGCTCTTCAAAGTTTTCAGGAGGATTTACCGAACCCAGGTCGTTTTCGATATTCTGCACCGTACGAGTCACGCCATCATCGTCCATGTGACTGAGATTAATGGGTTGGAACTCCTCTGAATCATCGGAGTCTTCATCATTAAAATTTTCAGTGATGGGATTTTCAGAAAAATCTTCGAGGCTCTGAAAGTCCTCCATGGACCAATCGCTCTCTCGACTCGATGGCTGTTGAGGAGGAGCGTCCTCTTCTAGGGGCTCGTCAAAATTAACTTCGTTTTGTCCTGTGAGATCAATACTTTGCATTTCGTCTGAGGATCTCTCGATCTCAACGGTTTGTTTGAGCTCCATGTTGTCCAAAGGTTCGTCGTTGGGACCATCTTCTAATTCACTGGAGTTATCGGAAGAAAACTCTGGCTCCGGACCACCTTCGACGGTGAGGACTGTTGGTTTTTCCGGGGGCAGATTCGGCGGATTTGCAGCCTTCTTCTTTTCGTCTTCAACAAAGTCACTGGTCAAGCTGGGTGAAAAAATCAAATAAGGGGCGAGCTTTTGATCCTTTGTGTTTGGAACCAAAGACAAAACCATGGCACGGAGGTCTTCAACGTCAAATGGCTTTTCGAGTCGACCTTCTGCTCCACTAGCGCTGAATTTATCTTCGTCGAGGTCCATGAATGAACTCCACATTAATACAACAGGTAGGTCTTTGAGCTCGTCATCGTGTTTGATTTTATAAGAAACTTCGTAACCATTGAGTTTTTGCAAAAGTACGTCGACGAAAATGATATCGGGTTTAAAATCCTTGCAGACATCGATGACGTCCACACCCACTTGGACAGATTTGACTTCCACTCCAAAATCTTGAAGTGCAAGCATCATCACTTTTTTAATTGTTGAACTTTCGTCGGCCAGTAAGACGCGCAATGCCATAGTTTGAGTTAAAAATACTATGCTAACAGAGTCAAGAACTCTAAAAAAATCGAGGATTTATAGGGTCTTTCCCAGTGCGTGAGAATGCTTCGCGTTGACGTTGATAGGCACTGGTCTAATTGGCAAACAAGGCTTTTAATACGTGAGGGAGACAAATTGATTAACATCATTGATCGCTACATCGCAAAAGTATTCCTTGGCTACTTTTTTGCCGGACTCATCGTTTTCGTAACTTTGTTTATAACCATCGACGTTTTGACAAATATTATTCGATTTGGCGCTCCGACCGAGGTTATCATTAGTTATTATTCCAATTATATTTTTGAAGTGGTCTATCAAATGACACCGGTTGCCTGTCTTATTGGAACGGTCTTTACTTTGAGTGAGCTCAATAAAACAAACGAACTCGTCGCCCTGTTTAGCTCTGGTATGAGCTTAGCTAGAGTGAGTGCTCCGATTCTTGCATTAGTGGTTTTGATTTCGCTAGTCAGTTTTTGGATGGGTGATCGACTTTTGCCCACAATCATTAAAAAGAAAAACTATATTTACTTTGTGGAAATAGAGAAGAAACCAGGACTCTATTCTACCATCAAAACCAATAAAATTTGGTATCGCTCAAAAAACATTTTGTTTAATATTCAAACTCTTCAGGTTGAAAAGAAAGAAGCCCAGGGGATTTCGCTCTACTACTTTGATCAAAACTGGGACTTGCGGCAAATGATATTCGCTGACAAAACGCAAATGAAAGGCAGCGAATGGACGCTTAAAGATGGGTCGGTGACATTATTTTCAGAAGAAACAGGGGCACCTATGACTCAGGCCTTTACTTCTAAAAAAGTGATAATGAACGAAGAAGTTTCGGATCTTCAGGCATCGGCGGGATCCTCTTCAATTCTCAGTCTCAAGGATTTGCGAAAGTTCATTAAGAAAAATAAAGAAGCGGGTCTTGAGACTCTTCAGTACGAAGTGGATTATCACTCAAAATTCAGCTTTGCTTTTGCCGCTTTCGTCATGTCCTTTTTGGGAATTCCATTCACTGTGACCCGAGGTCGAAGTGGCGGATTTGCTCTCAATGCCGGTCTTTGCGTTGGTTTGGCCTTTGTCTATTGGACCTTCTACAGCTCCGGAATTACCCTAGGTAAATATGGGGCTATTTCTCCTATTTTGGCGACGTGGGTTCCTAATATCAGTATTTTAGGGCTCTCTTTTGGGCTTCTCGTTCGGCTCAGGAGATGATAAGTAATGCATTCTGTTGTATACTGCTTTTTGGAGGTTAAGCATGGCATTACTTGAAGTACTTACTTTTCCAAATCCGATTCTGCGCAAGGTCGCCGAAGAAGTCCCCGAGGTGACTCCGGAATTGGCTCAGTTTGCTAAAGATATGCTTGAAACAATGTATGACTCCCAAGGGATTGGTCTTGCAGCTCCCCAGGTCGGAAAAAGTATTCGCCTACTTGTGATGGATACCAGACCCCGGGCTGGAGATGAGGAAAACGAAGATCGTTATGACCTCACGGATATGACGGAATTAGAAAAAGCAGCAGGTGGTCCCATCATCATTTTTAATCCTAAAATTTTGTCGGCTGATGGTAAGAAGAAGTATCAAGAGGGTTGCCTTAGTGTACCTTCTTACTTCGAAGATGTAGAACGAGCTGATGTCATTGAGGTCGAAGGCCTCAATGAAAAGGGCGAAAAAATTGTTCTTAAGCTCGACGGCCTAATGTCAGTTTGCATGCAGCATGAGATCGACCATCTCGATGGAAAGCTTTTTATCGATCGACTCAGTCCTTTAAAAGGCAATCGTATCAAGTCCAAAATCAAGAAATTTGGTTATCCCAAAGACGATGAGAACGAAGAACCACAAAAAGAAAAAGAAGACCTTTTGGTTTAACCTCGGTTAAGGGAAAAAGAGATGTCTAAGTCCTATCCCATTTTGTTTATGGGTACCCCTGGCTTTGCGGTTCCAAGCCTAAAAGCACTTCATGAAAGTGATCGCTTTGACGTGAAAGCCGTGATTTCTCAACCAGACCGGCCCGCAGGGCGAAAAATGAAATTGCAGGCCAGCGCAGTGAAGCAGGCGGCTTTGGATTTAGGCTTGCCAGTTTTAACTCCCGAAACGGTTAATAAAGACGCCATTCGCCAAGAGATATTGGGCTATGGCGCTGAAGCGGCAGTGGTTGTGGCTTTTGGGCAGATTCTCGGACAAAAATTTCTCGATCTCTTTCCGAAAACTTGCGTGAATCTTCACGGCAGTCTTTTGCCTCGATGGAGAGGGGCTGCACCCATTCAGCGGGCAATCATGGAAGGCGATAAAGAGTCTGGAGTCTGTCTTCAAGTCATGGTTAAAAAACTCGATGCGGGGGCGGTGATTGCCGAAAGCAAAGTAACTCTTTCGGATACAATAACCGCAATTGAACTTCATGATGAATTGAGTGCCTTGGGTGCAAAACTTCTCACAGGTGATTTCTACGATTATCTCGAGGGGAAGATTTCTCCGGTTGAACAGGATGAGACTTTGGTGACCTATGCGGCCAAGCTTGAAAAGTCAGAGGGTCTCATTAACTGGAATTTGAGCGCGCAAAAAATAAATCAAAATATACGTGGTCTCACCATGGGCCCAGGGAGCTTTAGCTTTCTCAATGGTAAAAAGCATAAGATCCATCATTGCCAGGTTTATCCGGGTATGAAGTTTTATGAGTCCTCTCCAGGAGAGATTATGGCGGTCGAAAAAGATCATTTGCTGGTAGCCACCGGACAAGGGGGCCTGGGGATTTACAGCATTCAGCCGGAGTCTAAGCCGAGAATGGATGTAGAAAGCTATATCCGAGGCTATCACCCCAAAGAGGGTGAGCGTTTCCAGAGCCAATAGGCTTTAAATTCCCTCGATTCTCTCTAAAGCCGGCAAGGGAGCTGGGATTAACCTCCTTTTGCAGCTGCAAAAAACCTCTTAAATCAGTTTATAAAAATCTCGTCAAATGGGGCATCAAGTGATAACAAGTGCCAAGGAGATTTTATGAGTGCCTTTCTAGTAGCGCCGAGTATATTGTCGGCGGATTTTTCTCGCTTGGGTGAAGAGGTGGCGGCCGTCGAAAAAGCTGGTGCCGACTGGATTCACGTCGATGTTATGGATGGTCATTTCGTACCTAACTTAACAATTGGGGCCCCAGTTGTAAAAAGCCTGAGGCCAACGACTCAGTTACCATTAGATTGTCATTTGATGATTTCCCACCCTAGTAAGTACATTGGGGATTTTGCGAAAGCGGGTGCTGATTACATTACAATTCATTTGGAATCGGAGTCCGATACCGCTCAGTGTATTCAGTCCATTCGTGAATTGGGTGTGAAACCGGGAATTAGTTTAAGACCGGGAACACCCTTTGAGGAAATTAAACCATTCATAAAAGATGTTGATTTAATTTTGGTGATGACAGTAGAGCCTGGATTTGGCGGGCAGTCGTTTATGGAAGATCAAGTTGAAAAAATCGCAAAGATTCGCGCTCACCTCAACGAGATCAATCACTCCGCCCTCATCGAAGTTGACGGCGGTGTGAATGCCGAAACAGTGAAGCATTTGCAAGAGGCCGATGTTCTCGTTGCTGGAAGTTTTGTGTTTAAAAATGATTATAAGAATTCAATTGATATTTTGAAATCTGCAAAGGATTAGTCGGTGTTTGTAACTGGTGAAGAACTCAATATTGAAACTGTTTGGCAGGTTGCCCATGCTCTTAATAAAACTCCACTCGAGCTAAGCCCCGACGCCGCTGAAAAAGTAAAGGCTTCAAGAAACTACATTATGGGGCGAGTTTCTGAGGGTGAAGTCATTTATGGAGTGAATACGGGCTTTGGTGCATTTTCGAGCGTAAAGATTTCTGACGCAGAAATTGTGGAGCTTCAGCAAAATTTAATTCGTTCCCACTGCTCTGGAGTGGGAGAAGCTTTTACGCCCGAACAAACTAAAGCCATTATGCTTTTACGAGCCAACGCATTAGCTCGAGGTCATAGCGGTATTCGTGTCGCGGTCATTGATAAGATTCTCGAGTTTATTAATAAAGATATTGTCCCCGTAGTCCCGAGTCAGGGAAGCGTGGGAGCCAGTGGTGATCTCGCGCCTCTTTCTCACTTAGCTTTGTCATTGATCGGTGAGGGAATGGCCTGGAAAGATGGCAACCAGGTTGAAGTAAAGAGTTTACTCGCGGAAAAATCAGTTGAGCCACTGACTTTGCAGGCTAAAGAAGGTCTTTCTCTGATAAACGGCTGTCAGGTAATGACGGGTATCGGTCTTCTCGGGCTCTATAGAGCTAGAGACCTTTTGTGGCTTACGGATCTGGCAGGGGCCGTTTCTCTCGAAGCCCTTCGCGGCAGTCGTAGAGCTTTTGATCCATTGATTTCAGCCACTCGAAATCATCCGGGCGAGGCGAAAACGGCTCGAAACATGTTAAAGCTCATGGGAGAGACTTCTGAAATTAACGAAAGTCACCTGACTTGCGAAAAAGTACAAGATGCCTATTCGGTTCGCTGTATTCCACAAGTGCATGGTTCGGCTAAAGATGCCCTCCGTTATTGCCTTGGTGTTTTAGAAGTGGAAGCCAACTCTTCGACGGACAATCCATTGGTTTTTGCCGACGAAGGAAAGGTTCTTTCATGTGGAAACTTTCACGGACAACCTGTTGCTAACGCTCTCGATTTTGCAGCGGTGGCGCTTTCTTCGATGGCGAGTATTTCGGAGTGTCGGATTGCCAAACTGGTTAACCCAGCCATGAGTGAACTTCCGGCCTTTCTCGCTCCCAAGGGTGGGTTAAACTCTGGGCACATGATTGTTCAGGTGGCTGCAGCTGCACTCGTCAGTGAAAACAAAGTTCTTTCACACCCGGCCAGTGTCGATAGTATACCCACGTCTGCAGATAAAGAAGATCACGTCAGCATGGGGACCATTGCCGCACGAAAACTCGATAAGATTATTGAAAACACGCAAAACATTGTGGCTATGGAATTTTTATCGGCGACCCAAGCCCTCGACTTTATTAAACCCCTCAATCCGGCTGCCGCAGTGAAGGTCGCCTATGATTTCATTCGTAGTGAAGTTCCATTTGCTGAAAAGGACCGGGTTTTTGCTAATGATATTGAAACGATCAATCAATGGATTGTCGATAGAAGCTTGATCAGCAAGGTGACTCAAGAAGTAGGAGAATTGGAATGGTAAGAGAAGTAAAAGCTCCCACAGGAACAGAACTCCACTGTAAGGGTTGGCTTCAAGAAGCTGCCTATCGCATGATTCAAAATAATCTCGACCCGGACGTGGCCGAACACCCCGAAGAATTAATTGTTTATGGCGGCAAGGGAAAGGCGGCTCGCGATTGGCAGAGTTTTGATAAAATTCTTGAAACTCTTAGGACCCTTGAAGATGACGAGACTCTGCTTGTGCAATCGGGAAAACCGATTGCTGTTGTTAAGACCCATACGGATGCCCCACGGGTTTTAATTGCTAATTCAAATCTTGTCGGTAAATGGGCCAATTGGGATCACTTCAATGAACTCGAGAAAAAGGGTTTGATGATGTACGGTCAAATGACCGCGGGTTCGTGGATTTACATCGGGACCCAGGGTATCGTACAAGGAACCTACGAAACTTTTGTCGAATGTGGTCGTAAGTATTTCGATGGCGATCTCACTGGTAAGTGGATTCTCACTGCGGGTCTTGGTGG
>JAUHWN010000160.1 GCA_030424665.1 Bdellovibrionia bacterium | reverse complement strand
GCCGTACGTGCAATCGGTAGCTCTGCTGAAGAATCGTTTAATGTGCGTGTCCTGTCGGCAACACATAAAGATTTAGAAGCTGAAGTCGCCAATGGCACCTTTAGGCAAGACTTATTTTATCGCTTGAATGTCATTCCAATTCAAATTCCATCATTAAGAGAAAGAAAAGAAGATATCCCTCTTCTTATCGAACACTTCCTTTCTAATGGAAACCACAGAATCCTCAATCGCGGTCGTCAGATGTCTGAAGACTCAATGAAGATTCTTATGAAGTACGATTGGCCAGGAAATATTCGTGAACTACAAAATGTTTGCGAAAGACTTCAAATCCTTGCTGATGGTCACACGATCATGCCTGGTGATTTACCAGAAAACATCATTAACCCCGAGCACAAAGTGGTTATCGATGATTATGATCCGACACTCACTCTTTACGAGCTAGAGAAGCGTTACATCCTTAAAGCTTTGAATTATTTCGATGGAAATAAAACTCAAGCAGCTAACGCTCTCGGAATTACTATCAAAACTCTTTACAATAAACTTCACGAATACGGTGAGTTTGAGAAGTACGCTGTACATTCTAAGACTCCTACGAAGTAACCAATAGGTGCCGGGTACCTTTTGGTAGCGCGGGTGCATCATGCACCCATTGAGTAAAGAATTTGATAGTGCCCCCAATAAGTTAATTGTTTACCTTGTTGGAAGTGAAAGCTTGTAGCAAAAAAGCGACTCAATAGAGTCGCTTTTTTTTTGCCCTAAATATAATCGGAGCACTCAAAGGCTATTTCGAAATACTCTTAGAACTGGTCGGTAAATTGCTTTGAGTACCTGCTATAGAGGTGAGTTTTATAGTGAAAACTGTATATATTCGAAAGATTTTTCAATTATTATTTTTTCTATACCTAGCATTGATTACAACTGCATCGGTCAGTCTTTTTAAAAATTTGGAAGCGGCAATTGAAGGAACCTTTGCTGTAGATGCGCCAAATTCTCAAATCAAAATAAACATTGATCGATTCGGAGAAACTGAAGATGGTCAAATTAGTATTTCTGAAGCACTCAACTTTAATTTCGAAAAGAGATCTAATTTAGAAATCCCAGTTCTCGAGGGTTCAGAGCTATTTCCTGTGGGAGTTATTGATTCCGGGCTGGAATATACCCACGATGACTTAAAAGACTTCCTCTATCAATTCAACGACACACCCCCCATTGAGGTTTTCGGAGATCTGCGAATTGAAGGCGATTATTATGGTTATGATTTTTCAAATCGAGATTTACTTCCTTACGATGACCATTACGTCGACGAAATCGAAGATTACGAAGAACTTGACTCATTAAATTTTTGGAATCCACTAATGCGCAATGGTTTGCGCTATCTCAATAGAATTCTGCGAGAAGGGGCCCCTGGGCATGGCACTCATGTATCTGGAATTGTTATAGAAATGTGTGATGAAAGGTGTTCGATTCTACCCATGAAGGTTTTCGGTTGGCAAAGAGCGAGTGCTATCGATCGAATCATTCAAGCCGTTGACTACGCCCATCAGCGAGGAATTCGCGTGGTGAATATGAGTCTTTGTATCACAGAGTCTTCGACTCGAACTTTGCGAGAGGAAAATCCTGAATTACTTGCCGAAAAAATCGAAACCCTCAAAGCTAAAATGTCGAATGCGAAAGAGACCCTTTTTGTGGTTGCCGCTGGAAACAACTCCACTCATCTGTCTGAATCATCAGGATTTTTCTATCCCGCACAGTTTGATATTGAAAATATGATTGTTGTTGGAGCCGTCGATGAAGAAGGAATATTGGCCTCGTTTTCAAATTATGATTTAGTTTCGGTAGATGTTTATGCTCCGGGGGTTAAAATCAATAGCACCTATCCCTTTAACACCTATATGGAAGCTTCTGGGACTTCGATGGCCGCTCCTTATATTGCAGGGATTGTCAGCAAGTTTTGGCAGGATAATCCGAGTCTAACGGTTACCGAGTTAAAGTCAGAATTTTTGAGTCGAGTTCCCGTAAGACAGCTTGTTAATCTAGAAGGTGACCTCTTAGAGGGTTTTCAAGTTCCAGTTCTTTTGAGAGGCGATCTTTAATTTCGACTGTATTTATCTTTTTAATCCTCCAGAAAAAGGTTTACCTAGTGGTTAACGCTTTACCTGGCGGATATACTGAACTTGAATATTATCTCGATGGTGACCACCTCCACCTCTACAAACAAGTACTTTATTCGCATTAAAGACATTCAAATTTATTGTCTCGTAGCTGCGGCTAAGTGTTTTACTTTGAATATGCTTCCATTTGCCGTCAACCCAATTGAAAACATGAAATCCAGGGTGTGTGTTGCAGCCCGAGCCAGAACATTTGTCGATCGCCGTATCTCCATTCCTTCGTGCTCTTACCTGGAGTTGGTGTTTAGCGCTTTTTGACGAAGAGAACGAAGCAAAGTACATAGGAGGGTTTTTTAGTGTACCTGTCGAAAGATCTCCATAGCGTGCCTTTCTGAAATTTCCTTCGACACAACTTGAAACTCGTTTTCCATCAATGTTCTTCCACGAACCCGTGGACCCGCTTTTTAAAAAAAGTACCGTGGCAAGCGGAGGGTTCGCCATAAGTGCAGTTCTGTATATTCCTGCTTTGTCGTGACCTTTTAAAAATTTGGCGGAAGTCGGATAATGATGATCTTTATTGCGGGCCTCACCATAGGACTTTCTTAATCCATTTTTATCCCGAGTAGACATATCACCAGTTCTTTGAACTGCTTTACTACCATCAACAGCCTTTATTCGTGAAATCGTTCTCTTTCCATTTCGGCTGAAAGCGTCTGAAGGGTAGTGCATGATAGAACTGAAGTCGTAGTAGGTTTGATTTTCCATGGCCACCTTATCAAAGTTGTGTCGCTCGTCTGGAATAATATTATTGTAATGAACTTGAATGTATTTATCTCGGTCCATTCTTGCATGTTCGTGGATAAATCCGGCCGCATGCATAATTTCATGATTTATTGTTCTGAAATTCCAGCAACCAAAGCTGAGCTCTAAATTAAGATCTTGAACTCTGCGGTCTTTCATTTCTCCAACATAGGACCAGCATCCATCATTAATCGCTGTAACTCGTATTAATTGATCGTTTCCTAGTCCCGAGCCGGAAACCTGAACACATCGAATATCGGCCTCTTTAGTCATTTCATTACAGCGAGCCATAAAAAAGGCTCGTAACCCTGAGTTTATATTTTTTGAAAAGAAGATTGGAAGAACATTTCCAGGCCAAAGGTGCGCAGCTTTCTTTTTCGCTGCTGCTGTAGTGACTTCTCGACCGTCTACTATTAGTTCCTTTGGGACAACCATATCACCGACGTGTGAATAGCCTTCAACGAGCCGAGATTCATCAAGATTGCCCAGGTTTTGAGTATCGCTAAAACTTGGGTTTACGAACAAAGAATTTTGGTATAGTTCGTCTTTAACTTCTAGATTTTGCCCGCAATTTTGAAATCCAATAGAAAGCACTAAAAATAGCGCGCCAAAAGTAACATAATTTCTCATTTTACCAACCCCTGTTGAGGTTAAGTAGATTCAAAGGTTATGCCAGTGGAAAAGGAGTAGGTTGTCTTAGAGTGTATAATTTCTTAACTACGACTTTATATTCCTCAACCCATGTGACTCAAAATAAGCCAAACTTAAAAAGCATTAACTATCTTTTTTAGGGTCTCAGTTTTGGGCTTTGTAAAATATAGGGTATCGTAACCTCTAGTACCAAAACTATGGCCAACGCCTTTTAGATAAGTAAACGAAAGGCTACTTTTCTTCCAGGTCGTTTTATTCACCAGCTCAATGGCTTGTGCATGATAAGGGGGAGTCTGATTGTCGTTAAGAGCCGTCACAAATGTGATGGGAATTGTACTCTCTTGAACGATGACTGAAGGCTTTTTAAATCTGAGTTCATCTTTTAAATAGTCACGATTAAGAAGACGATCGTTAAGAACTAAGTTTGAGTAATTACCAGCTAAAAATTCATTAATGTCGATTTGGCCGTCGCCATTGTTATCAATGGTCTTGAGTTGTGGACCAATAACAGCGGCATACTTATTTTTAGTGTTGAGTTCTTTTTGGGTGATTTTAAAGTCATGATTAGTATCGAGACTCGAAAAAATAATTCTTTGGGCTCGGAAGAGCATTTGTTCAAGCATCAAAAAAGACTGTGGCTCATTACTAAAGCCTGATAGGACTAGTTTGTCGACTGGAGCTTTTTGCGAAAGCGCAAAGAGCGCTAGGTTAACTCCTTCGCTGTGGCCAAATAGTATAACTTTATCGTTGGGCCGATTGATCTTTGTCCACGCAATGACGCTCATTAAATCCTTAACCAAGGTGTTCAGTGGAGATTTTTGAAGCTCCGTAAACTCGGGACGGGTCTGGTAACCGGGGTCCTTCTGTAATTTTTGAGATATCACGTAGGAGCGTTTATGGTAGCGTAATGTATGGTAGCCTTGATCGCGAAGAACTCGGGCTAAGTCTCGATAGACTTTATTTTCTGTGCCCGTGGGTTGGGTAAGATTTGTAAAGTCACCATCGGCATCTGTTGGGCCAGATCCGTGCACAAAGATCACAGTGGTATCTGTAATGTTCTTTTGCGCTTCTTCAAAAAAGTAAGGCAGTTCAAAATTGTCAAAACTTGGGATGACTGAACTCGTTGCAAAGGTCGCTCGTCCGACTAAAAACAATAATAGACTAAAAGAAACTGTTAAGAAAATTCTCATAATCCCCCCAAATGCTCGGGGTCACTATTATCTATCTACTAGTAGATGGGAAGTAAAAAGTGCTTGTCGAGGTTGGGCCCTGCGCATGCAGCATAGATATGGAGATTCCAGAATCGGGCGGGATGTTTGCCAACTTCGGAACTTAATTCAGTATTTTCGGGGAGATCAATGGTGAATTGAGCGACTCCGCCGCTGACATTTTGAATTTGTTTTATTTCGCAAAGTGATTTTAGTTGTACATTTTTCTGACCGTTAGAATTCGACTTGTAGGAGAAGACCTCTTGGTAGCAAACCAAGTTTATTTCGAGTTCATTTATGTCAAAACCCTGAAGGCCAATTAATTGCAAGTCGTATGTGTTTCCCAGGCGTAATGGAAATGTAGGCATTGAAACCTTAACTGGTTTTGCTCGACGTCCTCTTTGCCCCGACAGGTAAAAGCCATAAACGATGAGCACATCAAAGAGGGCCATTCCCAAATATATAAAAATTCCGGGCAATTCGAAGGGAACCATTTTAAACAAGATGACGTGAAAGCCTGCGACAATTGAAATGCCTACGAAGTGGCTCAGCAAACTTGTTTTGTTGTCGCGGGCGTGGGCCCATTGGCTACTCCACTCAAAATCATACTTCCAAGCTTGTCCCTTATATTTCTTTTCTAAGGTTTTTCTCTTTTGGAGTTTAAAAAAGTTTTGAATCCCCGAGACTGTGACTTTAAATCCGGCTAAAAAAAACATCCCGCTAATCATGAACAAATACTTGAGAGCGAGTTTGGATTGCTTAGGTACTTCTTCGAGCTTTTCCCAATTAAAGTCAGAAAAAAATTGAATTTTAAAATCGACAAAGGCGAGACTCATTAAGATCGAAACGGCGACAAAGGAGAGGCCAAATAGGATAAGAAAGAGACCCGATGTATTGGCCTGACTAAGGGGGGCAACCCCTAGTTTTACAGAAAATGTTCCCTTATTCTTTGATTTCAACTTGATAGCGCCCATGATGTCTTATCGGGTTTTCTGTTCTTGAGCAGGAGCCAGTGAGGCTCTCGAGGGGTGAATTCGCGTTTGTGCGACGTCACAAAAGAAGGAGTTCTTTTCAAGTATTTTCAATGGTTTAGAGGGTCTGACGCACTCTTTTGACAGTAATGACAGGTGTTCTCTATGATACTTCTTGTTTAAGACCTTGGTTTAGGTGAGATTTGGAGCCAGGTTTTTTTGAAGGGAAAGGGGAGAACCTATGAAACTTATTTTATCAGCTCTTATTTCACTATTCACAGCAACTGCCATGGCTTCTTTGGACTCAAATGGTCTCCAATTAAATTGCCAACTTGCGACTGCCTCAATCGGTGGGTCCTTTAATGGCTCAATTATGATTACTCCAGATTGGAGCGGTCATAATATTACGTCTCAGTTTAGCAATTTTGATATGCAGACGGGGGACCGTACAACCGTAAAGTCGGAGCAACCGAGTTTCTCTTGTACTTTCGAAAACTCTCCACTCAGAATTTATCCTCCTATTTTGGTTTCAGGTGAGTGCCACAGAGATATGGCCGGCACTAATATTAAGGTGATGATTGAGCCATCGAGCACCAAGGATCTATTTACAATTGCTCTTGAAATGACTTCAGATCAAGCTTCTTCACAAACTCAAGACGGACTTGAGTACTCTTGCGTATGGCAAGAAATGGTCGTTACTCAGTAAGATCGACGGTCTCGTAGTTTTTTAGAATTTAAAAAGGGAGTTTACAGGACTCCCTTTTTTTGAATTTTGAATAAAAAAAAGGAGCCGAAGGGCTCCTTTTTTGTTGGCTCTAATGAAAGAGTCGCTAATTAAAAATAGCCTCCCTCGTCGTCTCCCATGTCGTCGTCGTCGATGTCATCGAACGAGTCAGACTCTGGATCGTCGAAGAGATCATCTTCCATGTCATCATCACTTTGGTCTTCAAAGTCTGAAGAAGATTCAACAACCACTGGAGCCACGTCTTCATCATCTGAGTCGTCCGCGGTCGCCATGACTTCTGTGTCTTCTGAGTCCTCTTTGATTGAGTCTCTGACGTCGTCTGCCTTAAAGGGATTGTTAATGACGGGCGTCTCGTTTGTGTCTTGCGCAATTTCCTCGAGTGAAGGGACGCTTGGTTTGGACGCTTTTGCTGGAGCTGGCTCTGCAGCAGCTGCTGCTCCTGCTCCTGTGGCGACAACCTTTTCCTCAGCTGCTGGTTTTGGAGCTGATTTTTTTTTGGCTGCCGTCTTCTTAGTCGTCTTCTTTTTTGCCGTCTTTTTGGTAGTCGCCTTTTTAGCTGCCTTCTTTTTGGTGGCTTTTTTCTTAGTAGCCTTCTTTTTCTTTTTAGTGGCCTTCTTCTTGGTCGTTTTCTTTTTGGCGGCTTTTTTCTTGGTCACCTTTTTCTTGGCTTTTTTCTTAGTAGCCTTCTTTTTCTTTTTAGTGGCCTTCTTCTTAGTCGTTTTCTTTTTTGTAGCCTTTTTTCTGGTGGCCTTCTTCTTAGTCACCTTCTTTTTCTTTTTAGTGGCTTTTTTCTTAGTTGTTTTCTTTTTTGCAGCTTTACGGGTTGCCTTCTTCTTGGTCGTTTTCTTTTTGGCTGCTTTTCTTGTGGTTTTTTTCTTCTTGGCCATTTTCCGCTCCTACTTGATCTAAAAATAAGACTCCCTCAATTTAACTCATTGAGGGAGTGATTCAAGTATTTTAATGGCTAGTCTGAGACGAAAGTTCTTAGAGACAGTCCTCTAGAATTCGGGCGAGTTCGTCTGGAATTTTCATGGAAGTAAAGAATCCACCATCGAATCCATTTTTCTCGGGAACCACAGTGAAATAGCCCATAGTTTCAGTTTTATCCTTATTTCTGATCGGAAAGGTCAGGTAAATAAAAGGATTAAACGGTGTGGTAACGAAGACTCCAAAATTGTTGGCACCTAAGTAGAGGTAAGCCTCGGTTTCGTCGTTTTCATGAATTTTTAAGCCTAGTTTTGGAAGCTCTCCACCAGCGATTTGTGGCAGTGGATCTCCGTTCGGTAGCGTTCCTGGTTCAATTGTATCTAAGCCATCTAAGAAGACGTCGAGGGGAAGGTGAACTGAAAAAACCAAAGATCCAGGATTGAGGCTATCTATAGTTACCATTGCACCAGGAATTTGTGGAATATCAATTCGGGCATAGGCGCTGAGCAGAACAGGGTCGGCCGCGAGTGGAAGACGCAAGATTACCATCTTATTGTCTTTATCGAGCTCAATGACGCTGACTTTATCAAAAACACCACCATTGATTTCACCATCGATCACGATGTCATCTGGTATTTTATCGGGTTGTTGGTTGTTGTTACCGCCACCGTTGTTTCCACTACTCCCATTATTAGGATCTGGGTTCACACAGTCGGTGCACGAGCCAAGTTTTGATTGAAGTCCATCTCCGCAGGCTGTTAAACCTAAAGATGCGATAAATAATAATGACCAAAAGAGCGCTTTCATTTTCTCCCCCTTAAAACACTTACATTAAGCCTTTCGGTCATGGTCGAGGGGACCTTTAGTCTAAGTTGTTGAAATTATTGGTAAAAATATTAACACTTTTTACCGAAATTGCATTTTCATTTTCTAAAGCCTCTAGTTTCACGTAAATTTCCTCGAAGTGGTAAAAAGCTTTGCAACACCTAAGTCTAGCGAAAAAAAATATCGGAATGGAATTAGATGATAGTGAACATATTAGTGACAAAACAAAAAAAAAGACTCGGGACAAGGCCCGAGTCTTTTAGTGTGTTGCTTCTAAGTTGTATTAACCAATTAGCTGTAAAGCTAATGCTGATTTTTGGTTCGCTTGCGCAAGAGTTGCCGTACTCGCCTGTAGCATGATGTTGTTTCGCGTGAGCTCAGCTGAAGCGTTCGCTACGTCTGTGTCTCTGATTCGAGAGTTGGCAGCGGACATGTTTTCTTCAGCAACTGACAAGTTGTCAACAGTCGAAGTGAGTCGGTTTTGAAGAGCACCAAAATTTGCTCTCATCTCGTTAACGCTTTCTTGAGCAGCATCAAGAACGGCTAATGCTTCTTGACCACCTTCTTTAGTAGAGAAGTCGAGTCCTGAAAGACCTAGGGCATCTAACGTCGCTACATTGTCGGCAGAATCAAAAGTAATTCTGTCTTCGAAAGAATCATTGAAAACACCCACTTGAAAATCAAACTGTGGAGTTGATCCATCAAGAAGCTTAGTTTTTCCCCAAGTAGTCACACCAGCGATACGATCAAGTTCGTTTTTAAGCTGTTGAACTTCTTTGTCTACGAAAGATCTCTCAGTATCACTGATAGTATCTGAAGCAGCCTGGATACCAAGTTCTCTCAATCTGATAATGATGTTACCAGTTTCATTCAATCCACCTTCAGCGGTTTGAACCATTGAGATACCATCGTTAGCATTTCTGCGTGCTTGCCGAGCTGACCTGATTTGTGCCTTGAAATTTTCTGAAACCGCAAGACCAGCAGCAGCGTCACCGGCTTTGTTAATTCTAGAACCACTTGCTAATTTAGAAAGTGAATTGTCGATGTTGCGTTGTGAATTTAAAAGATTACGTTGAGCATTCACAGACGCAATGTTAGTTGAAACTCTCATTC
>JAUHWN010000009.1 GCA_030424665.1 Bdellovibrionia bacterium | reverse complement strand
TTCGCTTATCTGAATCGCATTCATATCGCGAGTTCCCTTGCTCAATAAGTCACTGGTCAAACTCGCTAACCCCGCCTGTGTCGCCGGATCCGTAGCGGAACCAGAACCAATTAGCATTCTAAAAGATACGTATGGAAGGCTATCGTCACTGACATATAGTACTCTTAGACCGTTTTCTAGAGTCACTTCCTTGTAGTCGCGGAGTTCAAAGGAGGAACCCCCTCCGAGGTTCACCGACGCACAGGCCGAAAGCAACAGAAACCCACCAAGAAGAAAAAAGTTAATTACTAAGACTCTCACTGTTGAACTCCTTGTGTATTCGCTGAAACATTTCGCGGCTTAACAACAACCCAAGAGGCTTGCTTGGGTGTTAGGTACTTTTTAGCAACTTCCTGTATGTCAATGGCCGTCACCTGATTGTAACGGTCGAGATCCTTGAAGAACTCAGAATAGTCCCCAAAGAGAATTTCGTTGAGAGCTAAAATATTTGCCTTTCCATCAACCGTTTTCATTGAGCTCACATAGGAAAGCATTGTTTGATTCTTTGCCTTCTGGAGTTCTTGTTCGGATACACGCGTACTTCGCATCTTATAAATCTCACCCAAAAGTGCCTGTTGAATTTGCGACTCAGGCACTCCTGGCTTTAAAGAAACTCTGACTTGAAAGACTCCTGGGTCCTTTCCACTGGCATTGTACGCTCCAACCGAGGTGGCTTTCTTGTTTCTATACACGAGACGCGTATAAAGGCGACTCGAAGTTCCACTTCCAAGAATTCGTCCCAACAAATCGAGAGCATAAGTATCCTTGTCACTGGCAGCGGGGCCCCGATAAGCTAATGACACTAGAGGAGCTTGAACATCTTTAGTGACAACCTGTTGCCGAAAACCACTCTGCACGGGTTCGCTGGAGTACTTCTGTTCCGGCAAAGGCTGAGCCTTCAGTGGACCGTAGTATTTTTGAATCATTTTTTTAACTTTGGAGGTATCAAAATCACCAGCAATGACGAGTACGGCGTTACTGGGTGCATAGTAAGTCTTATACCACTGCTTGAAGTCTTCAAGTTTATAACTGGAAATATCTTTCATCCAACCGATAACCGGCCAGCGATAGGGATGAACCCTAAAAACAGTTCTATAAATATTTTCGTAGAGCACTCCACCTGGGCGATTATCAACTCTCATGCGACGCTCTTCTTTAACGACTTCCCTCTCAGCTCCTAGCATCTCTTCATTGAGTTCTAAGTTCACCATGCGATCGGATTCAATATCCATAATGAGTTCTAACTTATCGCTTGGAAAGTTCTCGTAGTATCCCGTGTAGTCATGGGAAGTAAACGCATTGTTTGTAGCTCCATTGGCCTGGAGTAACTCGTCAAATTTTTTATTCGGATACTTCTTTGTCCCTTTGAACATCAAGTGTTCGAACATATGGGCGATCCCCGTAATACCGGGACGTTCATGACGAGAACCAACTCTAAACCAAGTATGATAACTAATGATGGGTAGACTGTGATCTTCGTGGAGTAACACCGTCAATCCATTATCAAGTTTATACTTTTCAACAGGAATTCGAATTTGAGAACTCAATTTAGTCTGCAGAGGCGTCTCTGCATGGGCACTACAAAATGCGAACACCATGAGTAGGCCAACATAAAGCTTTTTCATAATTTTCCTCCAAGATCTTATTCTAAACAGAGCCTTGGAAGGGTCAATATATGCTGTGGTTAGATTTACCGAGCTTGTACAACAAAGCGTGAAAAGTAGACGTCTTTAACTACACCCTCGTCGAGGAAATCGTTAATTGCGACCGTGATCTGGTCTTTTAAAAAAAGTTTTCCCTGAATATTTTCAAGATCCTTTTTTTCTTTTTTATTGAGAATTCTAACTATGGCGTCACGGGCCTTTGGATTCTCTGAGATAACTTCCTCAAAACCATCCTCGTCCAGAAGTTCGATGGAGACTTCGAGATTAATCACATGACGCGGTGTTAATAGATTCACAGTAAAGGGCTCGAGGGAATAGAGAATAGGATCACCCTTCTCGAATTGCTTTTGGAACTGCGTGTCCATGAAGATATCCTGCTCTGTAAGCATCGGAGGCTTGTATCCCATGGTCATGGTGTATACCAAATAAGCTCCCCCACCCATAACCACAAGGTTAAGGAGGGCAAATACCTGCAAGAGCAGCTTTTTAATGTTTCGACCTTTGGGCGCTTCAGCCCCTTCTGGATTCTCTGCCATCACTTTCTTTTCGGAATGACGCTAGGCTAACTCAATGGAATCCTTTGAATTGAGAGAAGTATTTTGCAACACTTTTACCAAAGTCTAGGTCGATAAAGTGTCTCAATAGTGAATAAGTTGATGGACTTTGGCCGAGTCTCATTGGCAGATGCCTCTGAGCCCCTTAAAATAAGGTATTAACTGACGGTTGGTGATATGCGTAATTTATTTGTCATTTTGATCACTTTTCTTCTTAGCTTAAGTCCCATGGCCAATGAGGCCACGAACTTAGAGTCCAATGCGCAGAAGCAACAAAGCGAAACGAATTTGGTTTCCGATGATCAGGACGACGCCAATGAAGAAACCTCATCCATTTCTCCAGAGGACCAAAAGTTTGAACAGAGAGATCTGAGTCAGTACGGATTGAACTCTATTCCTGAGGGACTCATTCAATTGGGTAAGGAATCCAATTACTTTTCTCCTTACGTTTTCATCGTTGATAAAGCGGATCGCGTACTCAGTATTTGGGAAGAAACTCCTATGGGAGTAAAAAGAGTCGCCGCCTACACTGCAGATATTGGCAAAAACCAATCGGATAAAAAAATTCTTGGCGATAAGGCGACCCCTGAAGGCATTTATTTTATGCTCGAAAAGTACGAAGCAGAAGTACTCGACTTTTCGCGATATGGGAGTCGTGCCTTTACTCTCGACTACCCCAATTTCTATGACAAGTTAGAACGCAAAACCGGAAGTGGAATTTGGCTTCACGCCGTTCCCGATACGGTGTCCCTGCGCCGAGGCTCTAGGGGTTGTGTGGTTGTTAGGGATGAGATTATTAAGAACCTTCACCCCTATTACAAACCTGGCTTTACTCCCGTTATCATTCAAGAGAACGTCAAAATGCGAAGTCGGAAAGAGGCCAAGAATCTAAGAAAAGAACTGAATCAGCTCGTCGAAAACTGGCGCCAAAGTTGGGTTCAAGGTGATATCGATACTTACATCAAATATTATCACTCCCAATTTAAATCTCTGGGCATGAACAAAGAGAAGTGGGAAAAATATAAAAGGGACCTCAGTGAACGCTATCAGACCATCGGAGTTCAGCTTTCCCGCCCCGTTATTTACGAACACAAAAATGAAGTCATTGTCCGATTCGTGCAGAAGTATTCATCTAATGAATACTCCGACTTTGGGCAAAAAACTCTTTATCTCAAGAAAGAAAACGGAGCCTATAAAATTCTCGGTGAACATTGGAAGAAAGATGGAAGTCGCCTTGCTCTCGACGAATTAAGAGGACGTTCTATGGTGAGTATGTGCCAAAACCTCATCCAATGCGGCAAAGATGTGATTCCTAACTAGGTTTCCAAAACTTTTTACAACCCACTAAAATTTCGACAGCAAAACAGCGACCATTTTTGTCGCTGTGAAAAATTGATCTCCACAAAAAAAATAGTTTCAAAAGAAAACGTTTCAAACTGAGACGCAAACTCCCTCAAGTATCGAATATTTCAGTGATTCCTTCACAATAGAAGTAAGCGAAAAAGGGAGTGATCAATGAATTCCAATAATAGGTGGCACAATGATTTGCCAGCGCTAATGATCATCATAATTGTAATCGTGGGAATGATTCCTATGATTTCATACGGAAGTCCGAAGACTAGCAAAACAAAAATCCAACGTACTCAGCTCAAAAAAGTTAGTAAAAAACTTACAAAGAAGTCTTCAAAAAAATCGAAACGCGCGCAAAGATACAGCAAACTTAAGAGACAAAAATATCTCAAAAAACTTCGCATGAAGAAAAGAGCGCAAAAAAGAAAAATCGCTTCAAAGAACTCTAAGGCTCGAAACAGTCAGCTGAGAAAATCAAAACTGAGCAAGGCAAAGATTAAAGCCCTCAAACAGAAAAAGGCTCGTAAAAGCGCTTACCTAAGCATTAAGAAGAAGCACTTAAAAATGCGAAGAGATGCTCGCAATGTGATGAAACTCTCAAAATTGAAGAGAAAACTCGCCAAAGGCAAGAAAAGCTTCAATGTTACTTTGGGTATGTGGAAGTTTGCCAACCAACGAACCAAACTTCGCTATGCCATGGCTTTACGTGATAGCCTTATAAAAATTCAAAAAGAGATGCTTAAGAAAAATCCAAGAGATTTTGCTCTCAACGAACCTGAAAATCCATTTGTGGCTCTACTCAATGGACTCTTTCAAGAGGCCATGGCCGCTAATGTCGGTGATCGTTGTCTCTATGCCGGATGGCCTTCTACCTACCAAGAGCATCCTGGTTTCGGACGTCCTTATTGTGTTCCGAGCAATGGTAGTGGTCAGGGTATTGGTCCTAATGAAGAACCTTTTCGAACTTGGAATGGCGAACTCAAGTGTTCTGCTGGACAAATTCTTTGTAATCCCGCAATTTTTGGAATGGGAAGCCACGGAAACGGATACTGCACCAACAGAGGTCGTAGAGCATTTCGCAATTGCCAAGATCAGTACTACTCAGACCGAGGCTTTCCGGCCCGTGCGATTGTTGAGCAGCTCATAGCTAACCCGCAAACCGGTTATCAAAATATTTCAGAAATGCAGACTTTTATTGATGACTACTGTGGAAACAGTCAGGCCTATCAGTGCCGTTCAATTAGAGATCGACTGGCTCGCCTCGAACTTGATTTTCCGCAAGAGGCCCGTGCGATTGTTGCAGCAGCTCCTGCACCTGAACCAGCCAACGCCGAAGCACTTGTCGATGGTGAAGGTGAATGTGCTGCAGGCGATACAGAATGCGAAGATAGACTAGCAGCAGCTGCTGCTGCGGCAGCAATTGAAACAGGTGAAGTCCCTAACCAATACGCTCATTTGGCCACCCATGATGGAAGATGTGAATCTGGCCTGCCCGATGATGTCACTGATGTTGATTGCGATACCGTGTGTGAGCCCCCATCAGAGGAAATTTTCAATCTCGATCGCGATTGCCGAGTTGATTACACTTGGAATGCAGATCTCGGTCAAGCCGTTGAGATTGGTGCATCAGCTCCTGTGGTCGAAACAGCTGTCGGTCCTGCACCCGAAACCGGTGTTGAAGAAAATGGCTGGGCTGTTCACGATGGTAACTGCCAACGCTGGGAAGGCGGACAAACGGACGTCGACTGCGATGCCGTTTGTGAGCCACCGACCCGAGAAATTTTTGATCTCGATCGCGACTGCTTCGAATATACTTGGGAAGAAGTCGATCCTGCCAATAGAACTCCAGCTGTAGCTGAAACTGAAGAGGTTATGACTCCTGACCCTGAGGCTGAAGTGGCCGCCGCAGATGACACACGTTGGTCCGTTCATAATGGAGTCTGTGACTCCAATAGACCCGAAGGTGTCGTCGACGTTGACTGTGACACGATCTGTGAACCGGCAACTCAAGAAATTTTCAATCTCGATCGCGACTGCCTCGTTGACTATGTTTGGAATGATGAACTCGGCCGAGCGGTGGAGTACGGTGCTGAGCCTCCTGCAGCTGAAACCGAAGAAGTTGTTGCTGCAGGAAGCAATGCTGAAGCTGCCGCTCCAGAACCGGAAGTGGATGAAACTGAAACTTGTACTGACAATGACTGTACAGAGGTATCGGGAATCGCTGCCGCCCCTGAAGCCGATGCTGAAGAGGTCATCATTGCCGATGCTGACGCAGAAACAGTTGTCCCCGAAGGAGAAGTGAATCCATCAGCAATTGTTTTGCCCGGCCAAGAAGCAAATCCTGTTGTTTACCCAGACTATGTCGAAACTCCTACTACAGTTCACATGTGTCATGGTAGAAATCAGGTCGTTAATTCTAGTGGAGAATCGACAAACTTCTTCCCGCAAGGGGTAGGAAGCTGCGTAGCCTGCTCTCTTGACCTACAAATCAATGAGCTCAATCCTGATCAGCTCAATACAAAGAGAGTTTCAACGAGATACTTAGATCTTGTTTCTGTAATAGCCAGAACCTGCTACTCAGGCGATCGAACTCGAAGCGCTTTGACAGCCAATGAAATCGCACAACAGCTCGGTTACTGTGGTGAAGAAACTTACAATTTTAGTCAGATGAATGCACGAGAGATACTCGCCCATCAAACACATATCCGTTCTATTTTAGGTGGCGGTGGAGATGACTCCTCTTTTCAGGCACTTTATGGAATGAGTAAAGAACAATTCCAGCAAAGTATGTGCGAAGGCCAGAATGGATTAAAATCAAGTCGAGGTGAGGTATTAAGAGCACTTAATGGACTCGCGCCAGGCCAAGGGGTTCCGGGTGATAATGGCCAAGTCTTTCCAGAAGACAACCTGACTGGCCAACTCCACGCCTGCCTCGAAGAAGGTAATGAGAGAATGGAATTGAGACCTCAATACTGTACTCTTAATGCGGATGCCCCCGAAAATAATGACCCCACAGATTTTTATAATCGTGAAATGAGAGAACACATCGACAGCGCTTTTCTTCCCGCTCTTGTTCAGACGGGAGAATTCGGCGGATGTACGACAATTACCGATCCCATCCCTAGCCCTACGGACGAAGAGAGGGAAGAGCTTAATCGAACGAATCAAATGATTTTCACTCACGGTGGCTTTAATCACGATGGTGAGCCCACACTGTTTTACTACGACATGGGCGGATCTGAAGGTGAAGGTCTCTATGGACGTACTGAAAGTTATCGCTCCCGTCGAGAGTTTTACCTCATGTCAGGTCAGAACTTAGACGAGTCCATCCAAAGAGAGCAAGCCCGCCTTGCGGAGATTAGTGCTGAACTCAGGGATTTTAGGGCAACTCTTCCAGAGGAGCCGAGCGAACAACAGGAGGCCGATCTTGCCCAGCTCGTATCCGATGCAGCGCGAGCACAAGGCGTCGTTGATCAACTGATAGCGAGCCGTCAATCTCACCTAGAAGAAGCCGCAGGATGGAGAGACCAAGGTCAGTTTGTTCGCTCTGGAGATAGCTTTATGATCTCTTGTGATCGTCCCACGCGAATTCATGCGACGATTCCAACCCACGGAGACCAGACCGATCCTGATGCCAGTCTCGTCGGTACTATCGATGGTACTCTCAACGAAAATTAGGTCGTACCAAGTCGATTAAAGCATAAAAAAAGCGCCATTGAAGTGGCGCTTTTTTTATTGAGTATGTGGTTTTACTTTAGAAAGTATTTCCACCTTGATTGGGATCATTTCCACCCATGCCTTGGCCAAATGGATTTGATGATTCCATCCCTTGATTCATTTGCGATTGATCCTCAACAAATGGCGATGAGTGATCTTGAGAATTACCTTCGTGGGCTTCTAGGGAAGAGGCATCTTTAATATCTTCTTCGAGATTGAAACGCTCTACTTTTGCAGATTCATCGGGCTGGCCGTCTCGGTGTTGCTTAAGCTCTTCTTCTGTAAGAGTCCCTCGCTTGAGATTGATATTCACCATGCGGTTATCAAACTTTAATTTTTGCATTTGATCGTGAATGTAAGCCACAATGCCTCCTAATTCCAATATCGGGGACCATCCCCGCCATCATCTTCGTCTTCGACCCTGACTTTGTTGTCGTTGTTTACCACGAGTTTCAGCTTGCGTCCACCGCGCTTAGGCTTTTTCGTCTTCTTTTGCCCTTTATAGCGAGTCCAAAAGATCAGAAAGAGAAAGCCTGTGACCAAGCCCCCAAGGTGAGCCAGATTCGCCGTCGAAGAGGCTCCTGACACCCCGGTATTGAGGCTTGAAACAATTTCAATCATCCCAATGATCATCACGAAATACTTCGCCTTTATAGGGATCGTCATAAAAAGATAAATCACCCGTTCGCCAAAGATAATCCCAAACGCCAAAAGGAGGCCGAAAATAGCACCCGAGGCACCGATTACCGGAGCGGTCCACAGGACGGGCTGACTAGCCTTAGCGAGCATGGCAATCACGACAATAATGCTATAGAGCAATGCCGCTCCAACCCCACACACGAAATAATAGAGTGTGAAAAAGCGGGTTCCCCACTTCTGCTCTAATTCGCCACCAAACCACCACAAGACCAACATATTCATTAGGATGTGCATGGGACTCGTGGCGTGCAGAAACATATAAGTAAATGGCGTCCAGATATTGAAGCTCTCGATGAGACGTGCCGGACTAAACGAAAAGAAAAGAGTAAAGGGCTGACCGCTGAAAAACTGCCCCTCGATGATGACCTGAACAACAAACCATATGAAGAGATTTGCGATGAGCAGTTTCTTCACCATGGGGGTCATGGGAGCCATCATTTGTAAGTTCATGCCACCGCGCTGCATTTCCTCTCCTAGAGTTTGAGCTTCTCGAAATAAGGTATCAAACGGGCATAGCTTTGCTCAAGTGTTTCGATAACCACTTTTGTATCGGCGATTAAAGGAAAAAAGTTCGTATCCCCTCGCCAACGGGGGATTAAATGAAAGTGGAGGTGATCTGGAATTCCAGCTCCCGCCATGGACCCTTGATTCAGGCCCACGTTTAAGGCCTCGCATTCATAGGCCTCTTTAACGATGGCCGAGGCTCTTCTCAGCAGCTTTGTGACGCGAAGGTAAATATCTTCGTCCAAGCGGTCCATTTCGCCATTATGCTGAACCGGCAAGACCAAGAGGTGTCCGTTGTTGTAGGGATATTTATTGAGAACCACCATGGCCTTGTCGTCCTTATACAAACAAAGACTCTCAAAACTCACACCCCGCTTTGCCGCCTTGCAGAAAACACACCCCTTGGGTTTGACGAGTTTGCGCACGTATTTGAGGCGCTCCGGTTTTTCAATAAGCTCCCGCTCCCCGGGCCAGATATCGTGGACAGAGGCACTTCGAAGCTTTCTGGCCTCGCTCTTTGAAGTAATTAGGACTTTCTTTGCCTTCTTCTTTGCCTTTTTTTGGGGCTTCTTCTTAGGCAAATTTTGAGCCAGTCGAGCCGAATTCGCTTTTGACGCCTTTTTCTTAGCGACTTTCTTCTTGGAAGCTTTTGTTTTCTTTTTTGAACTCTTGGCCACGATTGAACTCCTTACCCCACCTAGATTGACTTAAAAAGGCCTTTGGCACAAGAGCCGGTAGAAGCTTCCTTTTGGTAGCAATATCGTGTCAATTTCGAGAAGCATCCTATCTATCTGACAACGATTATGCCTAGGAAATAATCTCTTTCTGGATGTCAGTAGCCCAACGAGAAAATATCTGTGAATCGGTAATTTCCTTCTGCAATTCTTTATGGGTTTCGCTAGCTTCTTCAAAACCAGAAACCCGACTGACTATATCGTGGGCGTAATGTTCGGGTGTAAGGTTGAGAGAAAGATTCTCTGACCGATCAAAAACGGCGGCAATTTGATCGATCCACCCACCCCAGTCCTTTGCTTTTCCAAGAAGGTCAATGTAATGGGTTGTAACAAGGTAAGGGCTTTGTGCCAGTGGAATCTCTTTATTCACTGCTGGCTTTGGCAATTGAACAAACCGGCTCTTGCGAATTTCATCCAGTGGATAATGTGAAAATTCTTTTTCAATCTTCCTGTGAAATGAACTCTCACTTTCTAATGTAAAGAGTCCATCGGCGAACTGAATCATCATAGCAATATATCGAATTTCTCGCCTCAATTTATGAGTGCCCACTTCTATTTCTTCATGGGGGTAGTAATCCTGATCAATCCGCTCCTGAAGCTTCAGTAGACGTTTTGCAAGGCGATTACCAAAGAACTCCCTGTCCTTATTATTCTCGAAGAATGAAAAATCAATGATCTGCGAGCGGATTTGCCCGACCCGATCTTTCTTGAGCCAATCATTTTCAATGTGATCAGAAATAAAGCCCATTTGCATGAGTTGACCATTACCGACGGCATCTACCAAGTAGTCTCTGTGTTGAAATTCAGCCCCCAGTTCCGAGTTGGCCTCAGCCAAAAACTCCAGAAGTTCCTTTTCTAGATCGTAAGCGCCGAGCGCATCTTCTAAGAGTTTGGCTTGAATCCGAATCTCCTCAAACCGGGGATCTAACTTTCTGTAGACTTTACCCAAAACCTCTAAACGAAAGGCTATGACTCTTAAGTCTTTGTAATAACGATCAAATGGATTTTCTTGTTCAAGAAAATCCTCGAGACCTCGCTCGAGCTCCTCAAGAATTCTAAGAAACCTCATCGCACCATCAATAACATTAGGAACGTTCAACTCAGCTCCTCAATAATTAAATGCCGCTCTTGAAGCCGTTTTCCGTCCGGCCCTGAAAAAGTATAAAGTCGATACTTTTTGCCCAGGAACTCGAAATCTTGATTAGGAGGAGGTAGCTGTCCGTGTACGACTTTTAATATTAAGGAGTGGCCGTCTTTTCTCGCCTCAAAAAAACGATACCTTAAAGATGCTGTTGTTTTATCTTCGCGCTCTGATTCCGGATCGACCATGCCGTCATAGGTGAAATCAAAATCCGGAAACTCAATCCGCTCACTCTGTATATATTGAATAGGTTCCCCAAATTTACTCATACCTTAGCTTACGGTAGAAGCTTCCTTTTGGTAGCAATATCGTGTCATCACAAGGTAGAAGCTTCCTCATCACAAGGTAGAAGCTTCCTTACGGTAGCGCTTCCGCGTTATTTTCGCGAACTCGATGTATGTTCTTCACCACTTTCGATGGGGAACTCTAAGATTAGAATTAGGTATCGTTACCTGCAGATGTATTCTGATCAACACCTGAAGGGGCTTCAGGCACCATCCACTCACTCGAAATTTGCCTGACCTGATTCACTAAGAAGTCTGGACCAAGACGATTACAAAGATTGTCTTTAAGAAGGTCAATTGTTCTGCGTTGCGAGTACCTTCCTTTACCGTCACCGATACGGACATTCACCTGAGTAATTCGGCCTTCGTATACTTGTGGAAAAACTTCCACCACACTGTACTTATCTTCATCCTCCAACTCAGCTTTCAATTCGTCGACGGCTGCGTTCAACCGCTCCAAACAGATGCGAGAATCCATTCGAATGATCTCTCCCGTACCAAAAGCCCTCAGCCGGACTGGCAAATCAGAGCCCTCGATTCCAAAACTATAATCAATGCTAACTCCAGAATCTTGCGCCCGAACCTCAGTCCACAGTAAATTGAACCCAATAATTAGAATCAAAATTATTTTCAGACGAGAAAACCTCGCTTGTCTTGAATATTCCATCACTTCAACCTCACATCTCTTTATTCTTTGAAATGATATAAATTCAAAAGCGATGCCTATTAGTTGCCCCTAAACAAGACTTGGCATTCCAAAAAACACCAAAAATTAGGCTAATGCCCTTAATTGCCATGCAAAACTCCACTCATTTGACGTATTATTTTGAGACAAACCTCAATAACTAGATGCGAACACTTGATTCTAAAAGAAGGTAAAGCGTGAAGACCCAGTACGACCAGTCCCCCTATGGCAAAGACCTCGCAGAAAAAGTGGCCGATAAACTTTTAACCGGCGAACAACTCATGTACCGCCACAGAGATTACTGCGGGACGGGTCTGCAATTCTATGAAAACAATTTCGAGTATGGTGAGGTTCACGACTGTGTAATTTGGGAGCCCGTGCACAGATTTGCCGCAAAAGAAGACTTTGTAAAATGGCTGGCCCAACAATCCGACCATTCTATGGCATGGGTTGAAGGCTCGCGATTTTCACCTGGAAATCAAACAATTAACAGAGACCGACTCGAAAAATTCGTAAAATAGAAATCCTTACCGTAAGCGAAAGCGGCGTGGAATTGCTGAGAGGATATCTACAATAGAAACGATTCCATCTGGAGTTTCGATTGCGAGCTTCGCAAAATTACCGTGTCTATAAAATTCCCCACCGACATTTAAAAGAGAAAGTTCAAGTTAGTTACTAATAAAAAAAACCCTGTTGTTTCCAACAGGGCTTATAATATTTAAGAATACTGACGCGGTAATGCTACCAAAAGGAAGCTTCTACCTTAGTCTTTTTTGAAGCCTTCGAGGGCGTCGCCGAACATCTCACCAAAAGTGGTTTTAGATGTTGAAGTGGCTTTTTTGATGTACTCATCAACATCGCCTTTTTCTTGGCGAAGTTTAACAAGCTTAGCACTTAAGCCGATTTTTCGAGCGTCGCTATCGATAGTAATAACTTCTGCTTTAACGGTGTCACCAACATTACAGAAATCTTCTGGCTTATTGATTCTATCAGTACTGAGTTCAGAAATATGAATCAGACCTTCGATATCTGCCTCGAGTTCAACAAAAACTCCGAAGTCTGCAGTCTTAGTGACTTTAACATCGTGCTGTGAACCAACAGAGTACTTTTGATCAATATTAGCCCAAGGATCTGCTTCAAGTTGTTTGATACCAAGAGAGAATCTCTCGTTTTCAGTATCAACACCGAGAACAGCCGCACGAACTTTGTCACCCTTTTTGAACATTTCGCTCGGGTGCTGAACGCGCTTCGTCCAAGAGAAGTCAGAAATATGAACGAGTCCGTCAATTCCGTCTTCGATACCTACAAAGATTCCGAAATCAGTGATCGACTTCACTTCACCTTCAATAATAGTTCCTGGAGGATAGGTTCCACCGAGCTCATCCCAAGGATTCGGCATCAATTGCTTCATACCCAGAGAAATTCTACGGTTTGTACTATCCACTTCGAGAACGATCACATCAACTTCATCGCCAACATTCACAACTTGTGAAGGATGTTTTACTCGCTTCGTCCAAGACATTTCAGAAACGTGAATAAGACCTTCGATTCCATCGCCGAGTTCAACAAAAGCACCGTATTCAGCTAGTGAAACAACTTTACCGTGAAGACGAGTGTCCACAGGGTATTGAGCCTTCGCCGCTTCCCAAGGATCTTCTTGGAGTTGCTTCAAGCCGAGGCTAACACGCTCACGCTCGTTATCGTACTTAAGAACTTGTACGTCGATTTCATCGCCCACATTAAGGATTTCAGATGGGTGCTTAACGCGGCCCCAACTCATATCAGTGATGTGGAGAAGCCCATCCATTCCACCGAGATCAATAAATGCACCGTAGTCAGTGATATTTTTAACAATACCCTTAACCTGGCTACCTTCTTTCATTGTATCGATAGTTTGGTTACGTAGATTTTCTCTTTCTTCTTCGAGAAGAGCTCGTCGAGAAAGAACAATGTTTCCACGTTTCTTATTGAATTTAATAACTTTGAATTTATAGGACTTACCAATGTAAGCATCCATATTGCGAACTGGTCGTAAATCGATTTGAGATCCAGGCAAGAAAGCTTTAACACCGATATCGACACTCAAACCACCTTTAACTTTAGAGATGATTGTACCTTCGATAAGCTCTTCGCTTTCAGCTGCGCGAGAAATATCATTCCACACGCGAAGCATGTCGGCCTTCTCTTTAGAGAGGACTGCCATACCGTTTTCGTTCTCAATCTTTTCGATGTAAACTTCAACTTCGTCACCAGGACTAATTTGAGTTTTACCTTCTACGACACGAAATTCTGAGAGGTCGATTAAACCCTCTGACTTATAATTAATGTCGACGAGGACATAGTCCGATTGAACTTCGATAACTCGACCAGTGACTACGTCACCAACCTTAAAGTCTCGATTTTGTAAGGAACCTTCAAAAAGTTCTTTAAATTCACCTTCTCTCGTTTCCTCTTGTTTGTCTTCCCCCTCGTCAAGCAGGGCAAGAATCTTCTGCCGCTCGATTTGGGCCTTTGTTAGATTCTTGGTGTTCTGATTATCAGCCATAGCGTAAATTTGTACCTCCTCCGGCCACAGGCGAACCTGTGCCTAATAGAATTTCTCAATATAGGGACGCATTGCCACAATTTTTTGAGAGAGGCTATTTATAGAGCCTAAATGCCTAAAGTCAAAGAGAAATCTGATAAATATCTGTGAACTCAAATGGAGGGCGATTTGAGTCAGGAATCGGGAAAATTTTCCCTTTAGATCCGACCTTTGAGTTCACTTTCAATGCGTGCAACAACCTCTTCAAAGCCGAGGCTCGAGGTGTCAATAACTAGAGCATTTTCAGGTACTTGCATGGGGGCTGAGGCTCTGGAAGCATCGCGCTCATCGCGAAGTTTTTGCTCCTCAACAGTGGACTCCAATTCAAGTCCCTGCTCTTTTGCTCGGCGCTTAGCTCGATCTTCACTTCGAGCCGTTAAATAGACTTTTAGTATCGCTTCAGGAAAGACAACCGTACCGCAATCTCGGCCCTCGGCAATCAAGCCCGGAGGCTGGAGACTGCAGTCCCTTTGCGCTTGTAAGAGAGCCGCTCTCACTTCGGGGTACTGACTAATCACGCTTGCAATAGACCCGGTTTTTTCACTATTAATTTCGGCAGTCACATCCTTCATTTGATAGATGACAGCCGTTTTCTCGGAAGTCATCTCAACCGACCAACAATCTGATTTTGCTAACATAGCGAGGGCTTTTTCATCTTGAGAGGGAGTTCCCTCTTGCATCGACACGTAAGCAAGGCCCCGATAAAAAGCACCGGTAGAGACCCAATTCCAGGACAAACGCTTAGCAATTTCACGGCTTACTGAAGATTTGCCACTGGCCGCGGGCCCATCAATTGTGATGACTGGATTTGTTAAGCTCAATGGGACTCCTCAGGTAAAATATCGAGTACTTCTTTTATTCGCTTCATAGCAAATTGATTTTCAGATTCCAAGCCCACACTCAGGCGAATATGCCTCGGCAGTCCATATCCCGCCATCGGGCGAACAATCAGCCCTTTTTTTAGGAGCTCTTCGGTAAACTGGCCACCATTTCGACGACTATCAAACAAAACAAAGTTGGCTTCGGAGCGAATAAACGGAAGCTTTAGGCCTTCCAGCTCATTATAAAAATAATCCAACCCCGCCCAATTTGTACGTTGCGCTTTCTGCAAATAATCTTGATCGTCAAGGGCCGCAAGAGCTGCCACTTGTGCCAAAGAATTGACATTAAAAGGATTGCGAACTCTGTGGATGTAATCACAGTGTTCT
This sequence comes from Bdellovibrionia bacterium, assembly GCA_030424665.1. GTDB lineage: Bacteria > Bdellovibrionota > Bdellovibrionia > Bdellovibrionales > JAGQZY01 > JAUHWN01. The sequence goes on along the minus strand of JAUHWN010000009.1, from coordinate 39,499 downwards.
GGGTGAGCAATCATATAGCCAATACGAATTCCCGCAAGGCCATAAACCTTCCCCATTGTTCGCATATTCACTACGTGTTTGTATTTTTTTACAAGCTCTAGAGCATCGGGGTAATCAGGGGCCCTCACGAATTCATTATAGGCTTCATCGAGAATTAACATGAAATTGTCACGGCCTTTTGTCGCTTCACAGATTCTGAGAATCTCTTCATTCCCCATGTAACTCCCAGTCGGATTATTGGGATTTGCAATAAAAAGAACGCGATCTTTTGGGTCATTTGTAGTTTCAAAATACTCGGCAATTCCCGAAGCATCGATCTTTAAGTCATTGCCCATGGCAAATTCTTTTGTTTCGACTCGAGCCGCTTGAGCGCATATTTTGTAGGCAATAAACGATTTATCAGACATCAATACCCGTGAACCGGGCTCACAAAATACTCTTATAACCAGGTCTATGAGTTCGTTAGAGCCATTGCCAAACACAATATGATTTTTATCAATTCCCAGCTTGCCACTGAGCTTTTCACTCAGCTGAAAGCAGCTTGCATCAGGATAGCGATGAATTTCGGGAAGAGCTTCTTGAATTGCACCTAAAACCTTGGGGCTGGGGCCGAGGGGGTTTTCGTTACTGGCAAGTTTAACAACCTCAGTCAAATTATAATCCCTCTTGGTCTCTTCAATTGGCTTACCCGGTTTGTAGGGAATCAAACTACGGATTTCTTCAGAAACTTTCACAGGGACTTGCTCCTTTTTAAAATGAATGGCTATATGTAGCAATAGTCGCGCGAGGATTCAAGATGGAGCCAACTTTTGGACTAAGTTTAGAAACCGACTTTATCGAGGTCAGTGGCCCCGATGGTTTCCACCGCCGATATCGTTGGAATCATACGGCTCTGCCGAAAGATATGATCTCGGACATAAAAACGCATTGCGACGCAACTCCCAGAATTCAAGTATTACCACCCCCGACGGAGTCTTTCGTTATTCGCGGGCAAATTAAATGCCCTGCCCTGATAACGACTTCGGGGATGGAACATTGGCTCGATCTTCAAGGACGCTATCAAAACCAAATCCCGAGTGATTATATTTCTTATGTCGACACCCATGACCGAGTTTTTCCAGTTTTTGAAAGAACTTCTGCTACTGGCGATATACTTAAGCCTTTAGAATTAGAAGAACTCGAAGCGCTCCATTCAAAATTTGAGATGGAAAAAGTTGAAACGATTGCCATTTGTTTTCTCCATAGCACCGAAAATAATACAAACGAAAATCAGGCCTATACCTTTTTTAAAGAAAAGGGCTACCAAGTCTTTAAGTCCTGCGATTGGGATAATTTTAAAGATGAAGTGGTTCGTTGGTCCCAATGCCTCAGGACAAGTTTTACTGCAAGTTTGTTAAGCGAGGATTTAAAAGTTATTGAAGGACTCGAAGGAGAGAGTTCCTCTTTAGACGTCATTGGCGCCACCGATCTGGCAGGAAGCAATGAATTAAGCTTCTTTCCTCTTTTAGAGAATTGGTTTAAGAAGAGTCACCTTGTTCAGGACTTTGCTTACTTTGGTTTCGACGAGTTCTTTTATGCGATTCGCAGTGAAGCCGGCCCCCATGTACAGAAATTAAAAATCCAGGCTTCTAGCCCGGTCTCCCACAGTATTTGGGGACAGGCTATGGTTAATGTGGCGATCCCAGGTTCGAGTTCCATACTTCTATCGCCCTCCCTACGCCCCAATGTCTTTGATGTTCTAATTTTAGGAGCACAGGCAAAAGACAGGCCCGATATTTTTGATAGTTTCGATTTTGCAAAACTTCAAAGTCGATTCCAAGAAATTCTATTTTCGTTTTCTAGTTCTGAAAACTCTAAAACTTCGAGTATTATCGAAGATCAAACTCAGCTCGAAAAATCCGTTTACAGTTTTATCCTCAATGAAATTCTGCTCAATAGAATGGGTGACCAAATACACTTTGCTGGTCCGCTGGCATCAATAGTAAAACGAGGAATAGAGTCTTTAAAACCACCCTTTGAATTGGAGCTTGTTGAAAACTATGCTTTTTTTAAGAGCCAGTTACTCAGCTCCGGAGGAAATCAAGATTGAGTCGTGCCACGAATAAAAGTATTCAGCTGCAAAATCTACTCGATCGAATTCTTGATTCGACCCACCGCTTTTGTTTTTGCGATGACCTCGGACAAATTATCTCGGCAAAACCAAGCCTTCCTCTAGATCTTATGGCTATGGCTCAAGCGGGCAAATTGGTTAAAGATTATTTGAAACCTTCAGATGGCGACATCATACTCACCAATGATCCCGAGATTTCTGGTTGTGGTCTCAGTGAATTCGTTGCCATATTGTATTTTCAAGCAAGCCCTAAATCCAAAGAGTTGTTTTTTATTTGTGAGAAGTTTTTAGCGGGTGATCTTATTTGGGAAGGAATTGATAAAGATTCTTCAAATCAAAGCCTCCCACCTGTTCCCGTTTTTACTAATGACGAACTCCAGGCACCCATGCTCGATGCTATGGAAGCAGGCTTTGGCTCACACTTCAAAGACAGAGTCTTGTCGAGCATTAATCGCCTACAAACAATACGCCTACAACTTTTTGACCTGAGCCTGTGGAACCCCCAGCTTTTTGAAAAAAGCTCCATCGAAGCTCTCTTTCGATCAACTCTCATGACAACCCATGAATCTATGGAAGAGTTTCGATTTGAAGAACAGAAACTCAGTAAAACTTTTATGGGCAGTCGATTGCAAATGAAATTGCAAAAAGAGGAACAGGTTCACATTGATTTTAATCGATGTGAACTCAATGCGCCCTTTACTTTTGATGACACTGATTATCTGAGCTGTGCTAGTCTCGCATTAGTCTACGCATTGGGAGGAGACATTCCTCTAAATCATGGCTTGCTTTCATACTTGAGTATAAAACCTCCGCGAACCAAGAGCGAAAAGAGAACTGCCAACGGTAATTCGCTAACACAACTACTCATGGCTCCACTCGTTTGCGAGTTAATTCTCACTATGCTCAATCAGATCCACCGCGAAGGAATCACCGCTAGCAATGCATGTTTGCCCTTGCTAGCCGGTCTCGAGTTCGCCAATGGACAATCCTTTTCAAGACCTTTCCTCGGTGGTGGAGGCGCTAGTCTACACCTTCATGGAAAGAGAGGATGGAATCCTTGGCTCAAGGATTTCGCCACTCTTTCGATCGAGTATTTAGAGAGTCACTATCCCCTTAGAGTAGGTGGTGTGGTTTCGCGGCCCCAATCAGGTGGCCGTGGTGAAAAGAATGGTGGCGAAGGACTCTCGTGGACTTTTCACCTTACCGAGGATGGAAAGCTTGATTGGATCCTCGCAGATCAAGGCATCAAAATCGATGGATTTAAAGGCGGTAAACAGGGGCAAATGAGCCAGCTCAAACTTCTTCGCGATAAAAAAGATCTTCTCGAAGGAGTAGAGCTTTCTGAAGCTGGTACCATTGACTTTAAAGCTGGAGATAGCCTCAAAATTCTTACTGCCGGCGGCGGTGGATTTCTTCCTCCGCCGACGAGTGACCATATTTAGAAACTTCATTCGTATTAAAATGAGACATCTCAATTTAAGATTTACAGCTAGGCACCCGATAACAAATGGTGATCTTACGCGCTTTTATCTTCATTTTACTTATATTACTCCCCACATTGGGGACGAGTCTCCCTGTCAAAAATATGGAAAAGTCAAAATCCCAAACAGCGAGAGATTTAATTGAGTTTAGTCAATTAGCGCGCCTTCATTCTAAGCACCGCAAAGCTTATATAAATTATTTGGTAAAGCTCTTTAGTGAGCCACAGTACAAATTTTTGAGCCCTATCCTTTTAACAAAAAACAAAGAACTCAAAACAAAATGTCATCCTGCACTTTTTGGCAAAGAAATATGGATCAGTAGTAGTGACCAAAATTCACTAAACTTTTGCAAAAAGAATATAGATTCGGCTTCGAGATATTTTTTGGAGCCACGAAATCAAACAGAATGGGATCGACTGCGAATGAGTTTGAAAGTCAAATGCCTCGGTAAAGAGGATTGCATCCAGTTTTACAAAAAACTGTCTCGTCTCAATAAAAAGGTCATTCGTATTCTTACCCGGAAAAAGAAATGACTTTTCTTAGAGCCGCTCTCTTCTTTCTTGTCTTATTTTTCTTCCTCCCTTTGAATAGGGCCAAGGCTTGTAACTTTCAAAGTCATGGTAATAGTGTCAACGTGGCTACTATTAATGGCGGTCAAGTTTTTACGCACTTTAGCCGTCATCTCAGGGGCCAGGGCGAGGAATTAATGGCATTGCTCGGAGCCACTACAACTCCCGAGGACTATGCAAAAACCGTTAGAGAGTTTTTTGACAGACCTGACATTGTTCAAGTTATCGAAAGAGAAAGGGCGGAAACTGCCGCCCTTCGAGAGCTTCTTCAATCTCAAGCTATTAGCTGGGTGGGAATCGAAGCCACACCCGAAATGGAAGCCTATCACTCTCTTGAAGCTTCTGTTGCCGAATATCGCCATATGAAGCAACAGTTATCTACTGTACCCAACCTTCCACCAGAGAGATTGAGAGATATTCTTCACTTGTTTTATAGGTCCGACTCAATCGCACTTGGAGAGTTGGCACCAGAAGTCGCCAATAGAATTCGAACGATTCCCCTCGAGACAGAAGAGGCGAGAGCTCCTTACTACCAAGCACAAAGACTCAACGAAGAATCATTCGATCACATAGTTTCACTCGCTCCCAACGGAATTAGCCAGGAGCAAATCGACCGGGCAGAAGAAGTTTACTACGTAGCAAGAAGCGAAAACCGAGCTCTCACCCAGGCTGAAATCGATCGGGCTCTTGAAGGTGTCAATCCTTCTGCCCATGATGCTCTGAGGGCCTACTTCAGCAATGCTGAATCCTACGCCGAGGCCAACGCTGGAAGGGAACAGGTCATTTCCGAGAGAGCATTTGCCCAAAGCGGTGACGGAGTTATTCTTATGGGTGAAACTCACCGCAATGGTGTCCAACGCAATCTTGAAGCTCTATGCAATGGAGCTGCATCACCTGCACCTGCGGGTACTCAAGGCCCCGACGAAACTTAAAAAGGGCAGATTTCTCTGCCCTTGCGGATTAGGATATTGCATAGACATGCAAGGTATATTTCAATTTCACTAAAAAATTAAGGCTGGATATCATCAGAAGAGTTGCAAAAACGTGGTCGCATGATGACCTTAGAATGAGGTCCGAGTACGCGAGATATTGTATCTCCTAAAGAACTTCCATCTTTGGTTACAATAGAAACACCGTCTACATAGGTCCAAGGAAGTAATTTCACTTCGAATGACAGTTTATTCACAATGTGAACAGGAGTGCCATTATTTCCCGAAAGCATGGTGTAAATATCGAGGTTTTGAACTAATTGATCAATAGTTTGCATAGTCCCATAGCGACTGGCGATCACTTGAACCGCGCAAATGCCCCATTCATTTTGCCCAGGATAATGAAAGACCGCTGAAACTGAAGACTCAGCTAGGTTTAAGCTTTTCTGGTCTGTGATATCCATTCCGTTGAAATCTTGCGCTTGAGCTGAAAGAGTGAAAAGAACGATTAATACGAAAGTTAAAAATTGGTTCATGTATGCCCCCTTAATTGGTTTACGGGAGACTATTAGAACCACAGGATTAAATATAATTAATAGGTTCAATTTTAACTATAGGTAAATCCTATGTTCATACCTTCAACCAGTGCTTAATCGACGTGAAAGCCATCCATTTGATTAAGGTGGTCCTTGATTTCTTTGACGTGATCAAGAGACTTGGTTTCGAGTGTGAAAATAATTCGAGTCTGCCGCAATAGAAGGTCTGTCGAAGCTCGATCGTGATCCACATCGAGGACATTGGCCTTTTTTTCAGCAATAACGTGGGTTAATAGGTCAAGAGACCCAGGCAGGTCATCAACAACGACTGCAATACGTGCTAGGCGACCGCGCGTTCGAAGCCCCGTCTCAATCACCCGAGAAACAGTGTTGAGATCAATATTACCTCCACAGAGAAGAGCACAAGTATTTTTAATGGGTTTAATTTTTCCAGAGAGAAGAGCTGCAAATCCTGCAGCTCCAGAGCCCTCAGTCATAGTCTTTAAGTGCTCTAATAAGTAGACGATGCCTTGTGATACCTCTTGATCGGTGACCGATACGATTTCATCGACATATTTAGATATAAAATTCTCATACATTTCAGGACTTGGATTCTTGACCGCAATACCGTCGCAAATCGTTGGCTGCACTTTCATCTTAGAAAGGTCTTCACCTTCGAAAAACCGTTTCATTCCAGGGGCAGCAGCAGAAACAACACCTACCACTCTAATTTTGGGATTCAAGGTTTTAAGAACCATTGAAATACCACTGATAAGGCCACCACCGCCGATCGGTATTACAACTTGGCCCAAATTTTCCACTTGTTCCAAAAGTTCAAGACCGATAGTCCCCTGCCCTGAAATTACATAAGGATCTTGATAGGGATGAACAAAAAAGTATCCCTTTTCTTTTTCTAGAAAACGCGCATGCTTGTAGGCATCGTCATACATTTCACCCTTTAAAATGACTTCTCCACCATATTTCTGAGTCGCCAATATCTTTACTAGAGGCGAATTCTCAGGCATGACAATATGACTTTTCACACCAAGTTGAGTCGCTGAATAGGCGACTCCTTGGGCGTGATTACCAGCACTCGACGCAATAACACCGGTTTTTCTTTGCTCGCTTGAAAGATTGTTCATGCGATTGAGTGCACCTCGGATTTTAAAACTTCCGGTTAACTGTTGGTTTTCTAATTTTACAAAACAGTCTTCAGGAAAGAAATCTTTGGAATTATTCAGTTTAAAAACAGGAGTGCGAACGATCGTAGAGTCAATAAGCTCACGTGCTTTTTTGACCGAGTCTAAAGAGACGTCAGAAATATTCTTCATAGAACCTCCTGTTTCGTCCCTTTATAAACTGGATAGGCCTTACCAACAAACACTTAATCCCCGGACCGGGAGATTAAATTCTTTATGATTAGGACGCGGTCTAAGCCGATCGTCACTCAATGGTTCGATTTCTGTTTCTCGGAAAAAGTAATAGAGACCTAGTGATCTTCCGCAGGAGTCGCAATGCTCTACTGGTTGCCCTTGCCTTTCTGTGATTGCCTCACAGTGATGGCACTTACGAATAAAAAGACGATGATCGTGGTCGCTCATGGAACCTCCTAAAAACAACCACCCACAGATTAAGCCCAACCTTAGTCTAGCAAAAGGCCATAGAAAAAATCGAGCTTTTTCTTGCAACCCCTTAATTTTATTGAATTTTGTGTCTAATGACTTTTCGCGTTACAAGTTTTTGTTCGGATATTTTGCCTACTTAGAATCAATCTTATTTCAGTACTGAGCTGTGCAAATCTGGGAGAAGCTTTCCACCTGGAGTGAGGCTCCTCCAACGAGAAAGCCATCAATATTAGGCATTTTCGCTAGATTTTCACAGTTATCTGGCTTCACACTTCCACCGTACAAAATAGAGGTCTTCTCAGAAAAGGCACTCCCTTTAAGGTCATTCATTTGCGAACGCAAAAAGGAATGGGCTTCTTCTGCCATTTCCGGAGTGGCAACTTCACCAGTTCCGATGGCCCATACCGGCTCGTAGGCAAGAGTTACTTTTTTCTCTGAATCAACGTGGCTCAAAGCTGCCTTTAATTGACGACCGATAACTTCATTGGTTTTTCCGGTCTTTCTCTCTTCAAGAGATTCGCCTAAACAAATTACGGGATGCAAATTTTGCTCAAGTACTGTTTTAACCTTCTCGGCAATGAGTTCATCACTTTCAAAAAAGAGACTTCGTCTTTCACTATGCCCAACGAGAGCATGAGTACATCCAATTTCTTTAGATACACTGGCTGAATTTTCACCCGTAAAAGCACCATCATTTTTTGAATATATATTTTGCGGTCCAAAGCCAATTTCTGTATCGCGCAAGACTTCTTGGCTCACCCATAAATCAATGGCTGGAACAAAAAATAAAATCTTGGATCGGGAATTAGACGTTTCGACAATAGGAAGAAACTCCTTAAAGAAACTAACAGCTTCTCTCGGACTTTTATTGAGTTTCCAATTAGCTGCACAGATAAAGTCACGCAAGGGAGTCTCCTTTATTATTTCTTAAATACACTGATCCCAGGAAGTTCATTCCCCTGAAGGAATTCTAAACTCGCTCCACCACCGGTTGAGATGTGGCTAAAGCGGTCACTAAGGCCAGACTGGTTCACAGCAGCCGCAGAATCCCCTCCACCAATTAGAGTAAAGGCATCTTGAAGTTCCGCAAAGCTACTGGCCAAGCTCATTGTTCCTTTAGCAAAATTAGGATTTTCAAAGACCCCCATCGGTCCATTCCACAAAATGGTCTTGGCGTTCTTGAGTTCCTCGCGATAAAGCATTTGCGTCTTCGGGCCAATATCCAATCCCATCCATTCGGGTGGGATTGCAGAACTTTCCGTCGATTTACACGGAGCCGACTCATCCAAACTCTGGGCTACAACATGATCAATCGGCAATAAAATCTTTTTGTCTCGGGCTTCAACTCGACTGATGAGTTCTCCTGCAAACTTAACTTTATCTCCTTCAACGAGTGATGCTCCGACTTCAATACCTTGGGCTTTCAAGAAAGTATAAGCCATAGCCCCACCAATAACGAAGCCGTCAACTCGATCAATTAGGTTTTCGATCAATTGAATCTTATCACTAACTTTTGATCCGCCGAGAATAGCCCAATAAGGAGATTCTGGAGTCTCCAGAATCTGACTCAGCTTCTCCACTTCATTGAACATTAAGAAGCCAAGAGCTTTCGTCTCAACTGACTCAGCTAATGCCACAATACTTGCGTGGGCCCTGTGACTTGCACCAAAAGCATCGTTAATATAAACGTCAGTATAGGAAGCCCACTGATGTGCGAGTTCCACATCGTTTTTCTTTTCACCTTTGTGAAAGCGCAAGTTTTCTAAAAGAATAATTTGATTTTGATTCAGGCCGATGTGTAGATTTTTGGGGCCATCGGATGCAGGATCTTCCATTAGAAGAACTTCCGTACCCAGAAGTTCATTCAGTCGCTCAGCGACCGGCTCTAAAGAATACTGTTTATCGGCAGCAGACTCGGGACGCCCCAAGTGAGAGGCCAAAACCAACTTTGCACCTTGCTCGATCGCATATTTAATACTCGGCAAGGCCGCCTTGATTCTCGTGTCATCCGCAACCTTACCATCCTTAATCGGACAGTTCAGATCAAGACGCATAAAAACTCTTTTATTCTTAAGATCCACTTGATCGATACGCGGAATACCATCCAAAAATCGAGTCATTTACAGACCTTTCTCAGCCATGTGTAGAGCAAGATCCACCATGCGGTGACTAAATCCAGCTTCGTTATCATACCAAGAAAGAACCTTAACCATATTTTCACCTATGACCATGGTACTTTGTAAATCAACAATCGAACTATGGGTATTACCGTTAAAATCGATAGAAACAAGTGGCGCCGATTCACAGGCAAGAATCCCCTTAAGGTCACCTAATGATGCCGTAAGAAGTTTTTCATTTACTTCTTCTTTTGTAACAGCTTTCTGCAATTCAACAGTAAGATCCACTAGAGATACATTGGGTGTGGGAACGCGAACAGCCATGCCGTCGAGCTTACCTTTGAGCTCAGGCAAAACTAAACTTACTGCCTTAGCAGCACCTGTCGTGGTCGGAACCATGGACATGGCAGCAGCTCGTCCACGGCGAAGATCCTTGTGCCCATTATCGAGAATTCTCTGATCACCGGTGTACGAGTGAACCGTTGTCATCATTCCCCGTTCAATTCCAAATTGATCGTTAAGAACCATTGCGACTGGAGCCAAACAATTGGTCGTACATGAAGCATTACTCACCACATGGTGTTTACCCGGGTCATAATTTGTATGATTGATTCCGACAACAGCAGTTAAGTCAGCTTCTGGAGCCGGAGCAGAAACGATGACTCTCTTTGCTCCTCCATCAACGTGTTTTAAAAAGTCTTCCTTCTTTTTAAAAGCACCGGTGCACTCGAAAACCACATCTGCGCCCCATTCTTTCCAAGGAATATTGGAGGGGTCTCGCTCGCTACTAATTGGAATGGTTTTACCATTCACCTGCATGGTACTGCCTTCGCCCTGGATATTCCAAGGAAGAGTACCGTGAGTACTGTCATACTTAAGGAGGTGAGCTGTCCGCTCTCCGTCACCGGATAAGTCGTTAATTCCAACAATTTCTACTTTTTCAAAACCTGCTCTGAAAGCAATTCGACCAATTCGGCCGAAGCCATTTATTCCGACTCGCAAAGCCACCGTGACTCCTTTGTTAGTGAAGCTCGGAAATTGACACGGTTAGAAAAAAAAAGCAAGTGATTACAATGGGTGAGAAGGGCTCTAGCAGCTTTTGAGAAGGGTCTTAAACTGGATTTACCCACTGAATCCGCGGAAAAAGCCCAGCAGCATTCTTACGGGTCTGCTCTTTGAGCTCCTCAAGACTGACGGACTTCAACTGAGAAATAAGTTCAGCCGTATGAATAACATAGGCTGGAGTATTTTTCTTACCACGCTTGGGCACCGGGGCGAGAAAGGGAGCGTCTGTCTCTACATGCAGACGTTCCAAAGGTACTTCCAAGGCAAATTCCCGCAAATTCTCAGCTTTTTTAAAAGTGCAAACGCCACTAAAAGAAATATCGAAACCGCAGTCTAAGGCAGCCCGGCCCAATTCAGCCGACCCAGTAAAGCAATGGATCAAGCCTTTCACTTTCGATTTATAATCTTTAAGTACCTCAATAGTTTCTGCTTCGGCATCTCGGGTATGAATCTGAACTGGCAAATCAAACTCTATTGCCAAATCCATTTGTCTGCGAAAGGCCTCGATCTGCTCCTGTTTTGGCGAATGATTGTAATAAAAATCCAAGCCAATTTCTGCTACGGCAACAACCTTCGGATTGGCCAAATAGGATCGAATACTCTTTTCGACCTCATCATTATACTGAATTCCTTCATGGGGATGAACACCGATCGTACAATGGACCTGAGGAAAATATTTCTCGGCGAGTTCAATGACTATGGGATGATCTTTGGGTTCAGTACCAATCGTAATAACCTGATCAACACCGCTTTCTTTGGCTTTCTTTAGAGCCTCGGCGGGTTCATCTTCGAGAAAATTGAGGTGTGTATGGACATCAATCCATCCTGCCACTTAAAAACTCCCTTAACTCTTTTTCTCTTCTTGGTTTTCACTTTCGACATCGGCGGATTGGGGCTTTTCCGGGACCTCTTGCGATTTATCATTCGCTCCCCGATCCTCCTTTGCCTTCTCAATTTGCTGAAGAAGCTCGCCTTGATCCGTCGTCGCTACCATTTTTTCGTTCTTGTGCTCGTACTTCTCAGTCTTTTTTCCGTCCCTAAAAAGATCCTTCACATCAACTCGAGAAACATGACCATCCTCAAACTGAACGACGACAAACTGTCTGAGAACATCCACATCAGAAACCCGACCACAGCCCTTTGAACATTTAACTTTTTGTCCGACGTGGGGAGTACCTTTAATGAGGGACCGATAGGCGTCATTTTCATATTGCAAACAACACTTAAGGCGTCCACACATTCCTGAAACTCGAGTGGGCTTTAGGGAAAGGTTTTGATCTTTAGCCATTTTAATATTCACAGCATGGAAGCGCTTGATGTGGCGACTACAACAAAGTTCCTCACCGCAGGGCCCTATTCCACCCTTCATCTTAGCCTGATCGCGAACTCCGATTTGACGGAGTTCGACCTTAGCACGCAAATCGTGAACCAGTTCTTTAAGAAGATTTCTAAAGTCCACGCGGTTTTCACTGGCAAAGTACACGATGGCTTTTCGCATATCTAATGTATATTCCACATTTAGAATTTGCATATCTAAATTAAGTCGTGCGACATGCTCTTTAGTTTTCATAAGCGCACGTTCTTGCTGCGCCATTAAATGTTCATATTGATCAACATCTGCGTCCGATGCCATTCTTTGAATTCTTTTGAGTCGCAGTTTGATCTCGCTATTATCAAAGCGAATGGGTTCCTTTGCCACCCAGCCGAGCATTACGCCCTTGCCCGGGCATTCCGCAACAACGGGGTCATCGACCATAATATCTTCATCATCGTCACAGAAAAAATCGTGAACCTTTCCGAACTCGCCAAAACGCACACCCACAGACCGAACCATGCGAGGAGCTTTTTCATTTTCGGTGAGGCTTTCTGGAATATCACCCAATTCCCATTTGTAGGATTTGAGCGAAGGCAGAGGCTTCAAGTTTGGTGGGTTATCCAAAAAGTCGTCGTCTATATCTACATCAAAATCATCTTCACGCATGATCTCTATATTTCCCTTAAATCATTATTTCTAAAGTCGGCCACTAAATCTTCTAAAGATAGGAGTCGGTCGACGTTAAATTCCATATCTTTCAATATTCTCGATAATCCCCAAAAAAAGCCATTTAAATTTTGCTCGTCCAAGGACCTATAATTTTGAAATTGCTCAACCTGGTCCCTGTGAATGAGCGGCTGCAGGTTTTTCTTCACAAAAAGGAGGTCTCGCGTGAGTTGTTGCCATGTCTCAAGAAGTTTTTGAGTATTTTCCTTATCTCCCAACCAGTCTTTCATTGAGTTGATGTTTCCCTGAGGGTGCATAATAGAAAAGAACATATTGATGAAATCACTTCTTTGGTGACTCTCCCCTTCATTGAGCAATTGCTGGACAATATCCATTCGCCCTTGGCTTGAGTACAAAGCCCATTCAGGCGCTTTTGGTGCAATCGCCTTAAGCTCATCAATTGAAAGCGGTGAAAAGTGCACTTGCTGAGACCTGGAGCGAATTGTCGGCAAAATCATTCCAACTTGAGAAGTAACAAAAATAAAGTGACTGTGCTCGGGAGGCTCTTCGACCGACTTCAAAAGGGCATTGGCCGTTTGCTGGTTCATCTTATGGGCATCGTGAACAATGACAGTCCGTCCCCGACTCAGACTGCGCAATGAAAGAAATTGAATAATCTTTTGCGCACTTTCGATCTTGATCATAGAGGACTGGGGTTTGATTTCTAAAAGCGCCTCGCTCTGGCCTTTTTCGATACGTATACACGATCCACACTGTCCACATGCTATATTTGCAGTTTCACAGGCCAGGGACTGGGCCATATGTTTGGCCACTAATTGTTTTCCAATTCCTGGAAGCCCAACAAATAAATAGGCCGGAGCCAAGCTCTCACTACTCAGAGAAGCATTGAGATGCTTGATATTTTTCTCATGTCCTTTGATTCGATCGACTATTTTAGCCAATTTCTTCGCTCCAACTCAGCTAGTACCTTGGCTTGTAACTTTTCGGGAGAATCCATTGCGTCGAGAACGAGCCAGGATTCGGGGTTTTCATTGGCCTGGGCCAGATACCCTTCACGCACCTTTTTGTGAAACTCAGTGGGCTCACTTTCCATGCGATCTTTTTCATCATTTCTTGAGTTTTGCCTTTTAAAGGATTCATCCGTACTGAGATCTAAAAGTATCGTTAAATCGGGATGGGTTCCACCAACAGCATAATTGTTTAACCAGTCCGTCGACTCTCGATCGAGTCCCCTTGCGAAACATTGAAAGGCCACTGTGCTCCCATAAAATCGGTCGCAAAGGACCCAATCCCCTTTTTGCAAAGCGGGCTTGATTTTATAGTCCACATGTTGCGCCCTGGACGCTTCATAGAGCAAAAGTTCGCAACGATCCACGGGCTTTTCATCGCCAATTTTTAAAAGGAGTCCGCGAATCTCTTCGGCCAAGGGAGTTCCCCCGGGCTCTCTAGTGATCATTCGCGAAATATTTTTTGATTCTAACTCTTGGTCTAGCGCCTTAATTAGAGTCGATTTTCCGGAACCATCCAGTCCCTCAAATACGATAAAAGCCATAACCTTCTTTTTGCTGGACCAAAGCAAGGCTGTCATTCTTTTTTAGAACGTCGTGGCGCGTAAGTTCCTGTGCTGCAATACATCTCAAATCACGAGCAAATTATTCCGATATCGATATATGGATTTAAAAGATGTGCGAGTCATTATAGCCGCAGACGACGGCCCCATATCGAGAAGATTGCGCGATTTTCTGACCGAAAATGGAATGCTCGTCAATGTGGTGGAAGATCCAAAACAGTTAAAAACTCTCCTCTTGGAGTGGAATCCCAAATTCCTCATCGTCGACTACATGTTCCCCAATTGGAATGCCGTGCATATTTTGAAATTTATGAAAGAGTCGGGAATTATGCACGAAGATGGCTGTCGCGTCTTTGTCGTTTCAGCCCACAGTCATGAAACCAACGTGAATGAAGCTCTCAAAAGAGGAGCAAGCGATTATATCGTTCGCCCCTATCAGCCCACTGAAATACTTTCTCGGATCGTGCTTCATTTGCAAAAGAACAAACAGATCCCTTTGATTAACGAAGACGACCGAGAAAAGGAACAATTCTATCTTCACCTGACCGACCTGGCCCTTAAAGAAGTTCTCAACTCCGAAAACCTTCACCGGAGTCTTTTCAACCTCACAAACATGCTGGCCATGGCACTCAAAGCCGTACGCGTGTCAGTCATTCAGTGTGACAGCAATTTGATGATCGGAAAAGTTCGCGCTTCAAGTGATGATCGCGATCTCAACGATCTTAAGATCGACTTGCAAAAATATCCTGAGGTCAATTACGTACTCAATGGTAAAAAAATGCTGGCACTGGACAATCTGAAAAACGAACCACAGATGCAAGAGGTCCTTAAAAAAGTTCAAAGCATTAGCTTCAATTCTATGATCGTCTGCCCTGTATTTAGCTCTAAGGAACACCTGTTTGGAGTTCTATCAGCGCGACTTCCAGATAAGGCCCCCGTCCTTAACGACTACCATCTTCGCTTCGCTCAACTCACGGCTCGAAGCTTGGGAATCCTGCTCAAGAGTTTTGCCGCCCCGGAAAACCTTCTCGAAGAGTGGCCTAAAGCCTCATAAATACTAAGCTTTTACTTGAAGCCTCCAATCGAAAAAAAAAGTTTACTAGACCCCCTCGAACCCCTATACTGCTGCTCTGTTTAATTGAAGGAGATCCATGGAAACTCTACTTTCTATTTTTCATATACTCGTTGCACTTGGTCTACTCGGAATCATTCTTATCCAAGACCCCAAAGGTGGCGGAGCTGGCATGTTCTCGTCGGGCGGCGGTGGAAATAGTTTGTTTGGAGCAACTGGTGCGCCGACATTTCTTTCGAAAGTCACTAAGTGGCTCGGTATCTTCTTCGCAGTGAGCTCGATTGCTCTCACAATCATCACTAAAAAGCCCGAGACTTCTGTTACGGATCGTCTTGTTCCCAATAGCGCTGGAACTCAACAAATGGTTCCAGAGGCTGGTGAAACAGATAAGCCGACTGAAGAAACGGCTCCTGCACCCGAAGCCGAAACAAACAAGTAATTTAAGAGGTTCCCTCTAGTGAAGCAGATTCTCGTTCTGTTGGGATTGGCTCTGGGAGTTTATCTCATTTTGCAAACTCCAAATGGTAACGATGAAGAGCAAGGTCCTAGCTCGGTGGCGTTGGGCTACACGGCTAAATCTGTTAAAGAACTCTTTGTTCGTAGAGAGGGCCAACTCAAGGATCAAGAAGTCAATTTTCGAAGTGAAATTTATGATCTCGATACTTGGGAGACCGGCTCAGGTGGATCGGCCATATTACAATTTAATTCTGGTGCCGTACTCGAGATGAAAGAAAGCTCCCGTCTGATCGTTGATTATTTCGTCAAAGAAAGAAAAGTGGAAGTGACCGTCCTTCAGGGGCAGGTGAAACTCGTCACACAAGTCGATCAAAATGTTTTTGAACTCATTCAAAGTCCATCGGGATTTATTGATGGAGATACTTCCGTATCCGACATCCACATCAAACTACCCGCTGAAACACCGAGACCGACACCAATTCAAGTCGTCGAAGAGCAACCAACCCCTGCTCCTGCGCCGACGGCCCCTAAGACTCTTCCCCCACGCCCCAAGGAACCAAAGGGCAGTCTTTCGATGGACTACATCGACAAAGTCATTGCTGGACAAAGACGATTTATCCAGCGCTGTTATATTAAGTACTTCAATCGCAATAAGGGTCAGGTCAAATTAGGGCAAGTGACTCTTGGTTTTATTATCGAGCCGTCCGGTCGAGTGAACGCAGCTAACATTGTTAATAGTGAAATCGAAGATAAGAAATACCAATCTTGTCTCCTCAGGGTCATTGAAAGAGCGAGGTTTAAGTCTTTCGAGGCCCAGCCTATAGAAGTTGAATACCCTATTCAAATGGCCCTGCAAAATTAACAAAACTGACCCAGTTTCATGTGGAACCCAGATAGTCTCAAATAGGTATTTTAAATGCAGTATCTCTAGCCCATGAAGAGATACTGCCCGAAATGCCCTCACCAACACAGCGAAATTCGAAAACACGGATTTTTCAAACGGAAGTCCGACTATAAATTCATCCAACGGTTCATTTGCACCCGTTGTAATACCACTTTTTCGAAGGCCTCAACTCAAAAGTGTATACACCAAAATAAACGCCATCTTAATTCTATCATCCTCAAGCTCATCGCCAGCAAGAACTCCCAACGACGAATCGCCCTCCTTTTGGGTATCAGTAAAAATACGGTCGCTTCGAAAGTTAAGTTTCTAGCCAGGGTGGCGAGAGAGAAAAATCGACAACAGTTAATTCAAAGCTCGTCAGCCGAAGAAATTATTTTCGATGACATGGAAACTTTTGAGCACAGTAAAATGAAACCCCTAAGCATTACGGTTGTCGTCGAAAAGTACTCACAAAGAATTTTGGGAGCCAGAGCATCTACTATGCCTGCCAAAGGCATACTTGCAAAGAGGTCTCGAAAAAAATACGGCAGAAGAAAGGACCAAAGATACAAAACAAGAGAGCAACTTTTCTATGATCTTAAAAGAGTTTTAGGGCCTCCGGTCACGATCGAATCCGACCAAAATCCCCATTACATTAAAACTGTTACACGACATTTCCCCGAAGCCGACTACATCCAGTATCGAGGAAGAAGAGGATGTGTCGTTGGCCAAGGCGAACTCAAGGAAGGCGGCTTCGATCCTCTTTTTTATCTCAATCACACTTGTGCCATGATTCGAGATAACTTAGGTTGTTTGGTCAGAAGGACCTGGTGCACATCTAAAACAATTCACCACCTTCAGGATCGTCTTGATATCTACACCTACTTTCACAACAACTTCCTCTTGAAAAGCCGAAAGAAAGCAACCTGCCACTAGTTCATTTATAAATTGAATCAGAATTCTTTGTTTTTGAAATGAAGAGAATCATTCTTTGTGGAAAGTGTTATGGGGGTTCATTTTTAGGGCTCTTGCCAGCCGGATGCGCACTAGGCAAGAAGGGCAGGAGCCCGGCCCTAAAAATGGACTCCCAGAATACTTGGAACAACTAGAACCTGATTCTCCTCATTCCATAAACACAGAAATATGGGTCAGTTTAAAAATTAACGGTAGTCGTGAAGGTAGTCGATGCGCTCAGGCACCCATGGCTCATGCTCGCCATCGAGCTCAAAAACTCGACTTCCAACGCGGGAGACTTCTTTGGCAGGCTGGAGACTCGGTTCAAAGTCTGAAGCAATAAGATCGTGCTCTTTCAATGCTGGTAAGATCTTTTCAACACTATTGGCTCCGAGAATCCTTCTTCGAACGAGATCATCGAAACTATTTTCTAATTCATCAAATGAAAAACCATAGTTCATTGTAATATCAAGAGCGACACGCAGAACCTGTTCGGTGTTTAATCGGCCATCCTGAAACAAATCAAGAGCCGTCTGAAAGGTATTATATGAAGGAACAAGACGCCTTCCAAATTTAATGTAGTAGTCAGGATCAGTGTCTGTAGCCAAGTTGATATAAACCTTCTCTACGGGATCTCCGGTAGGTATTTTATCTTGTAGTTCAAGAATGGTTTCAGTCTGCCCACCGATCACTCGAAGGTTTTTTAAAATGTGGCGCAGCTCTGTTTCAGACCAGCGGCGAGCACAAATATCCGAATAGAGGGAGTAAATAATCGCATCTGACTCTGAATCATCCCCCCATAAAACTTGACGGAC
Source organism: Bdellovibrionia bacterium (assembly GCA_030424665.1). Lineage (GTDB taxonomy): Bacteria > Bdellovibrionota > Bdellovibrionia > Bdellovibrionales > JAGQZY01 > JAUHWN01. The sequence goes on along the minus strand of JAUHWN010000009.1, from coordinate 21,315 downwards.
GTTTTCATTCAGGTTCAAGCGTAATTGCAGCAAAGCTTGGATTTTATAGCCAATTTGCTGAGTGAGACGCCAAAGGCGACTGGGTTTTAAGTTTCGAAGGTTATCCTTATAGAAACTCCCAAAGGGCAAAATCTCGTCGATTTCTAACTTTTCTCGAATCTTCCCCTCGATTTGCGGCGGACTCGCTGTAATAAAAAAGATCGGCAGTCGGTCTCGTCCGGTTCTCTGAATATAGGAGTTTTTAAGAGCCGTTACCAATGTAGCCGTGCCGGGTACATTCTTTTTCTGGAAAGCTTTCTCGAGAGCCGTTCTCATTAGGTCCCTGAGGTTTCCAAAGCTCGTGTCTAAATAGGTCTTATCCAGGTCCCAAACAAAAACCTCTTCACTAGCGGCTTCTAAACCACTAGAAACATAAGAAAAATAGACTACGTCCCCTGAAATTTCAGCGCGGGATTTCCAATCGGCCATACTCAAAATCTATGCACTTTTTACACGGATGTCACTGATAAGTCTCCTCCAATTATAGACCTTCAGCCGGGGCCGTGGTATCTAGCCCCATGGTTTTGCAAGATATTAATCGCCTTAGTCGAGACATGAACTTCTCTCCGAGCACTCCTTGGAGCCCACTTCTTCCTGCCGTTGCCTGGCGGGGCACACTTGTGGCCGGGTTTGAGCACGAGGGAATGGCCGTTGATCACTCAGATAAAGAAATAGCCAGTCTTTTTAAAGAACTCTATTGTGAGCTTAACCTCCTAGAGTTGGCTAAGATTTATCGAAACTGGACGCTCCTTGTTGCCCACCGAAAACAAGAATGGTTGAAGTTCTGGCCTGAGCTTCAGCGACATTATCATTTCAAAGATAATGAAATCTTTCGCAGTTTTTTGCTCACTCTCCTCCGGACTCCTCTTGAGTTTCAAGAGTGGATAGCGGTGAAAAAGCCAAGCTATAAAGAGTTATCGATATTGTCGCAACTAGAAGATCCTTGTACTTTTAACAAAGTACTCCTGCAGATCAGTGAATTAAAGTTATCCCGGTCCGAAGCGACTTCACTGCTGGAATTGGCGATAGAGTGTTTTCTTATCCACGATACTCCCCTAGAAGAGCTTGAGGCACAAATATCAGAATCCAAAGCTCAATGGCTGCAAAGAATTAAAAAACTGAGATTTCCAAATACTAGTGAAATCGACACTTCAAAAAAAGAAGAGATCGAAAAACTATCTCTTCCACAGTTTGTCCAGGCTCGATGGACACGAATTGGAGATGAAGCAGGAATCGAATTAAAATTCTTGGCCAAGAATAGCAAAGACCTCGACAGCAAACTACAAGCTGTTAAACGGTCCTCAGAAAACATCAAAGCGTGGCAGAATTTATGAATTTAGTCAGTCAACTCGTCACAAAATTCGAAAAAGTTTATATCTCTAAAGAGAGCTGGGAAAGCCGTGTCGCCGAACGTTTTCGTGCCGTTTTTCCGAACGAAAAAATTATCATGGTCGAAGATCACCCTTATGCAAATCACAAAGGTGCTTTGAGCTCTGAGGAATTCGATCAGAGCAAGAAAGAAATATTTTTAACTCCTTTTAAGGGCAGCTTCTTTAAGCGCTGTCCCGGAGCAAAAAAAGGTTTAGCCTGCTGTAACTATTTTGTCCTCAACCTTGGACTTCAGTGCGATATGAACTGCAGCTACTGCTACCTACAGTCATATCTCAACACGCCAGTACTCACTTTTTATTCTAATATCGAAGATGCAATATCTGAAATGCGTGAAATGGCAGAAGATCACCCCGAAAAAAGTTATCGCGTCGGAACAGGTGAAACCATCGACTCATTGAGTTTAGACCCAATCACTCTCTACTCAAAAGATCTTATGGAGTTCTTTTATGAATTCCCTCAATGGAAGCTCGAATTTAAAACAAAATCCGACCATGTCGATCAGTTTCTCAGTTTAAAACATCAATCAAATATTATTGTTTCTTGGTCAATTAACCCCGAGATTATCGTCAGTAATGAAGAGCACGGAACCGCTTCACTAAAAAAACGTCTTCAAGCGGCAAGGAAGTGTGTCGATAAAGGCTTTCCGATTGCCTTCCATATCGATCCGGTAATTTGGTCGCCCGACTGGAAGCAAAACTATTTGGGCCTTGTCGATGAAATTTGCAAACAATTCAGCCCCGATCAACTACCCTATATCTCCCTCGGAGCACTCAGGTATCAGCCCGAGCAGAAGGTAATGATGAGAGAACGATTTGGTTACAGCTCTCAAGTTCTTCGCGGCGAAATGCACCAAGGTAAAGACGGTAAACTTCGCTACGACTCTCGGCTTCGAACTCAGATGTTTCAGACAATTCTTGACCGCTTCAAATCACACAGTCCTCTGTGGAAGGTGTTTCTGTGCATGGAGACACCAGAGAATTGGCTCAACACTTTTAGTGAGGTTCCCCATCGAATTGAGGAAATGAATGAGCTTTTTAAACCCTTGCCAAAAATAAAATCTCTGAATCTCTAGTTAGAATGCAAGTATAAGAAGTATAGCCAGGCTAGAAACCCAACTGAGAACCGTAGAAAGGGATCGTTCTTCGTCTTCTTTTTCTTTTTCCATAGCTGCCTCTGGACTCAATAGCTTTGTGTCCAAGTTTAAACGGCTGGGTATTCCTTTTTCTATGGCATAAAGTTCCTGAAGCTTTTTAACTTGCTTGGGGAATCTCACTAAAGCACCTTCAACCAAAAACTTATTTCCTGCAGATCGTAGCACTTCTACAGTAACAACGCCCTCTTCGTACTTTAAAACCTTGCCGAGAGCGACTACTTCCATTTTTGCACCCGACTCAAAAAGCGGGAGTGTCGAGCTATGAAAAATTTGAATCCACTGAACTTCATCACCCTCGTTAAAATCACCATTACTACCGACGTTAACTCTCGCCACTTTCAAATCACCTTCATTGACTAAACTAGTCTTCATGACTGGATCCAATATTTGAAACCCTTGGTAAGGTACTTGAGATATGAAGTCTCCCATAAGGCGCTCCGAAGCCGGGCCAATTTGTTCTTTCATCGTTTGCGAAGGTTGAAAGTTTAAACTTCGTTCCCAGAGTTTGAGTCCACTATAACCGTCGTAGACAATCATAGACATCTTTCGATCTCTTATAAATGTAACGACAACAGCGTGAGCGTCCAGAAGCTTTCCGAGGATTATCACATCGGATGGCTCCAACTCTTTACGGGCCTGATAAACATCGTTCTTCAAAAGAAATCTTTTGGTCGCGACAAGAAAGCGCTCATTTTTTGCCAGCAGATCTCGCATCTTCCACCAGGCCTCTTCGGCGGCTTTTGACTCACGGGATGGGGAATCTATCGGAAAGACGGCAACCCTTCGAATCAGCTTGTGCTCTATTTGCGCTTCTAAAAAAAGCGGAAATAGGCACATCAGGACTATGATCGTGCTTGGTATTCTCAGCATAATTTATTGTACAAATTTAAGGCGTGAATTTCTATTTAAAACCATTGAATTTCTTGATGGGGAAACTCGACCCAAGCCTCGGATCTCGGAAAGCCCGTTGGACGCTTTACAGTTCTACCGCGAAATTTAAGGTAGGCGGTAATCGCCCCTAAGAACGCATCAAAGCTGTGGGGACGATCAATCATTTTGCGTAAATCCTGTTCGTAGATAAACACGATTTCATTTTCTACGAGTTGTCGTAAAATAAACTCACGACATTCGTCTGAATCAATTGCATGCCGATGAAATCGCAAATAACTTTTCTGAATTCGCAAATCACAACCAATCCTCCAAAGACTCAGCTTCGGATAAAACTCAATACACGGGGTTTTGATTCGACGAACTAAAAACTGAGCCCTTGCTCCAAGAGGAGCCCCGTTAGCTCCTAAAGCTGCCGGAGGAAAAAACTGTTCTTCAAGCTCATTTGAAATATAGTGTTCAACACATCTTTCAGTATAGGGCGTAAATATTTTATTGGGTCTTTTCTTTTTAGCCCTCTTACGATGAACTTTCCATAGCCATTTAATTTCGGGTTCATCACAAACCTCGTAACCCGGGCATTTCAATCTACAACGCATACACTTAGGCAGCTTCAATGGCGCATCAAAAGCGATTAATTCGAGGTTCTTTTCTTCTTTTTCGAGTAAACTGTAGAGATAGTAATCCGAGGACTTTTCTTTTGACGCTTTGATGGGCTCGTGGAGATCCCGCATAAATAATTTCTCTTCAGAAGGATAGTATTCTAAAACCGAAACGGCGGTTTTATCAGATTTTCCTCCGCCGAGACAAACTCCTGCAAAACGATGGACCTTTAGTTTTTTCTTTTTAGAAGATGCAGCCTTCTTAGTCGTCTTCTTTGCCATTAATGAAGTCGCCAAATCTTATAATCGAGCACCGAGAAGTCAGCTTCTGACAAGTGGCCTTCAACTTTCTTTTTTACTTCCGGGGGACTTAAAACTAAAACACACCCACCACCACCAGCACCACATACTTTAATCGCCTTTGCCCCACTGTCCAAGGCAAGTTCTTTTAACTTGAGAATGCGTTCATTAATATAAGAGGTCGAAAGCTCCATGCGTGCTGAAAACTCGTTGGTAAAAAGCCGACCCATTTCTTCGATATCGAAGTTTTTGACCAGCGAGCTCATCTGCTCTGCTACTTGATTAATTTGATTCAAAGCACCTAGGACTTTTTCATCTCCTTCGAGTGCCCCTTTTATTATTTCCCAGTTATTCAATCCAGAATGATGAGGCTGCCCCGTATATACCAGTGAAAGGCATGACTCTAAGGGACTCATGTCAATTGTCGGACTCTCCCATTCTACTGAACCCATTTTATAGTCAATAAGACACAGGCCACCTTTAAGTGCCGGAATATAATCTTGAGTTCCAGCTGGCTTTCCTAAAATTTGAGTCTCCAGGTCCCGAGCTAAACTGACCATCTCCCAGTCAGATAAGTTTTTGTCGTAAAAATCAGTAAATGCTTTTATCAATGAAATACAAAGAGATGAACTTCCCCCTAGGCCACCACCAATGGGACTCTCCGAGTGAAGTTCAATCGTAACCCCATCGGGCTTCCAATAGGAAATATGTGGTTTGAGCAAAGTGAGTTCATTATCTGGACAGCCAAGCAAATCCAACCACGAATTAAAGCTCTTCTGATACTTTAGGTCTGGGCAAATCACTAAGATTTTTTCTTGATCATTAGATGACAAGTGAACCTCTGTTTTCACATCGATCCCCAAATTGATGGTTTTCGCTCCCCCGAACAGACAATATAAAGGCCAACAGTCTAAAGTTCCACCGGCTAAATCAATTCTTGTTGGCGACTGATAGCTCACTTTTTTCATTTCACATCTTTCGTTTCTTTTGACTTATTATCTGGCTTGTTCGTCGACTCACCTTTTTGCTCACTGCTATTTTTTGCTACGAGCAATCCTTGCAAGAGTGGCTCAATATCTCCACCAGGTATGGCCACAACGTCAGTTCCTAGGTTTGTTTTTACTGGATAGTAATCTTCTTTACCCTGCTGAGGACTTAAATTCTTTTTAAACTTCTCGCCCCAAACCAATTCAAAAAGAACCTGCCCCTTTTTATCTTTTATCTTAATTTGAGGGTTTTTCGGAAAAGTCTTCGGACTTTCTTTTAGAAGACGAGTGGGCCGCAAGTTCACAATTTGATTCAAAAGACTATCGACTCGAGCGGTATTTAGGCCGCCCTTTCCCGAAGGCTCTTTTAGCTTCCAATCACTCTCCTCTTTTACAATAGTAAACTGATTACTCTCATTGATGTCGATCTGATCAATTTCAGACCTCTTTATCTTAAACAAGTAATTGAGATCATAGTAATCGGCCTCGGGTTTTAAAAACGACTCGATGACGTTACTATATACCTTTCCGACGGCAGACCTTCCCGTTGCCTTTACATAGGTGTATTTATTTTCGTCGGTATTAGTACCAAATCCAATTCGATATTCACCGTTTAACTCGATTTTTAACTTAGGCTTTCTTAAACCAAACTGTTTCTTGCTAACGTCCTGATCAATCAAGTCAATGAGTCTGAGGTCATTAAGACTTCGCAGAAGTTTATCGACTTCTTTTGTATTTAGCTTTCTTTCGGTATTTCCTTTGAGCTGCCACTGCTCCTCATTCTGACTGAGATGAAGTAAGGTATCCCCTTCAAATTCTATCTTAATTTCTTGAATGGGATTCACCACAACCAAACGTTTATCTCTAAATTCAAAAAGTGGCTTCTTATAGTAAGAATCAATTTGATTGTTAAAAATCATAAGACGCTTATTACTCAAATCGAAAATATACGAATTTCCATCGTAGGTCTTTTGCGTCCCGATGTGGAACTCATAAACCTTGCCATCGTTCGTTCCAATCGCAAACTTCTTAAATCCACCGGTCAGTCCGTAATCTTCTTTAGAAAACTCTTCGCTGGAATCAAAGGCAATCGATTGACTCTTCATTACAATCAAGCTCTTAACGAGACTCGTGACTCTTTGTTGATCGGCTACCTCTTCGACAGGAGTATGTATAAACCACTGCCCGTCTTTATATGAAAATTCTTTAATGTCTTTTCCATTAGCTAGACTAAAACTACTGACGTCTTCTTCCTCGACATTGATAAGACGCGCTTGTTCTTGCTCTTCTTCGGCTTCTTTCTTGTCCTGTTCATATACCCCAAAGTATCCGTAGGCGACTACAGACAGAACAATAGCTGCAAATACTAAAGTCCTCATGAGCTCCTCCGTCTAAACCAAGTCACGGCCCCTCCACCAAGAAACAAAAGCGGCAAAGGAAGAATAAATGCTAGAAGATAAATAGAAGCTTCGGTTTGCAACATATTGATCTGGGTGGTTTCGGCCATTTTAGGTCGAATCCCTATAACATCAGTGTCATCAGTTAGATAGTTAATGCTATTCAGAGCTAAGTTGTAGTTAAGCTGGTTCTTAATATCAACATTCGAAAGAAAATCACTATCACCAAAAATGATGGCCTTAAATTCACTGTCTGAAGTTTTGAGAGTTGGCGTACCATCTTCGGGCTCGAGGCGTTTTAACTTTCCTGTAACTAGGTAACCTAAAGTAAAAGGACCATTACCAACAATCGGCGCATTTTCTTTTAGCTCCGACACACTCTGGGTCTTTGTTTGAGAGGTAATCAATTCCTCATACTTAAAGTTCTTAGCATCGGCCGTCTTCTTAAGTGGCGAGGCAATTGTGTGGAGCGAAGGCGACTCAGGGAAGTCTCTGGTAATTTCGCTGGCTTTTGACGGAATTCCGAAGGATGTCGTAGGGCCTCGACCAACGAGTTGGCCGGTATCGTCGAGAACAATATGGTCTGCAAATTCAACACCTAATTTTTCAGTGAGCTCACCTACATTATGTTCTTGGGCCGGATCTGCCGCAATCAAAATTCGCCCGCCATTAAAGGCAAAGTCCGTTAGCTTCTTGATCTCACCCTCTAAAAGTCCTCTTTGTGGTCCGACAATAGCGATGAGACTCGCATTTTCAGGCACATCCTGATTGCGCAAATTAAGTGACTTAACTTTATAAAACACGCTCTCTAGCTCCTCCTTTAAAAAGGAGAGAGCCTGTGGTTCGTTCTCTTTGGCATCAAGTGGAAACTCGCCATGACCAGTGACAAAGTAAATGACCTTTTCCTCATCTTTCGTCAATTTTGTCATGACTTTTGTGAAGTCTTCTTCGGAGACATTCTTCACAACTTTCTTGCGGCCCTTATAGCTCATAAAAAGTCCATAGGCTCCTCGATTGAACCCAAACTCCTTTGCAATACTTGGCTTTTTAACCACGTTATGATTTTCGTACACAACTTTCTTAGTATAATTCTCGTAGTTTCGAATTAAAGGGCCAACTTGTTGCTCGACTTCAGTTCTTACCCGAGGGTCTGCAAATAAAAGAACGATACGAAGATGATCATCGAGAGCCGCAAGTACTTTTTGTGTTTGACTGGACAATGTATTCACTTGATTAGGAGTTACATCCCAAGTGACATCTCTTTTATAGGTTATGTAATTGATCGCAACCAAAAGAACAAATATTAAAGCTCCAACCGCCCCCACATTAATTCCCCGTCTCGTGGTTTTTAGAGCCAAGAAAGAACTAAAGAGTGCAAACTCGAGCGCTACCGCCAGGCCGAGGAACATAATGGCCAGCCCCAATAGAACCCATAAGAAGTCATACCAGGCACCCATTAAAAATGAAGAAACGAGAGTTGTAACACCAAAAACTCCAGACAAAATAAACAGAATTTTCGACGCTAGGCCTATCTTCTTTCCTTCAAGCGACACCATTGAAAATTTAATAGCGTTCTCTGCCATCATTCCGAGAAATAGACACAAACTCAAAAACAAAACCAGAGAGCTGAGCTTAATTACGCCACTAAGGAGATCATTGAAATGGGTCATGATCGCGATATGTTTAAAGATCGAAATCACTATTGGGTTTGTCGAAAGGTCAGCCCCAATGGCTACAAGGAATAAACTTAAATTAAAAACAAGAGCTATAAAAACACTGAGCACACTACTTTGAGTTAAGGCCGAGGCAAAGAGTCCTGCAGCCACATAGCAAGCCGCCACCATCGCCATCCCGATGTATGAGGAGAGCAGTGGTCCCCAAGCAAAGTCTGCAAACAACGATGCACTTATTGGGTAGAGCGACGAGACGAAAATCAAAACCCAAGAGGCAGCGACACCACTGAGAAACTTGGCAAAAACAATCTGCCAGGCTTCAACCGGGCTCGTCCAAAGGAGATCGAATGTCTTTTGCCTTTTTTCTTCTGAAATTAGACGCATGGTTAATGCCGCTACAGCAAAAATCATCAAGAAATTTACGAGACCTACGTGATTTTTAAACAGATGTTCCTGAATATTTAGCCCCTGCATTTCTCCTCGTGAACGACTCGCTACCTGGAGTGATAATTGAGAAAACTGCCAAATGCCCGTGTAAAACATCAGTGACCAAATAGCCGTACAAAAAAATGTAATTATATAAAAGAGAGGACTTACAAAAATCGCTTTAAAGTCTTTCCAAAACAATGTGGCAACACTTCGAATTGCATTCATGACAGGGCCTCCGAATCATCACTTATTTCGTTCACTGAATCACGGTTTGTTAGTTTAATAAAGATGTCTTCTAGATTAACGGATGCGGCTTTTAACTCTAATAAGCCCAACCCTTTTTTTACAACTCGACTGGCAATATCCGATTGCAACTCCTCGGAGCCATTGAATTCGAGAGTCAAATGGGTTCCCTTACCATTAGCTCGAGAATTCAAAGAGTAAACTCCATCCAGTGCCATCAACTCATCTTCAATATCTTTTTTATAATCGAGAACTCGAATTTCTAAACTCTTATGCCCCTGAACTTTTTTGGTCAGTTCCTCGAGACTGTCTTTAGCAACAATTCGCCCCTTATTGATGATAATGATTCGTTCACAGGTCGCTTGAACCTCGGGCAGTATATGAGTTGAAAGAATAATTGTATGTTCTCCGCGTAAGCTCTTTATCAGCTCTCTAACTTCAGCGACCTGCCGCGGGTCAAGACCCACCGTAGGTTCATCAAGTATTAAAACTTTCGGGTTCGATACGAGAGCTTGAGCAATTCCCACCCTTTGGCGAAATCCCTTAGAAAGATGACCAATGATTCGATTTTTAACTTCACCGAGGTTGGTTTTTTCTATGGCTCCATCGACCAACTTCTTAATTTGGTCCTTAGGGGTGAGTTTAATATTCGCAACAAAATAAAGGAACTCCTCCACACGCTGTTCAAGGTAAAGAGGAGGCGTCTCAGGCAGATAACCGATGCGCTTTTTGACCTCTATTGGATTGTCAAAGACATCTAACCCATCGAGTTTGACTTCGCCACTCGACGGCCCCATGAAACCAGAAATGATTTTCATGGTCGTTGTTTTTCCAGCACCATTAGGCCCGAGAAAACCAACAACTTCCCCTTTCTTTACTTCAAAACTAATATCGTCGACGGCAAGAATACGCCCATAACGCTTTGTGAGATTTTTAATTTCAATCACGAGCTCCAACCTCCGAAGAAAACTGTATCAAGTTACCTTAATAAGCTAATTCTTCGGGGTCATTAGTCAAGATTGTCCTTTTTGACAGTCCGTGCCTTTAAAGGGCTTTAAAACGGATTCTGAGGTTTCGATCGTTCTTGATCGTCACTCGGCCATGCCTATCGCCCTTAATGGGCTGGACATAACGAATTTCCGTGACAATGAGGTCGATGATCTCCCCGTCGCGAAACTCCTTTTTTCCTCCAAGACTGGCTGAAGCCACGAACTGCCCAGCCTCTTCGAGCTCATGATCTTTAATTTTTCGCCCTTTGTTGCGTCGGAGAATGCCATGACTTCCTGGTAAATCTCGAATGTGAAGCCAATAATCCCAGGCCTTTGCTCGGCGCAGAAGCTGAAGATTGTCCTTTCCTGACTTTCCGACATAGAGAAAGAGGTCTTCGGCAATATGACGCTTTCGCCCTTTTGCACCCGACTCCTTAAAAAGATCACCCTTCTCTTTGCTCGATGAACCTGCTTCAATTGAAATTTCCCCGGCTTTGACGCCTTCAAGCTCTACTTTTAAATCTTCGAGTCGATCATTGAGACCTGCCAATTTTTTACGCTGACTCTTGGCCTTCTCAAAACAGTTATTGATATTCCAAGATAGAGATTCTTTTGAATCATATAACTCGATAAAATCATCGGCTAGAGCTTTGTCTCCCTGAGAAGATAGAATTTCCCCAAGCTTTTGCCAGGTTTCTGGTTTCTTTGCTTCAATGTCTTTTTCGACTTTAAGAATGGCCTTTTCAATCTTTTTAATTCGCGCTTTTCTTATCTTCTCGGGATCACTTTTTGCTGTTCTATTTTGTTTTTTCGCAAAGTACTGATCCCAAATTTCTTGCCTGGACCGAGGCTTTGGGTCCTCCGTCAAAGAATCATTGGGATGGGCTTCCAATTCTTTTGGCTTGAACAAGTGGACTTCCTTTTCAGGAGTTCTCACACTGAGATTCATCCCGTGTGGAAACATCCGAAAGTCTATATAGGTGGCCTCCTCGCGGCCCAATTGGACTTCAATTACTCGACCAAACTCAGCTAATCTTTGAACCTTAAAGACTCTTCTCCCTCGTCCATGGGCTTTTAAAAAAAGGAGCACAGGGCTTGATAGATTCTTGTCTTTGCGCGGGCGTTCAGTGTGAAGAAATACAAGTGGGCAGAGCTTATCGAGAACAAACTGCAGCCAAAGGCTTTGAGAGTTATTGTAAATTTCTATGAATATACTCTGTCCCGCCATGAAGACATCTTGAAGTTGCCCCCCGACCAAGGGCTGCAAGCTCTCTATAAGTTCGTCAATTTCCAGAATACTGAGTGCTTTCAAGCAGATACTCCACGCCATCGGTCTAAAAATTCATTCTTACTGTAAAAGTTTAGCAGGCCCTTCCCGAAACGGAAAGTAGGAGAACGAATGCAAAAAGAGACCGACCTACTCTTTCAAATACTTGAGGATTACCTCTATAGCGATCTTTTCGCTGGCGATAGCGAGTCCGAGCTGATCGCAAGGGTCGCCGATGCCTATTTGGCCCATTTGCTCGATCTTGGAACAATCACAGAAATGTACATCGCAGAAGTCAGAGAAGACATCGAAGTAGAGGTACGAGATATGTACCTCAAAAAAACCTATGGTCATTTTAGCTTAAAAGATTTTCGTCGAGCTAAGCCCTTAAAATAAGGCTACCCACCCGCAGCATCAAAAGCGTCTCTAGATTCATCAGCTGCCTCTTGGTTACAACGAGGCTCGTCCGCATCACAAGCGTTTAGGTTATACTGCGGCCAACCGGCTCTAAAGTTAATTTGACAGGTGAGCATCGCCGCAAAATTCGCCGAAGCATGATCAATTGGAATAGGATTCCCCTCTTGATCGGTGTCACCATTACATTCAGAGCTATCAATGGCAAAACCATCTTCATTAACACCTGTGGCTTCAGGACCATCGACGACAGCATCGGCCATCAACTCATTCTTTTCTTCATTCAACCCATCGAGAGTTGACTGACATGAAGAGTCTGGTGATCCAGCAGATTCCTGTCTACGACAATAACCTTCAACGAGTGCAATCAAAGTATCTATAACAGTGACATCACCGCCATGACCCATTCCAATTTGCTCTCTATAGTGGGCACGACACTGCTCAAGAATAGGAAGAGGGTTTCCATCCATACATTGGTTATCCATACTGACTTCTGGCTCGGGCTCTGTGGCTGGTCCCTCGCGCATTCCGAATAATTCTGTACAAACGGGGTCTGAGTTTCTTTCTTCAATATTAGTTATAGCATCACAACGAGGTTGCTCTGCTTGCCGTCTCAACTCAAGTTCGTCACCAGACAAAGTTGGGTCCACAGGAGACAACTCGGCAGGTAGAGCCTCAAGCAAATCATCACAATTAAAGAGATCCGCAGCGACTTCTCGGTTAGCCTGACAAGCGGCAACCTTTATTTCATCAGACATATTCGATTGAAGCTCTTCCCAGCAGTCGGGACGACTTACAACCTGTTCGGATTGAACGGCACGGCAGGCAGCTCTTTCTTCTTCGGGAGCAGCGGCTTCGGGCCCAGCTCCTTCTCGCTCTCTTCGTGCTTGCTCAATGGTTTTAATTCCCGCAGGAAAAGCCGTCTGAATCACAAAGGATCCATTCTGCTCAACAATCTTAGCGAGGACAGCCAGTCGGCTTACGGCCTCGCCATTACCCTGCACGAGACCATCAATCATCACGAAAATAAAATTACAGGAATCAAAACAAATGATTTCTACTTTTTGTAACTGAACTTCTGACCCCTCAGGGTTGCTATTCGAATCACTTGCAGTCATTTCGAGGGGCTGGTGGGTCGATCCTACTCGACGACTGAAACTCAAACTAGCATCTCGTCCCATCAATAGGATTTCTAGTGTTATATCAGAGGCGACCGCCGTTTCGCTCGCTTCGTCTTCGGTGATATCTCTTCCAGTAAAACTGATCCCTTCAACCTTGTTCTTTAGGGCTAAGTTAACCGAAGTATTCATCTCATAGTCTGAATAGTACCGTTCAATAACTTGATTGAATCGATCGCGATCCTGGGTCAGTGCTTTAAGGTTAACGGGGGCTCTACCGCCAATGAGATCAGCTCTTTTGGGCCTCATCGTACCCGGTCCACAGGCAACGATGAGCAAACAACATGTCACCATAAAGCAATAAAATTTGATAATTCCAGTATTCATTATAAAACTCCCAGCTTGCTCGCTACCCTCTATTAGAGCAACATAGATGCCATAAACCCCTATAAATAGAGCTTATTCCTCGGATTGATTCTGTTTATAAATCAGACAGAATAGACAATTTGGGCGTAAAATTAAAAACTGTAACCCATCCCAAATCTGAATATTTGGCGATACTGATCGACAAACCACAGGGTAACACCAGGGTCGTCTGCATAACTACCATTTCTAAAACTTAGACTGGCAGAGAAAGCTTGAATTGAATAAGAAAGACTCGCACCGTTGTTATAAGAATAAATCCAAGAACTATCGAGGTAGTGAGTCGCATCGATTCCGAAGCTTAGACTAAACCGAAATCCTAAACCTAACTTAAACGAGTTACCAAATGAATAGGATGTCGAAAGGTCTGAGTTTATAGCATCCGAAACTGGCGAGTACTCAAAAGTATTTATGATGTATGAACTACTTAAAGAGTGACTCATGCTATAGATTCCGTCAAAAAACGGAAGGCTCACCGAAGTACTTCCAGATACGATTCCTTTGTAGCCTTCATACTGGGCCGTCTCACTGGTTGGAACCACGTAGCCAGCGCTCCCGCTCCAAGTGTATGACTTGTCTTTTTTCATAATTGGAAATGAAAGGCCTAAATTGATATTTGATATCCCCGCACTAAAATCACGGTCATTATTATCGACTCGAACAACATCTCCAGCGGATACATAGCGCATACCGAATCCGAGAGAAGTCGAATACTTCCCTAAAAATCGATAGGAACCTCTAACGCCCATTGAGTGATTGTAAAGACGGGGTTCAACATCATCAGTAAAGTCGGTTGAAACACCGTACCTCAAGTTAATACCCCAATTCTTTTTCGGCTTTTTAGGTTTTATTGATTTAGCACTTGTGACCAGCTTAGCTGGCATCTTGTGAGACTTGGCTTTCTTGCGGTTGAGTTTCTTCTTTCGAGCTACTTTCTTACGCTTTTCGTTTTTGATTTTAGCTAACTTTTTTGCGCGAGCGATCTTCTGCAAACGCTTTAATCGCTCTTCTGAAATAGGCTTTTTTGCAAGTTTTTTCGTTTTTGGCACTTTCTTAACAGACTTCTTTTTAGCAAGAGTCTTCTTCTTTTTGCCGGTCTTCTTGCCTTTTTTTGTCTTCTTAGATAGTTTTGCCCCCGCCTTTTGACTGAGGCCCGATTCAGATTTTACACGCTCGATGGCGGCAGACCCAGGTTCCACATCCGTTTTTTTCGCTTTAGCTGCAACCAAAAGGCTACAGGCAAATAAACAGGTTAAAATGATAGAAAATGGTGAATTTCCTGTCTTCATTGAGTCCTTTCCTCGATCCACTTAATCAATGCACAGGCCAGACCAAACTCAGATTCCATGGATTCCCGTTCACCCCCTTTTTACCCCTACAGACTTTCTATTCAGTGTCTGTTTTGTTTTCATTACCGCCGAAATTGTCACTGTAAATATCGAGAATCTCGTATTAAATTAGATGTTTAAGGAGTGACTATGGATTCGATGAAAAGACGAGACTTTATTGAGTTTCTAGGAGGAGCAAGCTTGAGCATGGCCCTCGGTACATGCTTACCTGGATGCGCTAGCCAAGGTCTATCGAGTCAGAAAATACTTCCCCTTGAAGTGAGCTCCCATGATCAACTCGTCACTCACAAAGAACTCGATTTTTATATTCTGAATAGTTACGGCGATTCTCTCGGCAGTGGAAAGGTCTTTGGTTTTAATTGTGATTACAATTGCATTATACCTCTTCCTGGAAAAACAAACGAAGCCCTACTATGGACCAACCACGAATTCATCGACCCTTTCTTCGTAAATCTCGGCCAAAAAAATCCTTTTGCAAGAAGTAAAGATCAAGTGGAACTCGAACAAAAAATGGTTGGGGGATCAATTTGCCACATAAAGAACCTCGCAGGTCAATGGACTGTTCTTCGCGACAGTCGTTTCAACGCCCGTATCGACGGTACCACTCCAATTCCCTTTTCTGGAGGAGCTGAGGTTCTTGGGGCGAAAATGGCCAAGGGCACTCTCGCTAATTGTGCCGGAGGAAGAACCCCATGGAACACGGTCTTAACCTGTGAAGAAAATTACGAGGACTTCTATGGAGAGGTTAGTTATGAAGGCAAAATTAGAAAAGTATCAAAAAGTAAAGAGTTCTCTTGGGAAGAGGTAGATCCACAAGCTCCAGAGCACTATGGTTGGGTCGTAGAAATAGATCCTCTGAATAATGCTCGAGCAAAGAAGCTTTTACCTCTTGGTCGATTTGCCCATGAAAGTGCCACCTGTGTCCGTGCCAAAGACGGAAGAGTGGTTGTCTATATGGGGGATGACAAAGTTAACGAGTGCTTCTACAAATTTATCTCCGATGGGCCCAACTCTCTTGAAAGCGGAAAACTCTACGTCGCCAACATCGGTAAGGGACGCTGGGAGATATTAGATGCTCACGAAAACCCTATTCTAAAGAAACATTTTTCGGAACAAAAGCAACTTCTTATAGAAACAAGAAAGGCCGCCAAACTCGCAGGTGGAACTCCTCTTGATCGCCCCGAAGATGTTGAAGTCCACCCTTTTACTAAAGACATCTATTTAAGTTGCACGAATAATAAAACAAAAGATGTTTTTCATGGTTCTATAATGCGATTTCAAGAAGACCAATCTGACTTTACCAGCCTGACCTTTAAGGCAACGACCTGGAAAGAAGGTGGACTCGAGGAAGGCTTTTCTTGCCCAGACAACCTTTGCTTCGACCCCAAAGGAAACCTATGGATGACTTGTGATATATCTGAGTCATTGATGAACCGTTCCCATTGGAAAAGCTTCGGCAACAATTCTCTGTTTGTTATTCCCTTCAGTGGTCCGCAAAGAGGTGAAGTGATTCGCGTTGCCAATGGCCCCGTTGACAGTGAACTCACCGGGCCTTGTTTTAGTGAGGATGGAAAAACTCTTTTTCTCTCGGTCCAACACCCTGGCTCCAGCTCACAAAAGGTCGGAAAGCTCACCAGTCATTGGCCAAAAGGCAATAACGCAAAACCTTTGCCTTCGGTCGTCGCTATGAAGGGCCCTCTTCTCGACAACTTAATGCGTTAGGTCAGTGAACATTATGAAATTCTTGTTGAAAACTTGATTTTTCAATAAGGCTCTACTCTAATCACCTCCAAGGGGAGGGGAATATGGACACTGATACTAAGAAACAAATCGAAGGGCTGCGTGATCTCAAAGCACAAATCCCAAATATCGGTTCATGGATTAGAAATTTCCGAAGAATACTGGGGATGACTCAGAAACAACTTGCTGCAAGGTTAGGCATCTCAAGTCCGAGCCTTTATCAGCTAGAACAAAATGAGATTGAGGGGAAAATCTCAATTAAAAATCTAGATCGAGTCGCACAGGCAATGGATTGCGAACTTGTTTATTTTCTAGTTCCAAAGCAAAAATTTAAGAAAATTAGAAAAGAACAGGCTCACAAACTCGCTTCTAAATTCTTAGAAGAGTCATCATCACAAGCCTTACTCAACGACAATCCGCTTGAAAAGGAAGAGGCCCTCGAAAAACTCGTGGAGAAACTCGTTCAATCGAAACATTTGTGGAATGACGATCCGGAGGCTTTAAAGTCTATTTGGGCTGCCAGAAGTAGCGAAGCTTCGACTACGCCGACGAGCAGTGAAAACTTAATCAATTAATATTTTTATGGATTGATGGGGCTTCAATGTGTTTAATGGGGTTAAACCTCAGCAGTTGAAGTCTCAGTCATGAAAACGATCTTTCAAATTTGTCTTAGCATTTGGCCACTGGTTGTCTTGGGAGTCAGTCTCGTTTTTTGGGCCAAAAAAGATCTTCGTGAAAAGTACAAAATCGATTACCCCAGTCTACTTTGGTGGTCTTACACCTTGATCTCTTGGTTTCCAATGGGACTCGTTTACTTTTTACTCCCTCAACTCAATGAGAGTTTTTATATACTTCTCGGTCTAAACATCTTTTTTGCCACAGTCTTGATAACTCTTGAAATAGGTCTCCATGTAAAAGGAAAGTTAGATCAGTTAAGACTCCGGGCAGTTGTAAGGATCATGAGTGCTCTTGCACTCATAGTGAGTTTGAGGTTTATAGTGAGGCAAGATCTCGACTTAAATATTAGTGATCTTTTCGCCAGCTTTTATTTAATTGCAGTCGTGTGTTCCCAGGCGGTCGATGCCTACTTCCTACACACAACTTACAATCATATCAATTTCGAACCCGGCTATAATCGCTACGCCTGGCACTCTCCCCTCGTCACCCATAGGTACGGACTAGAGAAGTTAAAACTCATAGGCTCATACTTTTTAGTATTTCACCTATTTGCTCAGTTATTTTTTGCAGTCATTATTTAGGATTCGTTGACCGTCGACTAATCATTAAAGGTCGCACTTTGTTTCTTTTATGGGTGGTAATTCACTTATTCTTAGCTTAAGAAATTTTGCTGGAGAAAGGCAATAGACTAAGCCGTCATTGTTTCGTCGAAACCACCGTCGTCGTCGTTGTCATCGTCTTCAAAACCAGAATAATCATCTTGGAATGAATCATCATTAAGTGCTTCTCCTCCAGAGATGTCGTCGCCAGAAATAAGACCGTTTAGATTAGAGATCGTGGCCACGAGCGAGTTGGCCTGAGCTCTCAATGCCTCCGACAAATCAGTTATTGAACGAGCCATATCTTTTGTTTCTTCGGCAGATTGATTCAACTCACTCATTGCATCACCAACCTGCTGGATACCTATAGATTGCTCTTTGGCCGAGTCTGAAATTGAATTTACCATGTTCTTCACTTGGCCCGATCGGTCGTTCAAACCCGTAAACACTCCCGAGGCTTTTTGCGAAATATCATTGGCTGCATTCACCTTTTCTTTGGTATTTTCAATTGTCTCAGCAATTCTTTTGGCCGAATCCTCAAGGAGCTGACCAATTTCGTAAGATGCACTCCCCGAAAGTTCTGCGAGCTTACTCACTTCCTGGGCGACAACGGCAAAACCTTTACCGTACTGTCCTGCGCGGGCAGCCTCAATAGACGCGTTAAATGATAGAAGCTGCGTTTTAAAAACGATATCGTTGATGACATCAGTTTTATTGCGAATAAGGTCAACCATATCATTAACCTCTTGCAAACGATCGTAGATTGCTTCAACCTCTTCCATACTGTCTCGTAGCTCATCGACAACCACTGTTCCGTTTCTGGCTTCTTCGTAACTGTCTTCAGATATTTGCACAGCTTGGGTCGAATTATTTAGGGTCTCATCCATCAGAGATTTCATTTCTGACATACTCGACACAGTTTTATTGGCCACCTCAGACTGCTCCGTCGACCGCGAGGCCAATTCAACTGAAGCAGAGTTCGCCTGCTCTGAAATTTTCAAAACGCGCTCAGCCGCAGACTTTAACCTTTCACCCGCCTGAAGGAGAGATTGGTTGATCACCGAGTAAAAGAAAAAAGAGAACGGAATTGCAGAAATTAGAATTACTATTCCAACGATGAGTAGCAAGGTTCCACCAAAATTAACTGACTCTATCGCAGAACGCATATTTTTATCTGCTCTTCTTTTGATCGTCGCTAACTCTTGTTCCCTTTGAATGAGGTCTTTAGAGTATGTTCCTATTTTTAATTGAACCGCTGAAAGCTCTTCAAGGCCTGCGATGACATTTTGAATAAGCTCATTCATTTCAGTAAAGGTCGACGAATATTTACTCTCAATCACTTTAAAGCGCGTGCTAAATTCTTCATCAATCTGTTTTGCTTTTTGAAACTCTGCAAGCACCTCTCGGTTGACCTGATCTAATTCTCCGATCCCTTCCATGTTCTGTGAAAGGGCGGTTTCAACGACGGCGGAACGTACGGCATTAATTTTATTGGCGAGAATTTCTGATTGTTCAATGATCGGTAAATGGGTATCGACGATGGACTTCAAGTTGCTTCGATTGTTTTGTGAGATGACACCATTACTAAGAAAGTAAACCAGTAGAACCATTAATCCAGAACTCAAAATCGTAATAAACTTCTTCCGGATCGACCAATCTGAAATTTGTCGACTTATCATACTATTTCTCCAATGAGAGTGACTCTCTCTTCTATAATAGAGTAAGTCCCTTTGCCCTAAGCCACCACCAGACCGGACTTTTATTAGCCCTTGACCCAGATAGAATAAAGCCTATGAAAAGTAGAGTATCTACGAGGATTTGAAAGATTTCCTCGACCTAAAAAATCAATTTTTATACTGCAACCTTAATGGTCTTATTTTTAAAGGAGACACGTGGCATCAACCCCTTAAATTAATTGCTATTTACACAAATTATACAAAAACTAAACCTATTAAAACAGAGGACTTAAGTCTTTAAAGAACAACCTATCTTTAATGAGGGAGACAAACGTATGAGCATCAAAAGAATTTTGGCATTAGTGCTCACTCTAGTAAGTGTTAATGCATTTGCCGACGACAGCGACCTAATTGAGATGTCCCTTGGTGACCTTCTCAATATGGAAGTCGAGTCTGCATCCAGACAGAAAGAAAGTTTAAGGGAAGCACCTGTTCCTGTGACTGTTATTACGAAAGAAATGATCAAACAGGCTGGTATTCGAAACATTCACGAAGCTTTAATCACTTTTGTACCGGGCTACACCGATGCAGAAGATAGAAACGAGCTTAACTTTGCTCCACGTGGTATTTACGCTACGTCTCAGCAAAAAGTTTTGATCATGATTAATGGTCATAGAATCAACTCAAGATCTTACCTAACGGCTCAACCCGACTACGGTATTGCTCTTCATAATGTCGAGCGCATTGAGGTCCTTCGAGGCCCTGGTTCTTCACTCTATGGTAACGTTGCTCTTTCGGGAGTGGTAAACCTTATCACGAAAAAGGGTAAAGACGTAAACGGTACAATGGTTGATGGTTCCTTCGGAAACGCTGGTCAAGGGCGCCTCCGCTTTCTTCATGGTTCTAGTAGTGATGACTCTGATACTTTACTTTGGGGTCAGTTCTATCGCGCTGATGGAACTAAACAAGAGCTTAAGGCTGACGATCCACACATTGGTGGAGCAGCTAATACTGGCGACTTGCAAATTGATCGCGTTGACGATCCTCCTGCACATGATTTCGGTATCACCCACTCTAGAGGAAATTGGACATTCTTTGGTGCTTCTCGACAAACCAATTGGGGTGAGCCCTATGCTAACAATGGTGGATCTGGTGCTTACGAGTACAACGGCTTTAGAACCTTCCGTGGGACGGGTCCTGGACTAGCCATCGGACACCAACACCTCGGCGGTAAATATGTCGGCGAGCTTGGCGGCGGATGGGGAATTACGGTCAATCCTTACTACGACAATACAAATATTGAAGGAATCCTTGCTACAGCCAATGCTACTGGTACGGTTGGCAGCCAGGGTGGTCTCATGATTAGCTGGCAAGATCAAAACATGGGTCTTACTACAACTGTGGACAAAGGCTATGACGACTTTATGGGCGGCAAAGGAACTTTCCTCGCTGGTGTCCAGGTTGATACTTTTGAAGTTATTGATTCTATCATCATGGGTATGACGGGCGGTAACTTTAATGGTTCTGTCGGTAACGCCGGAGTTGGCCTGCCCGACCCAGCGAATACTCCTGGTGCACAACTTCTTGCTCCGGGCTCTGAGGCTATTTACTCGGCATTCTTTCAGAACAAACACTTTTTTAGCGACGAGTTCATTCTAAACTTTGGAGTTCGCTACGACGAAAAAGTAAGAAGAACTGGAAACAATAGACAAAAAGTTTCTCCACGACTCGCTTTTATTTATCTTCCAAGCGAAAACTGGGAATTCAAACTTTCTTACTCTCAGTCTTTTGTTGATTCACCTTATTGGTACCGTTACAACTCTTTGGTACTTTTCGGTGGAGCTGAAAATACCGATCCTGAAGTTCTTGGAGCAACTCAAGGTGTTGTCACTTACACATCTGACGACAAGAAAATCAAGAACACATCTGTTCTCTACTACCAAAATGCAAGTGATTTACT
>JAUHWN010000159.1 GCA_030424665.1 Bdellovibrionia bacterium | reverse complement strand
TCGTTGTGGACAACTAGTCCAATAGTTATATCAAAGTCGTGTTTGGGCTCATTCATTTGCAACTGTTTGTTATTTCATCCCCTATTACTGTGATAGTATGATGCTCAATGAATCCTCGAAGAAAATCAAGCCAACTCCTAGAAATAGCTGCATTAATTATGATCGCAGTTTCTCTCACTCTTTATTTTAGAGCGGCCATTTTTGGTTTTGTTGCGGATTCAGAAATTTGGACAATTACTCTCAGCCAACTCCTACCTAATGTCGGCAATGAAATTTCAATTTACTATAAAATAGTCTTTCATGCCTTTATTAAAACCGTCGACCTTTTCGCAGATACGAATATTGAAAGTTACGTCTACACACGACTCCTTTTTGCCCTCGTTGGGACCGTGACCCTCTATCTGACCTACAAAATCTGCTACGAAGTTTCTCGATGCAAGATGACTTCGTACTTTGCCGTAATCATCTTACTGTGCTCGACCCTGTTTATGGTCCGTGGCTTTAGAATTCGATCCGATATTTTGGCCGGGATGATTCACCTATTAAACGTCTACTTTGTATTTCACATTTTTAGAAAACCAAAAATTTCAATACTGAGAGATAGTCTTATCCACGGAACTCTATTCGCCCTCATGATGTTAGCAACACCAAAGGCGATTTACTTTGCAATCGCTCAGGTTGTTCTTCTTTTAGGTCTCAGCAATTGTCTTGGTGGGCAAAAAAAATCTGATTTTATTAAATTGAGCTTTTTTAGCATTATTGGAATCCCACTAACAGCGCTCAGCTTGTCCTTTTTAGGAGAAATTGTGTATGCCATTGGAATCATCACTTCACCACCATCTTTTATTTACTATAAAGCCTACGAATTTTTTGAAAGAACCTTCAACCCTGCCTTTGGCTCTCCAAGTTACTTTTCTTGGCTCTCGCTGACCTATTTGCGACTTTTCGTAAAAAGAAATCCTCTTTTGATTGTTCTTATCTATCTCGGATTTTACTTTCCGTTTGTGAAAATACTCTTGCGGAAAGCCCCAATCGTTCCAAAAAGCGTAAAGATGGTTTTCTTTTACTACTCACTGGTGATTGCCCTTGCCACACTCTTACACAATGATAAGTTACCCTTCTTTATCTGCTCCATGCTTCCGCCCATGGTGATTACAGGGGCTCTTTCCATCGGACATATTTCTCGAGTATTAAGCAGTTTCATAAAGAAGAATAATACCTTTGTTTTTTATAGCTTTAAAACAAACATCTTTGTCATTTGCTCGCTCATTGTTTCTTTTAATACTTATTCTTACTTGAAAAAAATCAATGCTGGCTCTAATGAGTTGCAATTCGTAACCGTTCGATACCTTGAAGACTATATCAAAGCTTCCGGCAACCCCACTTACTATGATGTGATTGGAACTTTACCCAAACAGAATTCAATTTATGCTTTTGTTGGTCCCGGTGAGACCGCCTCACTTTTTTGGGTCAAGCACAAGCTGGTTAAGCAATCGCCGAGCCTCATTTTTTATTCGAGTAAGATGAATTTTTTGGAGCCCTTTTTAACAGCCCGTTTTCTCAATTTTAGCGCTCCCCTCGGTCATGGGGTTTTTGGCTACTCGCCCATCTATCAAAAAACAAGTGATACCGAACTGTTTCCCAATACAAAAGTTGTCGATGGCGAAGTTTACCGGGTTTTTGAACTCTCTAAACTCAAACCCATTCTCGAAAATTTCTATCCCGATCAACTTCTCCGAGAGAATTCTCTCAGTATTTTTAAAAGTGCAAAAGCACGACACCCCGCAATTCATCAGGAGTACCCTATTTACGTTCAGTGGAAGAACGGCATTACCGAAGTTTTTAACCCCTATACCAAATACTCAACTCTCGAAGAACAGGCCGAATCGATTTTGATTTTTGACAACTATAAGATCAACTATTTTAGCCTCTACCCAATTGTCGACTTTCCATTTCGCGATCCCCCTTATTTTATGAATCTCTTTCGATTTGATATCAATATCTAGACCGTATAGATTTGAGAATTCACTAAAATCGAGGTCTGGACCTTTGGGGTGAATGAAGTATAGTCACCTCCTCAATTATATGTCTCAAATACGGACAAAAGCTTATACATCCCACTATTCAAAAAGCCCTTTTGCC
Organism: Bdellovibrionia bacterium; assembly: GCA_030424665.1. Classification (GTDB taxonomy): domain Bacteria; phylum Bdellovibrionota; class Bdellovibrionia; order Bdellovibrionales; family JAGQZY01; genus JAUHWN01. The sequence goes on along the minus strand of JAUHWN010000159.1, from coordinate 7,317 downwards.
CCATTTGGGCTATACTGTTTACTGGAGAACTTGTGGTGAGAAGACGTTCGTTCAATAGCAAATTCTTAAAGGATTCTTTGGGATATTCACTCATTGAGGTGACTGTCGCAATGGGTATTCTCGCCATCTCTACTGTCGGAGTTGTCTATTTGGTTTCTTCCGGAAACCAAACCAGCCAAGATCGCTCCCGCCTCGCTTCATCAAATTCTTGTGTCGCATTAGCCAACGGTTTATTAAATCGTGTAAAAGGGACAGGACTTGCGATGTCCTCGACTCCTTACTTTCCAACGACCTATGATGCAGATGGAACAAGACACCCTGGCGGAGCCGGCTTACTCAACAGTGGAATCAACGCAGCCGACCGATGGCCCAACGGCGCGCCCTATGATATTTTGACTTTTAATCAGCCGAACCTTGGTGACCCCGACACATGGTTTACCTCGACGAAGCCCGCTCTCTTGATCAACGGTGTGATGAACGATTTGCTCGCAATTTACAACACAAGTCCCGCCAATTTTTGTACTAATGCTGCAGGAGCTGATTACAATAATATGATGAACATGGCTCAGTACTACGCCAACTCAGCTGATGGTATTGATCCAGAACTTTTTGCTTTTGATCAAACCGATGACGGAGCTCTTGCTGGTAGTACCGCCGGTAACAATATTCCGGATGTGATTGAAGCCGGTGGCTTAACGGCCTCACTGCGCATTCAACCCTACAATATTGATGATCTCGTCGTTCTAGGTGCTTGCCCAGCTGCACCTTTGCAACTGGCACCGGCCTCTGCGGTCCCCAATGAGAGTGCGACAGCGCAAATGGCGCAAACAGGTGGCGTGCGAACTGACCTTGGCCTATTAACGACCGTGACTGTTAACTATACAGACAGAAACGGAACAGCCAAGAGCTGTTTTGTTCAACAACGCTTTCAGTACGATAAAGAAGTAAATAATTATCCAAGAATGACGGGCACCGTTGAGTTCATTCCTAGGGATGCTGCTGCAGATAGTAAACTTGGAGGTGTTGCTCCTGGAGTTAACAACTCTGTCTCACCTGGAGTAATTCCAAACCTATCAAGAGCATGTGACGCGCTTGCTGATCCTGACTTTACCTATTCTCTGCGACAAACTCTAACTCCACAAAAAGAAGGTAGCGTTTTTCTATGCCGCAATCGAACCCGTCGAAGAGGACCTGTTCCAGGAGGCGCAATTATTTCTGGATTTGAGGGCTACTGGACTGACGCCTTTTTTAGAGATACTTCAGATGTCACTGAGTCAACTGGGGACACTACTACTGCGGCGACCTCTTACTTTTCTGGTGGCCCCTATTTTATGGGGGCTCCCAATGGTTCTGGTGCCGATGTAGCTTGTGCTGGTGGTAACAACTGTAATACGAATTTTATTTTTCCCATATCTGGGGCGAACTTCACAAATGATCAAAATAATCCTGATCCAGCACCTCGGTCCCGCTTTGGTAACAGCGACGCCGCAATAGCTTCTGTGCGAGAACTGGATTTTAATGACCCACCAGCGGGCGGAGGCTCTACAGAACACTGGGTTCCTTGTGCTCTAATTGATAATCTTAACGATATCACAGCCACAGATAGTGCAGCGCTAACTTGTGACATTGAAGTTACACATACCTTTGCTGGAGGTCAGTACACCATCGAATTAGCTGTTAATACGGCTCAGGACTTTGCCTGTGATATTATGCTCGACGTTGCAGAAATAGATGCCGCTTATAATATTTCCAGTGCCGATACTGCTAATTTTTATACCTTTGAAGACTACGTAGAACAACGAGTACCTGGAGATGACATGTGTTTAAATAGTACAGCAGGTGTTGTTAATGGGGCAAATACCGGAGACTTCTACTTCATCTGCGGCGGCGCCTGCCCATAGGTAGAAGCTTCTTTTTGGTAGCGCATTTGCGTTATTCGCAAAAATCTCAACAGCAAAAAATCGAAATCTCTTCTATCTTTTGAGTTTACGTTTGATTTTGCCAAGAAGGCTGCGGCTGACTTCGTGATATTCTGGGAATGAAAACATGTGGGCAATGGCAAAGTAAGCTAAACCGCTCAGGCCGATCGATAGAAAAAGCGCCAGGGCTTTAAATATGCGACTATCAGAAATACTTTCGGTCAGCGGGCCAAAGGCAAACCCAATGGCAATGATCGGCAGGCCGCAGACAAAGTAGCCCGCAACCCTCTTAACTAAAACCGCAAATTCTAATGAACCCACATTGCGCCGAAATAAAAAGCTGAGCATGGTAAAGTTCAAGCTCGCAGTAATCAGCGAAGCGATCACTAGGCCGAGAAGGCCGTACACATCTGTGAGATAGAAGGCCATACCGATGTGAACGAAAAAGCTTATAGCCGAAACCTTTGCCGGCAGAAGTGTGTTTTTCATGGCGTAAAAACTTTGGGACATGATTCGAATTCCTGCAGCCGTTAGCAAGGTAAAGGCGTAGACCTTTAAGAGCTGGCCCGAAATCATGGCCTCTTCTTTACTAAACTTACCCCAAACAAAAAGGACTTCCACGATTTCTTGCCCCAGCATAAATAGACCCATGGCACTGGGGACCGCCAAAAAATAATTGATGCGAAGGTAGTGGTTCGCCGTTGATGCCATCTTCGCTTTTTCACCCCTCGAAAAGTAATCCGTTAGAGTTGGCAGAAGGGCCGTTTGTAAACTCACGGCAATCAAAGAAAGGGGCAATTCGAGAAGGCGATCGGCGACATTGAGATAGGTAATCGAGCCTTGCTCTAAAAAACTGGCAAAACGAAAATTCACAATCCCCGTCATCTGCACGATACCAAGACCGACCAGACTTGGCCCTAAGGCTTTTAACACCTGTCGCACACGCCGATTAAAAATATGGGTGCTCGGCCGCGGCAGGTACCCCTGCTTCATTAAATCGGGAATCAGAATCCCGGCCTGCAAAGCACCGCCAATGAGGGCTGCGATCGGGAGAATCAAAACATTTTTTGAATCGCTAAAATCAGCGTAAAGAGCACCACCAATGAGGGCAATATTTAAAAACACGGGAGCTAAACCCGAAAGGCCAAACTTTTTAAGACCGTTGAGTATCGCCATAAAATAGGCAAACATGAGAATGAAAAACAAAAAGAAGAGCGACACCCGGGCCATGAGAACCGTATTTTCGATCTTACCCGGAACTTCACCAAAGCCCGTTTTTCCGCCGACCCAGAGGTCGATGATTGGCTCCATAAAAACCAAGCCCAGGGTAATCATAAAAAAGATCAGCAAAAGCAGAAGACTCATAACACCGTTGATGAGTCTTTGAATTTCGGCCTCGTCGCCTTGCTGCTGGGTCTCTACAAATACTGGGATGAAGCTAACCGAAAGGGCCCCTTCGCCAAAAAGACGGCGAAACATATTGGGGAGTTTGAAGGCAGTATACCAGGCGTCGGTCACTTCGCGGCCAAATACTGAAACCACGAGGACATCTCGAATAAACCCGGCCACCCGGCTCGTCATGGTCCCCATTCCGAAGAGGAAAGCGCCCCTCGCTACAGAACCACCTTTATTTTGATTTGGCTCTGACTTCTGGCTCTCCACGGCCGCTGCTTCCTCTCGTTGATGACTCTTCTAAGTTTACTATTTTACCAGTGATTACAGTTATTTAACATATTTTCATAGCAAGTGCTTGCGGGATGCGCAAGGGTGTGTTATCTCTCCCCTTTACTTAAAGGCCAGATATATGGCTTTTAGACTACTTCGGAGGTCTTAAGTTGGCAAATCATAAGTCTGCTGAAAAACGTGTTCGCCAAACGACTCGCAAAACGGCTGTTAATAATCAAGTTCGCAAAACTGTGCGCTCTTTCGAGAAGAAGTTGAGACTTGCTATCGCATCTGGTGATAAAACAAAAGCCGCTGAAGCGTTTAAAAAATATGAGTCTAAACTTGGTAAAGCCGCACAAAAAGGCGTTGTTAAGTTAAATACTATGGCTCGCAAAGTTAGTCGTTTAGCAATGCAAGTTTCTAAACTTTGATAGATCAAAAGCTTTTATTCAATTGAGTTGGATAAAGTTTTACAGAATCTAATTGGAAAAGGCGGTTTTAGACCGCCTTTTTTATTGAATCACGACTTTCACTATTAAGTGCAAATTGCTGGGCGGCGATTTGGCTTCTCCGAGAAAAACTCGCCACTGTACTTCCATCGCGAATCGCTTCTTGTTCTGTTTTAGCGGCGATGTAACTACGAATCCACCTTTTGGCCTCAAACTTGGGAACTGTAAATTTAATCCCGTAGCGATAGCCCACTTCTTGTTCAATTCGGTAGAGGACTTCAGCCTGAAGTATGAGTGCACCCGCCCCTGGAATCATGAAATTAACAACGATGCGATCGGCATTATTCAAATCAATGGGTGAGAGAATCATCATCCCACCCTCACTGATTTGTCGACTTTCTGTCAGGTAGTAATTTCCCTTGTGGAGAATACTCACCGTTCGTTCGAATTGTCGGCGTGGGGATTTACGCAAAGTCTTATAATCGCTCATCAAACTCTTATCGGAGTAATTTGAGAAGAGTTTAAAGGCCCCGACTAGGGCCCAGATTCAATCATTATTACAAGAAGTTCTCTTCGCAAGCGCCACCAGCAAGGGCCCTTCGAGGGTCTGGATAGCTGTTATCTTCTTCAACTAAACCTCCCAAAAGCCAATTGATAGGTGCACTCTCTAGACTCCCGCTATAGTTAGCATAGGTAAGAAGGCGACTTTGGCCCTTTGCAGCCGCAGGTAGAAAATTTGGAGCTTGCAGGTTGTCTCTCATCATTTGAGTGGCCATAAGTTGCCCTACTTCATCACCCATATAGAAGCCGCGAAAGACACGATCCCAGTTCTGCAACCACTCAGTGTAGTCGTTAAGGTTGAATTGGGACATACTCATTTCAACCAACCCCGAATCAATTGAATCTGAAAGTCGCGAAGAAAAGCGTTGAGTAATTTGATCGAGCGCAAAGGTTCCTTCGGTTTGACCCTCTTTGTGTTTTACGCCGAACATAAACTTTCTTTTTACGACAGAATATCCAGCGTTTCTCAACTCTTCCCACTTATCCATAGTATAAACCGTCGGTAAGAAGGCGAGGATTTCTTTATAAGGAAAACCACCAATAACCATAAGACCTTCTTCTGACTTTTGCGTAGAACTCAATTGAAAATTAAACTCGGTATCTCTTTCTGGATAGTAGAGTGATTTGATTCGAATATTATTGTCAGAAGGAGAGCCTATGAGTTCATTGATCAGTCTTGGCTCGCGAATACTCGCATTCATGGCCGCCCATGATTGATCAACGACAGCGATGACATACCTCTTGATGAATGGATCGTTATTCATAACCAGGTCTCGATAAAAACTGGAATTGAGAAGGGCCTGGGCCGTACTCTCATCCATCAATAGGTAAACTCGTAAATCATGGTAAGGAATGCCATTGGCATTTTGTGCTAACTCATCATAGAGGCTTTGTCTCGATTCAAAGGGGACTGCAAAAGTACCAGTCACAAAACCGGGTAGCATGGGCATCGAAACGGGCTCTCGCAAATCAACATTAATCGCAGCCTGTCTCTCTTCGCTCAAGCTAGTGGCAGCAGGACGAATTCCAGTGAATCTCGAAGTCCACCGTTGCACCCAGCCTATGTTTGACTTAACAAATCGATTAATCATGCTATTAGCCTTATTCGATTGAACCTGTAAATATTCATCAAGGGCATCGACTTGCCACTGTTCCATGGCATCGGCAGATACTTGATTGGGAGGTAAAGCTAAGTCCGTTACCTCATCAACATTGGCAAAAATATCCCGTAACAAAGGGCTTTCACCCATGAGTCGTCGAAGCTTTCGAAACTCTCGATCCGAATAAATATCAATAGGGTTTTCGATAATGTCTCGACCTGCGTACTGGGCAAAGAAAATCATTTTTCCAAAATCAGCCGCCGCTACCTTTGCCGAAAGAGCTTCGGTCCAAATATTGGGTACAAGGGGTTCGTTTTCTCCTAAAAGTCTATTTCGTATTCGAGTGCGAAGATTTTTAAATCTTGATGTCAGCCAATCTGAAGAAAGGTTCCAGCCGAGATTCACTAAAAACCCAAAACTCTCTTTTAAAGTTAAATCCGCGCCAAGGGACATGAAGCGAAGCGCTTTTGAAATTCTCCTAGCCTCTTCAGCATTCAAAGCGCGATCGCCATTACTCAAAGTTCTTGTGACATCTGAAAGGTTTGTATTGCGCAAAAGTCCCTGGTGAACCAAGGTGATTCCTGATCCCGAACTCGCTCCAATAAAACTAGAAGGAACTATGGCTACTTTCTTACCTTGTCTTTCATATTCTTCAGCTTCCTCCGCCAATCGGTCATAAACGCCCGATAACCAGCCCATTGTTGAGGCCCAGTCATAGCCATTACCTTGGGTAGCAGCTGACATGAGAATAACTTGGTCGTAATCACTCGGAGAATTTCCGTCGTCTTCTTGAGCAAGAGGGGCACCAAGAGCGCAAAAGTGATGGTCAAAACGAAGAATACGGACTGTAAGCTTTTAAATTGCAGCACAGAAAACCTACCTTTTCATTTAAGTAATTTCTCTGTGATAATTTCAAGATATGTGCCGAGACGGCCCTAAGAACAAGTGCGAATTATGAAATTCTCTAGCCAAATATGCGAGGCCACCGGTGAGGATTTTAAGGCTCGGTCGGTTTCAAGAAGGGCCTTTAAGCCCGCTTCGATATTGCGTTCGGTCCACTCTCTGGTTTGACCGAGGTAATCCTTTAAAAAGTAGGGAGAAACACCAGCTCTTTGACTGAGTTTCGATCCACTCAAGCCCTCTTTTTGTCCTTGCTTGACCAGTTTTAATATTCGCAAGTGACGAGCCACTAGGGCTAGTACGCCGAACTCGTTTTGCCCCTTATCGAGAAGCTGAGCTAGGCAAACAAGGGCATTGGCTCGATCTTTTTTACCTATGGCATTAGTCAGTTCAAAAACACTTTCGACTCGCATTTTTGAAACCACTTTGAGCACATCTTCTTCGGTAATTTCTGATCGTGTACCAATGTACTGACTGAGTTTTAATAATTCAGAATAAATGTCGTTGAGGTTTGCGCCGACCAACTGATGAATGAGGTTGCGAGCCCCAGGAGTCATGGCCACATCGATTTTTTTTGCGATGTAATCAATCCACTGGGGAATTTGATTATCAAAGGGCCTTTTGTACTCAACCAAGACACCGTTTTCTTGAAAGCGTTTGATATACTTTTTTCGCTTATCAATTTTGGTGGCAATAAAAACCAAAACTGTTGAATCAACAGGG
>JAUHWN010000008.1 GCA_030424665.1 Bdellovibrionia bacterium | reverse complement strand
AGTACCTTTTGGGGGGGTGTCATGTCATTCAGACAATTGGGTTTAAAATGGAGTTCGTTGCATGTGGAATAAGCTGAATAAATCGATGATGGTTTGCCAGATGTCTTTTGGTCTTTCCTTTTATGGGGTTATGGCCATTCTCACTCGGTTTTTCCTCGAAGATCTTAAATATAGCGAAGCCGATACCATGTTAATTGTTGGCGCCTTCTCTTCTATTGGGCCGCTATTTGCCATTGCCGGTGGATTTATTGCCGATAAATTTTTAGGTGCCTATCGTTCACTGAGACTCGCTTTCACTTCGTTTACTTTGGGTTTTGCGCTTTTAGCTATTGGAGCCAGCGCTATCAATGTGCCACTGACCTTAGCGGGAATTGCACTTGCTAGTTACGCTCGGGGCTTGATGTCGCCCAGTTATCCGACGATCTTTAAAAGAACGTTTTCAGGTAAAGAGGACTTTGAAAAAGGCTTTCCCGTTAACTATTCGGTTAATAATGTGGGAGCGCTATTGGGGCAGTATTTCTTTCCGTTGTTAATTGCGGTTATTGGTTTTAATGGTGGGTTTCTTCTTTCATGTTCTATTGCGGCTCTTGCCGTTGGAATTTTATTTATATTGCGAAAGCCCTTTGTCGAAATCGGTGCCGATATCGATCAAGAGCCTGTGAGTATTAAAAACTGGTTAGCCTTTAGTGCGACATCTCTCGCTATGATTGGCCTTGTCTTTTTTATGTTTTCAAATATGGAGATGGGAAAGAATATCGTTTACGCTATTGGTGCAGGAGCGATCATTTATTTCATTAGTCTCATGATAAAAGCAGAAAAGGCCGACACTCTTAGGATGGGTACAATTCTAATAATGTTTGTTTTGACCACTGCTTTTTTTATCTATTACGGGCAGATGATGACCTCTATGAATATCGTTTCGATTAATACTATGCGCGGAGATCTTTTTGGTTTTATTCCAATAGCCCCCGAAGCGGCCATGGCCATGAATCCACTCTGGTGTATGGTGGCTGGTCCAGTCATCGCAGGAGTGTTTTCGGCCCTAGAAAATCGCAACATCCATTTAACGACAGCAACAAAAGTTTCCATTGCCTTTGTTTTAACGGCCATAGCTTTTGCAATCTTGACTTTGGCCACCATGAATATTGGAGAGAACGTCATCATCATTCCAGAAGTTTTTTTAGTGATCCACTTCTTTCAGGCTTTTGCTGAAGTTGTGGTGGGTTCGCTTGTAGTGGCGTTTATATTGTCGGTAACTCCTAAACACATCGAAGCCTTTTCAGTGAGTCTTTTTTCGGTAGCGATGGCTCTTAGTGGAATTATCGGAGCCGTTATCTCGACGGCGATCTCTGTCGAAAAGGGCCAAGAAATCACCCAAGAGGTCGTCAAGACAGTTTATGGCAACTACTTTGCCCTTCTCACTTTTTGGGCCGTCGTTATGGTCGTAGTCGCCATGTTCGCATCCTATATTATTCGCAAAATGCTTGCTAAAGCCCGATCTATTTAGTGACGGGTACCTAGTTTTCGGAAGAATTAAGTATCCATCCTTTGGAATTCTACTTTTGGCTGTGAAGGCCGATCATATTTCCGGCGGGATCTTTAGCCATTACCATGAACCCATGTTCTCCAAGCGAAAGCTTAGACTGTAAAACTGTACCACCGGCCTCTTTGATACGCGCTTCTTCTACCGAGCAATCTTCACATGAAAAGTATACGAGGGTACCTGTTCCTCCGGGACTCACTCCAGGCATTTTGCAAATAGCTCCTGAGGCACCGTAGTTTTCGAAGCTTTGTGGAAAAGACCACATTTCGAGTCCATCAGTTGCCTCAATACCAGGGTTATTTAATGGTTTTAATTCAACTTGAAAGACCTTCTGATAAAAATCTTTTGCTTGATCAACGTCGTTTACGTAAATTTCAAACCAGGCAATCATATTCATAATTTTTCTCCTTTGGATAACCTAGGAATTATCGAATGAATCAGGTCTTGAGGTCAAATGATTCAGGTCCTGGGTGCAAATGAATCAAGGTCTTGGGTCAACTGGGTATTTATTATGCGATAAGATCCAAAAGATTTTGTCGATTAAAGCCTTTCTTCTTGGCGTCTTCGACGGTTTGGACAAAACAACTCTCATCGTGAAGGGACATAGCTATTTCGTCGTATTCGCTATCAGTGGGGAGAAAGTACAATTTTTGACCTGACTGAAAGGCGCAGCATTTAACCATTGGATAGTTGGTATTGAGTTCCAAATTAGTAAGTTCTACTCCGAGTTTTTTCGCTATGTCTTGGGCGGATTGGCTAAATTTTGCCGACGTGTAAAATACAGGCCTAACGACATAGTTTTCGCTTTTGTGTGTGAGGCGATAATGGGTCATGGCCCCTTGCAATTGAAATATTTCATCGCCTTGAATCACTTTATTATCTCTGGAATATTTTGCTCGAATGACGAGTACTTCCCCCTTGGTTCGAACAAGTAAATCGAAGCCCGATTCGTTGTCCTTTTCAAGCAGGCGAGAATAAATCACCTCGTGACCTCGACTCTCATTTAAGAATCCAATATATCGTTCATACATTTGAACGAGCTCGTCGGACGATAGTTTTTCTCTCTGAACGGAGTCAACATCGTCATGTCGTGACTTGAATCGACTTAAGAGCTCGTACCTTCGGACTAGAAAAATTGAACTAGTCACAAAAATCCCAAGTGATGAAGTGATCATCAAACTTAATGTCCACTGGGGAATTAGAGTTAAATCAATTAAAGCCATACTTAATTATCGGTCCTAACACAGGTGTGCAAAATGGCGCTAAGTCTAGTTGATTATGGTTTTTTTCGAAACTTTTCTTGTTCTCAGCTGTTTCTTTTGTAGCAGGTAAGGAAGGTAGGAGGACAGTATGGGGAAATTTCTAGTAATTTTAATGGGTTTAGTCATTTCGGCTTGCGGAGCAATGGCTCAAGTTCAAGATAAATTAGCAGGGGATCGCACGGAAACCTACGTCAACATTGAGTTCTCTCCTGATAATAAGTATGCAATAATGATGGAGGCGAATTCGTCTCAGAATGCGACGAAATATAAGACCTACCTTTCGCAAGTTAATGACAAAGGTGACCTTGTTCCAGCTAGTGGTAAAGGACAAGAGATCGGTGCAGTTCCGCAATTTGGAATGCCTCAATGGGGACAAGATAAATTTGGTGCTTACGCAGTCATGCTCGATACCAAGGGTAATCTTGTTTTTATTCGCCCCAAGGGGAAAGATAAACCCGTTATTCAAATTCTTGCCGATAATGAAAAACCAGTTGAAAAATTAAAGCGAGTGTTCCCTTACCCGAGTCTCAATAAGGCCTCGGGAAAGCGTTTTGTTACTTACCAAATCAGAGATACCAGAAATAAAGTCTTTAAGCAGGTTCTTGTCGATATATCGATTAAAAACCCAGTACACAATGTTGTCTACAAAGAACCCTATATCAATGGGCGAACTCCGGGGCCTATTGTAAACTTCGCACGCTGGCTTAAAGGCAGTCATAAGCTCTACTATGGAGCTTATGAGCCCGGTTGTAATTTACCAAAATCCTCTGTTTGTCCTTCTCAGGTAAAAATGCTTGAAATGAAAAGTGGCAAGGTCGCAAGCAACCAGTATGTAACAAATGATGATCATCACAAAATAGATGCATTTCCGTATATGGATGGCTCGGTAATAAAGCTTTTTGCTGGTCTTGATCTCACCGAAAAGGGTGGCGAATATAAATACAACTCGAAGTCCAAAAAATTCGTTCTTAAAAAGACGATGGATCTTAGATTTGGTCAGACGGACCTAAAACAACCTGGTGGTGCCCAATCAATGGAGCCCTTTATGTGGAAAAACGAACTCTACGTCGTTTACCAGGTCATTGACATGGGGCTCGGGATCGTTTCTCCTGTGGCAAACTCCTTTCCTGGTGAGATTTGGATTTACAAGTCAAAAAGCGAAAAAACCTGTCGTGTGAGTATGAGAGATTATCCAAACAATCCAGCTCACCCAGAAAAAAGAGCTCGCGTTGATGCCGAGCCTGTTATTTCAAAAGATGGAAAATTGGCAAAGCTTTACTATCACTCTTCACCACAAATTCCTGGAGACGGGGATCTTATATTTGATCTGCGAAAAATTACTCTGAATGGAAAGGCGAACTTTGATGATTACTGTGGGTTTTGAGGGATAATTCTCTTACCGAGTTCAAAGTTTCCAATTTTGAACCTGCGACTTTATCAAAGTCGCTTGGCCCTCACTTTCTCACAAAATTGACCGTAAACTGATTGTGTCTCCATTTAATACACTCTCGGGTAATTCCTTTGATTTGAGCGCAACATGTTTCAAAATGAACACAGTAGTAAGGGGTATAGAAGGTCTTTCAAGGGATACGTTTCTAATTTCAAATGTGTAGAATCTTTTCTTTAGTATAAAAACCTTCTCATTCTATTTCTGGGTTTGGAAAACATTGAAAATTAATGAATAGTTTAGGGAGGAAGAATGATTCGTCATCTCAATGTATTTCTATGTCTTGTTGTCGGAGTTTTCATTACCGTTACAGTGCAAGCAAGGGATTACCATTTTCATCACAATACGTCCTTTGGGACTCTGAGTGATAAATCACGCCATCAAATCGACAAGCTGATGCAGTTTAGAAGTGCGCAACTCAACACTCAGATTCACAAGCGCTGCAAAACAGCTTGGCAAAAGAAATTTGGTAGCTATAGTTTTATGGGAAAGACTTACCCTTGCAGTGCCAATTTTGCGGCCCTTCGCCATGGTAATGGCTTTCGCCTAATGGACGGCAGAATCAAGCGAATTGGCCAATTCTTCGGAAACAATGCTTCTTCAGTTAAGTACCATGGTGCTACCGTCTATCTAAACCGAGACTTTGTCTTCTCAGTTGATGTGGATCCTATTCATAAGAATTACGTACTTTCGAGTTTAGATCATAGAAAAAAGGCGTGGATGAATGAGAGAAAACCCATTCATCAAAACTTGAGTATACGCCACATGCCCTACGGAAAAACTCTATATACAAAGGTTTGTTCGGAGTTGCCTGGATTGGAGGCCAAACTCAAAACTTCTTCATTAGAGGGGACCATAAAAAAGAGAGTTGCTATTTTCTTTACTCTCAAGGCGAGGTTTAAGATTGAGGCCAGTGCTGGGTATGCAAAATATGATTCAGCCAGCCTCTGTGGGGCGGCAAAGCTCGAGGCTAAAAAGATCGAAGCCTCGAATACTCTAGATATTAATAAAATTATGGATTCAATTAAGCCTTCATATATTATTGAGCCACCAAAAATTAGTCGCTTCTCTCTCAAAGGGTTTAAGATCACCAAACTTCAAGTTAAAGGTGGGAATCTTTTGACGAAAATTATTTTTTGGATAGCAGGAAAATTTAAAAACCGTCTCGTTAATGATGTTAAAAATCAACTCAATAAGAAAATACAGGCAAGTTTGAGAGCACAGGTTAAGGTGACAAACGCTAATATACAGAGCGGCGTTCTTTTTAAGAATATTATGAACGTTCTAGCTAAACAGCCACAGGTGATGGTGACTCGCGATATTGTGGCTTTAGCCTTACGAGAAACTTCGAATGCTGAGAACAGAGGTGCTGTTGAAATTTCTCTGCAAGCCGCTCGTCGTTATTGCTACGATTCTTTAAGGAAGACAGCAACAGGATTAAATTCCGCATCGATCAATCTACTTTGTACTCGAATGTTGAAAAAGGCCAGCTTTCAGCCCTTTTATCGAGACCCGGTCTATGCCAATCGCGCATGTTACAGTTATTCTCACCTTATTTATAACCCGCAAAAGCACGTTCACTTAAATAGAAATGAATGGTGGCGCTCGCGTTGTGGAATTCGGTCTAGGGTAACTCTGCGAATTGATGATAGCCTGCTCAATACAATTAAGTGTTTTCAATCTAAGGTATCAAAGAATGTCAGTATTAGTTCTATATCAGATAGTTGCAAAAATACGGTATTAAGTGGTTTCACTCAGCTTATTAACAAGATTCCGAATATTCTTAATAATCTGCCAACACCCAAAAAGTTGAACCCGGTAGTTGTCAGAAGACTCAATAGTAAGACAAGGGCTTACTTAAAAGCCAAGGGCTGGAGAATTTAGAATGAAACATTTAATTGCCTTTGTATTTACTATATTCGCTTTGGTTGTGGGTGCTTATTTAAGCACCCCATCCTCAGAATCTATGTATGATGTCAGGTCTTCTCAGGTTGACGACCATGTTGAGGTTGATGAAAGTAGTGACGTAGTATCAGGGCAGGTCAAAATTAACAGAGACGATTTGAATATTCAGGTTCCGGAGCATGAGTTTATTGAGCATGTAGAGGGAGCTGATTGGGCTGAGAGCGATGATAATGAGGTATACGAAGTCAAAGATCTCGCCTCAGAAATTGCTTTTGATGATTCGGTGACGGAAAGAGATCTTGCCTACGTGGAGCTTGAATTGACGGGAGAGGGGCTTAAAGAAGCCCTTAACGAGAATGAAGAGCCATCGGTCGAACCACAAGATCTGGTTGATGATATGTACTACGCCGACCTCAAAGAAGCTGAAAATTATAATTACGAACTCAATGGCGATAAGCATGTTGAGTGGAGCCAAGAAGAGCTCGAGATGCTCGATATGGGAGAGGCCAATCATTAGTAAAAAATGAAAAACTCAATTTAAAAGGCGAGAGAAAAAGAGTGGACTAAAACCTATGTGATTTTGGATTAATGTTTAACCGGGGGCGGTTTAAGTGATTAGGTTTTTTTCTTTGTCTGTGGCTTTATGCCTCATAGTTACTCTATTAGGTTGTGGAGAATTCAATCCTTCGCAAGAAGAAGCAAAACATAATTATAGCAGTCGAGGTTTGGATATTCCAAGCGAAGAGGCGTTTGAGACGGCTGCGATTGATAGTTTTTGTAGAAGTGGAAATTGCAAAAGCCTCAGTTTGGATTTCAGTGGTGATGGTAAAAAAGATCTGTGTATTGTCGAGGTCAACGCTAATCACTGGAAAAGTCGTTGTCGTCGCTCCACTGGTGCTGGAGCAAGTACTTCATTTTCAGATTACGTTGAAGATACGAATGATTTTGGTAACTATTCTAACTGGATTCCACTGGCTGCCGATGTCAATGGAGATGGAAAAGAGGACCTCTGTGTCCATGAACTGAGTCAGTCTCGATGGAGACTTCGCTGTGCCCAGTCTCTCGGAAACGGTGGATTTTCGACCTATCCCTATAAAACTATGGCGGACGCTGACTATTCTGGAAGCGTTAGTATTCATGTTATGAATCTCAATAATGACTCTAGAGATGATTTCTGTGTTACTAAGAGAACAAGTACGGCATGGCTGGTTCGTTGCACAACAGCTTTTGGCGGTGATGAGTGGTTTACATCTGCTGAGTTAAAGGTTGACGATGGAAACTATCTGGCTTGGTCAAAGCCATTTTCTATTGATAGCGATGGAGACCGGAGAAAAGATGTAATCTGTTCCTCATCCCGATCGACAAATGGACTGCATGCTAAATGCACGCGAGTCCTTGCCGATGTTTCAGATAGAAAATATGTGATTCAACGCTTTGCTCATCAAGTTTTAGATCCTAGTGGTGATTACCGCAACTGGGAGCCCGTAGTAGTCAATATCGATGGTGATAAAGACGAAGATCTTTGTGTCTTTAGAAGAACATCTGAATCCATCATCAGTCGTTGTATTGAATACATCCCGGTGGGACGATTTGGAAATACCTATCGAATCAAAGTTCATGAGTATGGCAATTATCAAAATTGGAGCTTTCACATAGCTGATGTGAACGGCGACGGTCGAGAAGATATCTGTCTGACTGGTGAGAATTCTAATGGCGTTTACCTTCGCTGTCTTCGTGGGGGCGGTGAACCCGGAGAATTTACGACCCTTGACCAGATCTTCTTTGCCGGTGAAGGGGGAGTCGACAACTGGTATCCTGGTCTATTCGATTCAACGGCGAATGTCCAAGACGAGCTCTGTATTGTCTATGCAAATAGCTATTTGAATTGTCATAAAGTCGACGATTTACCTAAAAACTCGTTAGCCTTTTGTAACAATATCGGATCGGCCTTCATCCCCGTAGGAAGTTTTGGTGCCGTTGGTGGCGATGACAAGGATGATTCTGCTGCCATTCAATATGCTCTCGATTGTGCGGAGAGAAAGTTTTCTGATCACAACAACGTAACTCTAAGTTTTCCTCCAGGGACTTTTGTTCTAGATAATCCAGTTGAGTTTAACTTTGATCACCCTAGTCCCTCCGAACAAACATCTTTTCACCTCATGGGGGCCTCAAGAAGAGCTACTGTTTTTGTAGGGCGCAGACGTCTTTCTCAACCATTGATTAAAATTTCCCAGAGAAACCTCAGTGCTGTACGGGCCTCTGGACTTGGGTTTATTACCGAGGCAGTCGATTCTCACAGCGGTCTTATGCTCCATGAGAAAAGTAACAATCACACCAGATTATCGCTCGAAGATATTAGGGTCAGTAGTGTTGAGGGGCCAGGGGTATCCCCTTATCAACATTTCAGGTATGGCGTAAAGGTGGAAGGGTATCGAGATACTTATGCAAGAAACCTTCATCTCTATGGGACATTTTTTGTCGGGATCCATCGATTTGACACTTTTGTCGGAGAAGCTTGTCTTCATATGCGAAGAACCAAAGGGCTAACATTGACCTCTTCGAGCTGTCATTTCGCAAAGGGAGGTCTCGACATTGAAAGCTCCGAAAGAAATGTAGTTATTCGAGATAATCACTCTTTTGGCGTTAAAGTTTTACGTGCAATAAAAGTCATGGCAGGTGGAGGTGATGTTATTGTTGAAAATACTCACTCCAATTCTGTTCTTAGGAATGTAGAAATTCAAGGAGCAAGAATAGCTCTCATTCGTGACAACCACTATCTCAATGAGGACTACAAAGTTGATAAATGTGGTGTTTCTCTAAATACCGCCCAAAGATATAATGGAAACATTTTAGTAGCAAATTTGCATCAGCTCTATGTTTACAACAATTCTTTCACATATCCAAAAATAGTAATGGAGTGTGATAATCCCAAGATTACTGCCGCCGAGAAGATAAGACTTCCTGCTAATGACCAAAGGGTAACTATTGTTGTAGGACCAGGAACCCGTCGCGCCCATATTGAAGCTAATGTTTTTGATGAGCAAGGCCATGCTGTTTGGGTGCAACAAGAAGCTTCAAATACAGTTATTAATAGCAATATATATATGAAAGAAATTAGAGGGGGTCATCTTTATAATGGTCTGCCTATTTTCGATGAAGGTAGCAATACATATATCAATGAGCCATTTATAAAGCCAAATTTCTAGTCAAAGGGTAAAGGATTATTATGAAAAACTTAATTATTATTTCTCTAATTTTACTTATGGCCCACTTAGCCCATGGGAATTGTGACGGAATAAAAAACCGAACAATTGATCTCGTCAAGTTTGGTGCAAAGGTTAATGACGGTATCGATGACGGCCAGAGTATTCAAGAGGCCTTTTATTGTGCGGCTAAACTCTATGTAGCTGATAGCGATAGAAGATCGTCGGTAAAGATTGTCTTCCCAGAGGGTGTTCTTCAAGTGAATCGTTCGTTAACTATAAATCTCAGGTCAAACAGCATTCAGTATCCAGGAGCTTGGAATGGCGGAGGAATCATTTTAGTAGGACGAGGAGCAGGTAAGTCGATTCTTCAAACGAGATCCAATGGAACCCTGTTAACGATATACCCGAGAAAAGCTCAGCCATTAATCACTCAAACAATTGAAGTGAGAGATTTGGCTCTTAAAACGATAGTCGCTAATGAGGGATCTGCCTTGCGCATCCAAGAAGAATATGTTCAGGATACACCTCGGAGCCACCAATTAAGTATTAATTTAAATATGCAAAATGTTTTAATAGATGGAACTGCTCAGGGAGCCTACTTTCGTGAGGGAATTCACGCACGCTACCTTAACCGACCAGTTATAAGCAATGTTAAAGTTCGTAATAGCTCGGCGGGACTCAATCGATCAAATTCTTCCTGCTTATATTTTTTCTACTCCTATGGTGTTGATGTGAACCACAGTGAATGTCTAAATGCTGACTATGGAATTAATATGAATTTTGTAGCAGAAGGGGATGTAGTTTCTAATAGTCACTTTCATGGTGTGAACACTGGCGTTCGAATGTATGTTGCACGTAATATAGCAGATGTTCCCGGTCCGTCGAACACTGACGGTAAAATCACTGGGAATACAATTAATTACCGTAGACATGGAGTTATAATTCAAGGCAAATCCTGGTTTACAATAGCTAAAAACAACATTACCTATCAAAGCAATAACCAACATTCTGGTGTTGATATTTTTGTGAGAGACAGTAGGAAGGTTTCTGTGACAATGAATAATCTCAAAGGAAGCGGTCAGAATCGTTTTGGAATTATAATCGACGAAGTTGATGGAGGTCATTCTCAATTGACCTACATTTTTAAAAACACAATATTCGATGCAAATACTGGAATTTATACATCTAGTAGAACAGACTTTTCGATAATTTTTAACAATACCTTCAATCAGGTCGGAAGAAAGGTAGGACTTAATGGAAGTAATCAACAGTTCTTCGATTGATGTCAATATAACCGACAGTTGCTAGTGGAACTGTCGGTTGTTTTAAGAGTTAATCAATATTTTTGGTTCCATTCGAATTGCCTAGGTTTTTAATAGGGAAAATTTGAAATTAATCGAGAATTGCTCGATAATTAGGCTATGCGCAGACTTAATTTTGCCTTATTATCAGCTTCGGAGTTCTCGGTTTTCACACCCTGGTTTTCGCTGGAGGAGAACACGATCACAGTGATCCCCTTGCTCCATGTGGTCGGACTCTGCCCACCTACGAAACGCAAAATCCAAATCCCTGGGAAGTTCCATCGGGGACAACTCAGTCTCCGGAGGTTATTGGCTACTATAGTTATGGCTGTTTTCAAGGGGGTCAGCAATTGCCTCTCAGTGGACAGGGTTTTGAAGTGGTCTGTCCCCAGCGCAATCGCAATTGGGCTCACCCAGAGATGAATCAGTTTATGCAAGATCTTGGGCGCTTTGCTTCTTCACCGCAAAACTTTTTAGGGAGCGGTACACTCCCTTTTACTCCGACCTGTTCTTCAATTTTAATTGGCGACATGTCTCAGCCCATGGGGGGACCCATGACCTGGGGACACGCCAGCCACCAAAGTGGTCTTGATGGTGATATTCGATTGAATTGTCAACCCACGGGGAGAACCCTGACTGATGACGAACGAAGACGAATGCCCTTTACCGATATGGCGACCTATGCGGTTCCTGAAGATGGTGAAGAGTTAATTGCCGAGTTTCACCAGGATCGCTGGCAAGAGCAAATGTCTTGGATCATTCGTCAGGCTGCTATGGATTCAAGAGTGCAAAGAATGTTTATATCACCACCCATTAAGCGTATGCTCTGCGAATACTTTAGAGTTAATGGCCCAGAGACAGCTGCTAGTGAAGACGGGGAGAGTTCAGCCAAAGATTCTTATCTAGCCAGTGATCGCGCACGGAGACCTGGTGAATATACCGATACCGGGTATCCGAGATGGCTTGCAAAAGTTCAAGCCTACTATGGCCATTCCAGTCACTTTCACGTTAGGTTAAATTGCCCCAGCGGAAGTACTGAATGTCAGAGCCAAAGCCCACCAACCATTGACGAAGACGATCCTTCAGGGGTTGGATGTGCTGGTTCAAGAATGAATTGGTGGCTCAGTACCGATAAAACTCAACCGAGTAATTTAAAAGATATTCTTGATCGACGAGCCCGCGAACAGGCCTCGACTCCAGAACCAGCCACTGAACCACCAAGCCCTCGCTGGCAACGGGCCATGGCTCGAACCCATAGCAGCGGTGAGCTTCGGATGCCCGCTCGTTGCCGTGCCTTAATTGAAGGGTCTCCACGCCTGCCGGCAGTGGTTCCAACTCCAGCAATAAACCCTCGAAGAGTTGTCCAGGAGCAGTAGGTCAGTTAGTAAGCTAGGCCTTGCGCGCCGACTCTTCATTAATGTCGTGCATCTGTATCTATATGAAATTACGGGTAAATAATCTCGCAAATTATGTCATTTAAAACTTTCTTTGGATTTTGGCAATCTAGTTTCACAGGGATTCGAAGGGAGAAATTATGAAATCACTTGGTAATAAAAATGTAGGTCTTAAATCAATAATTAATACTTTAACTTTCGTAGCAGTACTCTTGCTTGTACCAGTATTCAGTCAGGCAGGACAATTTGCAGATTCAGTCATCGAAGCGATCGATAAAGTGCCAACTGTAAGTTTCTGCAATAATGCCAATCCAGATAGAATTCGATTGGTTCGAAAGAGTTGGACCTGCGTTTTGAATAAAGCAAAGCTCGTTAACTCTGCGGCTTCGATGATAAGCCTCGCAAGGTCCTACGAGAAATTGAATAACGAAAATACTTCTAAAGGTCGTTACATTATGGACCGTCTCAATCATCACTATGATCGAGTGAGAGAATCTGACTATCAATTAAGACGCAATCGTTGCACCCGCGCTTGTTTCTAATACTTACGACACAAATTTATATTTTATTAACGGGCCGGAACCGACCCTCCTAATACTCCGGCCCACTTCTTTTTTCAATACGTAAGTGGCACTTCGCAGAGATAAATCCAAAGTCTCAGCTGCATCTTTTGCCGAAAAACAATCACCCTCAAAATTCATTCGTAGTTGAACTATTCTATGATCATGAGACGTTTTTGCACCAGTCTCTGAACTGACCTGAACACGAGCCCCTCTTTTAATTTGAATACTGTAAGAGCCGTCGGTCTCGCTAATTTCTAGGGGAAGGTTATATTCATTGATCTTTTTACGGGCTCTTCTAACGGTCTGGTGAATTTTCAATGGCGAAGAATGGGGGTTGAAGTATTCATCTGGGTAAATCTCGCTGTGTAAAGTCGCAATTCGGCGCGGTTTGTAGAGATCCTTTAAAAGTGAAGATAAGAGTCTATGCTCAACTCTTCCGGGCTCAAACACACATTTCTTTCCTTTCAAGCCTCCACTTGCTAGATCAAAAATCATTGATTTTTCTTGGGTCCCATTTGAGGGGGAGTGGATATGAAATGTTTCCGGTATGCTTGTAGATCTAGAGAATTGATCGAGCATATACTTTCGATAGTTTTCATGGGGAGTTGAAAAATAGATATTTAGAAATTTCACTTGATCGTCACTGAACTTAGAAGTTAAAAAATCAATTTGTCTAACGATTTCCCATTGTTGTGTTTTTAGAGCCTCGGATCTTATTTTCTTAAATTCATCAGATGCCTTTGCAACCCCCTTTTCAGAAGCTAAAATTATAGCAAGTGACTTTCGGATGAATAGATTGAAAACGCTATTCTGTTTACCAAGTAAATTCTGAGCCCATAGGAGTTCCTTTTTCGCTTTTAAATTGTTTTCTTTTTCAATGAGAATCTGTCCAAGAAGTTCATGGGAATTGGCTTTTAGAAAACTATGTTCTGAATCATCAAGGAGATCAATGAGCTCGGTGACTGTTTCTAGGGCCTTAGAGACTTTACCGGAATAAAACTGAGATAAAGCCAAGTTAAGATAGGCGACGTACAGTTGGTAGGGCTTTTCTTCGCTAAATCCGTCGATGTATGTGTTAAGAAACTGCGCAGCCTCTGAGTAATTCCATTCGGTAATGCAGGCATAGGCATGGTAGAGTTCGACACGTTTTTCTTTTTCGGAATCAATTTTATTAAAGATTTTTTTGGACTCACCCGAAGCACCCACCATCAGTAGTGAAAAACCGTATTCAAGAAGTTCTTTGCCTGATGGCGCTCTGATCTCCGACTTTTCGCCGTAGATAAGAGGGTAAAGAGCCCTCAAGGCAAACATAGGGAGCCCGCACCTTTGGGCGAGGTTGGCGACCCTCCAAAAGTTAGAGCGCTCTACCTGTTTCATTTTGATGCCTTTGATCGATTTTGCGGCATCGTTGATCTGTCCAGAGCGCACTAGCACTTCTATATCATCTAATAATTTCAATAGTTTAGCTTTCTCGCAAATCTTGTCATTATACATTTTTTTCGGAAAGCCCTACGATTTACTTAAGGGAAAGGCATAATTAAACAGAGGGGTAGGTAATGGGTCATTCAAGTTTTAGGGTTGCTGTTTTATTCACAGTTAGTTTCTTGGCAACTGCATTTCTTTTTCAAAACTGTGAGTTTACGACGACTGATCAGATAAACCACGTTAATGGAGGCAAGCAATCTGCGAACCTCAATGGTGTGCCTTATACTGGTGTGCAACCTATCGAAGGAACCTATTACGCCCTCGGAGTTTGTCCAGGGCATTCGAGTCAATCTGTTATTGCTCAAGTTGAAATTGTGGCAGGAAGCTCACAGGGACAGCTGATCGATACATGTAGTAATTCGTCGAGAAACATCGATGTAGAAGATCTTTTTTATCGCAGTTATTCACAAGACTATTTAAGTTACCAATCGGCAATCTTTCAATACATCGAAAACTTCGATGCCAATGTAGCTTATGAGAAGGCCCAGTTCGTTTGCTGGCTCGGACCGGGTAATGGAGGTACAGAAACCTCAGGAATCAACTTAGTTCTAAAGGACAATAGCCAGTTTGTGGATTATATTGTAACTAGTGAGTTCAGTGAATCCGGCCAGGACCAGATTGGTACTCTAGACGTAGCTAGACTCAATCCTGTTGAAAGTGGACCTGAAGCCGGGTGGATATTTGTTGAAGGTGCTGACTACGAATTTATAATTACCGATACCTTAAATGAGCGCGAGTTATATACTGCAACCTTCAGTGGAATAATTGAGTCACAAGAAATATTATTTGAGTTTGAGTGCCAGAAACAGTTTTAATCAGCATCCGTGAGAAAATCGTCATGTCAGAAGATACGCCCCAATCATCGGGCCAAGAATTAGTTTACGAAAATTACGAAGGTTCCGATGGTATTAAGGTAAATGCCATTGAACTTGGCTCCGAAGTATTAACCACTGAGCATCCCACATCGCGTCTTCGCTCCACACTTTTTTTGATCTATATAATCGTACTCTGTGTGGTTTCATTTGTTCTTTTTATGAAGCTAGGTATGGAATTAATTGACGATGATTTAGGGGAGCTTTTTCGCACGGGCCTTTCTTTGGCGGCTTGTTTAATATTTATTGTCTTCGTTGGTGTGAAGTCACACAGGCTTTTTGCCCTGAAATTTAAGAGTTACCTCCTGGATTTTAAGGAGTCTGAATTCGAAGTTTGGGAGGTGGAAAAAGACCGCAGTCTCAGTGCCAGCCACCAATTCGCCCTTGAAACGATGTCTTATAAGGTTGATTCCCAGGAAGTTGAGCTGACTAATAAATCGGGCACCACCCTTAAAATTCCAAACTCCTTGTATGTGGGGGATACTGAGGTCAAAGAACTGGGGTTGAAGAAAACCCTTAAAAGGTTGCCAGGGTATTTTGGTCTAAAAACCTACCAGTTCGAAGATCGTGATGGAAAGCTCCTTTTGGTATCGAGACTTTTAAATTACGAAGAAGTCCATGTGGCTTGGCCCCACGAACATGTCGAAGCCATGGACCCTCGCGTAGTAAAGATGGTCCAAGACGAAATCAAAAAGATGTAGCATTGAAAAAAACTAAATAGGCAGAGATTGAATTGAAAAAAGAGTTTGTCATAACTTGTGGTTTTTAAAAACCACAGAAAATTCAATGAATCCTCAGGTAGGACTTAGATTATTTTGTTCAAAAAATTATTCAAAACTTTCACTAGTACTATTGCAAATTAGGCAGATAATTGGCAATTTAGAGCGATTTCTCACTTTTTTGGAACTATTTTTTTTACAGTAAAAAAATCTTTTACGTTCGCTTTTTTGTGGTAAGTATCATCCTATGACTGGTGATAGGAGAAGTTGTGAAAAATTTAATTGCTTTAATGATGTTTTATTCGAGTCTTAGTTTTGCAGGTGAAACAAGTTTTTTAGTTCAAGAAGATGCGGCCGCCGTATACCAGTCGATTCTGCTCGAAGGAAGCCCTGAGACAATCGAAGTCGGAGAAAATGTCGATTTAGAGGCCTTAGCAAATGAACTTAGTGAAGATTGGGATGGCTCTAATATAGTTCGTAAAGGATTAAAAGTTACGACTGTAGAGAATCAAGAGTATAGATGCAGTCAGTTTACAAATTTTTATTTTGGACGAGAAGATTATATGAAAAGGGTAAATCTATACAACTGGACTATTAATAAGGATTTCGACAGGCCAGTGATTATTTTTGATGGTAGTACATGGTATGGAGGCACAAAAGCCCTCACTGAATTTGATTACGTCTGTTACACTAGGATTAAATAAGCGGAAGGTCAGATACGACAAAAAAACGGATATCAAGCTTTCAAGTAACCTTGATATCCGCAGACTTTGGGGTGATTAATTGACTACTCTAATTTGATAGATCTTTGTATTCTTCTCTCTACCAAATACAGTAATTTCATTCCTTCCTTCTACTAGATTCTGATTATTTAATGTCTTTATTCTAAGATCCTCTGAAAATCCCAGATGAATTACCTGAATGGGACCATCATTAATTTTTAAGAATAGAGAGTCCTCTTTGCCTGTTGGAGAGTAGTGAGTAATTTCAAGTTTATAATCTGAAGCATCCTCGATATAAAAGTGAGTTGTGGCTAAAGGATTCTCATCAGTGACTTTGAATAGACTTGTGGGTGAATAAAAAGATCCGTCATCATGAGTAAGAAACCCATCTAAAGAAAAGTCCTCGGCGGACAAAGTGCATGGAATATCGCAGCTCTTTTCACTTTTCGAGCCGGACCAGTTTCCAGATCCCTCTTCTTCTTCATCTTCAATTGGCTCTAAAACTGGTTCCATCCCTTCAGCCATGTCCCAAGTGGGAATTTCTGCTCTACCAGCCTGACTGAGTATAGCTTGGTAGAGTTCATCGTCAGCATTTTGAGCCGAATAATTATAGACCTGACTCGGCAAAAAAACCTTTTCTTCTTCGTGGCTAAAAATCTTGGCTTCTCCGAGAGTTAGGTTTCCAGTGGCTTTCACATAGCCTTTGACCTTGATGTAGTTACCAACGGTGAGACGAAGGGCCCTGTCGACTTCTCGGTCGGGATCAAAAATATTCTTTTCGAGATAAACTTGTGAATAGTAGGTTGCCGATACGCCATCCCCAGAAGTTCCGTCACCCCAATCCTTAAAGACATTATTAAAAAGGTGGACGCGAGCAAAACGGATGGCTGGATTTCTTCGGACCGTATTGTAAAAAAGATTATTGTGAATCGTTACATGGATATTCTGGTCATCTTCTCTTTTGTTATTGGCCCCAATAAGCATGGCTTTGATGTGGTCTTCAAATCGACTGTAGGAGACCGTTACCGCTGAGGATTGTTCTGTAATATCTAAGAGACCATCTCCTGAGTCGGACAAACTCACATGATCAACCCAAACATTTTTGCTTTTGTAAACAGTGATGGCATCATCTTCTGCCTTGGAGACCGATACGTTGTGAATAATTACGTTTTCTGTCTTAGAAATAACGAGACCATAATTGATAATTCTAATATTCTGGCCGCGACCGTCAATGGTTGTGTTCGCACCAATTTTAATAGGACTCTTAAGTGCGATTGTTCCGGAAACCTCAAAGACGACCCAGCGACTTGAATTACTTTCGGCGCAATCGCGAAGTGATCCACTCCCATCATCGTTCAAATTTGTTACTTTGCAATCAGGGCCCTCTAGGCCGCCCGTTGTTCCGGATGCAAAGCCAATCAAATTATTGAGTAGAGAAAAGCGAGGGTCATCCTTTGGACCCCTTTTGGGTTGAGAGGGAGCATAGATTGGTATATCGCCAAGATCCATTCCTCCCTCTTGCTCAGAGGACTCCTCCTCGGACGAATCGACTTTAAGTGGAATTAATCGAAATGCATCAATGTGTGTAAATTCATCGATAGATCGAATTACCAGTTGCTCCTTACCCTTGTTCAAATCAACCTCAATTCCAGACTTCTTTGCAACCTGCCATGTTGGCATTTTAGACGACTCATCATTGAAACGAAGCTCGTAGTTTCTTTTTTTAAATTGAACTTTTAATTTATAGTCGTCCTTTGTTGGATTGTAAGTTTTAAATTCGAGTCGATACTTACCGGAACTCGGTATATACAGTTGGTAAGTAGCAAGTCCCTTGTAACGGCGACTTGAATATATAGTCTCGTTATTTTCGCTCAATTCCATTTTAGCTTTGAGCTTTCCGAACTCGGCTTCGATGACTTGCGTTGCTAGAGCATTGAATGATAGCAGTAAAAATAGAACTAAAATTGCCAGTAGAACCGTTCCTCTTAAATGAATTACCCTTATTTTCATAAATTCCTCCGATTAACCAATGTGAGTTTAGGCTAGCAACGGCCCATCAAAAACAGACTGAAAAAAAGCGAGTGATTATTTTCATTCTTCGAAATTCGAATTGATAGGTTATTTGCGACTCATTATGAGATGTCTCGAATTACACGGATTTTTTCATCGAGGAGAACCTTTATTTTTTGTACAATCAAAGGGTGGGGTTAGTCATATGGGTAAAGTAAAAGGTATAATATTATTAAGCTTTATCGCTTTAATAGCGGTTCTTTCCTTTCAAAACTGCAGTGGCGACTCGGCGGTCTTTTCTTCAGATAGATCAAAACAAAAAGAATCTTCATCCTCAAACGGCCATGGTTACGATGGTAAACTGTACAGTCATGTTGATAAAGAAAATCCTTGTGATAATGGAAGTCCCATCATCAATCAAATTGAAGTCATAGCTGAAACAGCAAGATTAGTCATCGAGGATTGTAAGGAAATTAAACCAAAAGAAATCGCTGCGAGTGAATACACGCTTGCAGGGGATATTCTTATATATATGGGAACCACTTTTGTTCTCGACGATTGTGTTTCAGGGGTAACGACGGCAGTTGGTTCACAGTGTCTCAGTGGCGCTATATATGCTGGAGAGTTTCAGTACGGTGGTAGTATTGGCTCCATGAAGATAATGGTGACCCCTGGAAATTGTAGCTCTAGCCCACAGCCTCTATGTGACGGGGCCGACGATAGCCTTATGTTAGGCTGGGGTAATCGTGGAGTTATAACTGACTTGAAGGAGCAAAAAGAGGGGCAGGAGAATACAATTGAACTTGTAGAAGTTTGGGGCCCCAGTCCAGCGGCTCAGTTCTGTTATGACCTTGAATATGCGGGTTACAATGACTGGTACCTCCCTGCTCTTGACGAATTAAGACATGTTCTCGACTTGGCAGAAGGCGGAAGTTTACCCGGTTTTAGACCCGATCCATACTGGTCATCCAATGAAGAAGGTGATGTCCGCGGCCATGCCCGTAGCTTTGGTGGTAATCGGGATCAGATAGACAAGGACATTCCTCAATATGTTCGGTGTATTAGAAAGTACTAGGCTAATCCTTTTGTGTGATCGTCAACTTAGATTTACTTTTTGAGTCATCTATCATTTAAAAGAGTAGGCAGTTGAAGGGCCAGAACCGGATTTAGAGATATGGCCCTCCTCTATAGCCCAGTTGATGAAACGCCAAAATGGCGAGGGGCTCAGGCCAAGAGCCACTTGTAGCTCTTTAGTCTTAAAAAATTTCTTTTTACTTTTAGAATTGATTTTCTTTAACTGGATTTCAAACCAATTCGGAGTCTTCATTTCTCTTGGAATTTTAAAAGCTATATCGTCGCCCAGTACTATTTTATAGGCTCCCTTGATTTCTTGAATCTGAGTTTTGGGAGAGTACTTTTTTAAGAACTTGCGAGTGTGTCGAATGGCTTGCTGGACCCTGCTAGGAGAAGTGAATATGTCAAAATACTCGTCGGGATTCAGCTTTTTAAAAAGATCGACTTGGGGGACTGGTCTGTAGAAATCCATAAGTAAAATGGCGAGGGTTCTGTGAACCGTTCCTCCCGGTTTTGTTATGTCTTCACCATTGGAGGTGCCTGACTCTAGATCAAATATCTTTCCTTTTTTATGACCGATAATAAGAAATTCATTGTTTGTGCTCAAATCGAATTCGCTGACAAGACGCTTGCGATAGGAAGAATAGGGGGTGCCAAAATAAAGTGAATCGAAAATAGATTGGGAAGGCTTTATGTGCAGACTTTGAAAGTCGATATCTCTCACAGACTCCCAATCTTGTCTCTCAAGAGCTTCTTTGCGAAGAGACTGAAAGGCAGAAGGGGTGCCTCTTTCTCTTGCTTTTAAGATACCTTCGACCTTTTTAATCAGAAATGAATCAGTTGAGAGCTGGTTTTTTAGGATACTATTGGCTCTATGAACCGACTCTTTCACAAGAGGTAACTCATTTTGCAGAAGATGCATTCGGCCTTTGATTTCTAAGATATTTGCCATGAGTCGGTGGTAATTACTCTTTTCAGACTCCTTAAGACAAACTTCGATAAGCTTTTTAGCTTTATTGAATTTTTTGACGCCAATATAGGCTGAAGCCAGATTGACCTGGCCGATGAGGGCCTGATAGGAGGGGAGGTCGAACTGGAGATACTTCTCGAGGGATTCAACTGCCTTATTTTCTTCCCAGGTCGCGAAGTAACAAAAAGCTCTATACAGAAGGGCTTCGGGAGCCTCTTTATCTTTTATATTTAATAAGATCTGTAAACTCTCATCAATAGAGCCAGACCGTTGAATTAGTATTCCGTATTCTGCGACTAAATAGGAGGGGGATGTTTTGAGCCAATGTTCTCGGTCTAAAAACTCATCGGGTGTTAACAGCCTGAGCCCGTGTTGAACAAGGCCAACTCTGCGGTAAAGAGCCGCAAGTTTCTGCATTTGTTTTTGAGTCAGGGAATTGTAAGAAAACTTTTTTAATTTTCTGCGAACGCGATTAATTTCGCCAGACCTAATAAGTTGGTCACAAGAATCAATGAAGTCATTGATTTTTCCCATTGCAAAGCACCTCTATCTAGGAATCGCTATTATAGCACGGTGCTTTCAGTAACCTAAAACTGAAACACTCCGTAACATAATCATTGCATTTTCAATCAATGCTTGAAAAGAGCTAGTTTGAAATACTTCCTATTAAAAAACCCCTTCAATTGTCGAAGGGGTTTGTAATTTCACCTAGAATGAAATGAAGAGAAAACATTTAGTGAAGATATTTAGAAGCCCGATCAAATGAAGATTTTAAATTCATCCAGGCTGTGGATATTCCACCTTTTACTTCGTCGCCGGCTTTAGTCGCTTTAGTAGAGACTTGATTCATTTTGGCAACGATCAGCTCGTATTGATCCTCAACGGCTTTCATTTGCGTCTCAAAAGACTCCTTAGCTTCGATTTTACTCTTCTTGGCCCGCTCTCTCAGGGCTGAAATCCGCGTGTTCATATCCTTCAAATCTTGTGCTGTCGGTGTTTCTTTGTATTCTTGTCTCAATGGTTGCTCCTTTCTATGAACTTAGTATGGCAAAGATCTTTGGATATTAAAAATTGATATAACGTTGCATTACACTTAGATAATATCTAATTGAAAAAGCCAGCTTACCTTTCAGTAAGCTGACTGAGGTGTAGCTTCAAAAGGGCCCGAGAGTGAGGAAGGCCATTTGAAGGGGGGGGTTAATATTGGCTGCGCATAAACCACTCAATACATGACGCCGGTTGAAACTGAGCGGAATTAAGCGCGATGTCGACGAGATCGTCAAACTCATCCATATTTGAGGTGAGGAACTTCATCCTATTGATTCTTCGAATAAGTCTGCCACCCTCTGGGGACCTGGCGAGCACTGGTTGCAGAGCAAGGGTTTTGATGACCCAATAGGTAGATAATTCGATAGGACTTTCCTTATACTCGGGGTTATCAAGATCGATTGCTTTATTAGCGACATCAAAGAATGAGCTTTGGTAATTGAGCCAAAAATCAGTTCGTTCAGCCATCGAATGGAGAATTTCATAGATGTTTCTTTTTGCTTCAGCAGGGTCAGTTCGATCGATAAGCCCGCTAATAATTGTAGGAACGAGGTTCGATTCTTTTGAACTATTCTTGCTTAGATCACTGAGACCAAATATAAATTCGTCATTGACTTGATCCCGAGCAAAGATCTTTAGAACGAGGTCGGCGCGATTTTTGAGTCTTCCTTGCGTAAAAACATATCTGACCAGGTGTTCGTCGTAGGCTTCAGAGTCAACGAGGGACTCAATGAGTTGCTCGTATTCAGGATAGCCTTTCTCCCAACTTTCTTTAGATAAAACTGCAAAGATAATAGACTTATTAAAATTGACGTCTTCGAGATCGAGGAAGAATCTAAGTAGCACTGGACGATGCCTAGGCCAGATATCATCCTTTAGTATATTAACGAGTTGCCAATGAATCTCGGTTTTCTTCATATTAAAGAGTGCTTTGAAAATTGGGAAGAGGACCTCAACTGTATATTGCTCTGATTGTACTTTACTAGATGCCTCCTTTAGAAAATTGACTACGTCACTTAATAGGGGAAGTCCTTCGCCTCCCTTAGTTGATGGTTCTTCCATGTAGAAACTGCCAAAACCAAATTTAAGTTTGTAGCCACGAGCCTCTTTTTTTGTAATTTCTTTTTTTGTAAAATCAGTTACATCGTAAACATATTCTACTATTAACCGGTGATCTTCGACTCTTTTGGCGATATCTACAAGTTTTTGAGACATGTTTTTATCAAAACTTGTAGCTTCGCCGATATAGGCCTTTGATTCGTAATAGTCAGTAAATTCCTTAAAGGTCTTAAAATTATTGTAGTCGTAACGATTGATATAAACTGGGTTTGAAGGATCCATTCCTAGTTGAACTGCAACAAATATGTTTGTACGACCCCTTTGAAGTTCGAAGAAGTCTTTAAATAGCCTTCTTGCCTCTTCAATTTTCTGGCTAGTGTTTTCTATTTTTTTTATCCGCCCCATCTCAATATCAAGATATGTTTTGACATCTGCTAGAGCGAGTTGCGAGCTCAATATGAGGCTCGCAACTATTGAAATATTTAATCTTAGATGTTTCATTTTTTTCTTCCTTTTATTAACTATTAGTAAGCAAATTCAGAGGCAAACTTGATGAGTTGATACCCATTGATGATTCTTTCGCTATTCCCACCGATGATAATGTTGTTCTGTGTACTAAAGTCAGTGACATCATCGTTACTAGATGTTCTATTGCTATTCCCTCCGATGATTGTATTTCTTTGAGTTTTTCCATAGTTGGCGTTGTGAGTTCCACCAATGATTGTAGCTTGGCGAGCGGACTCTCTATTTCTATTTTGCATCCCTCCGACAATGACGGAATCCTGGGTTTCTCCCATATTGTAATTATGCATTCCACCGACGACTACGGAGCGTTGAGCGCTTTCAGTGACTCTATTCCAAATACCGCCGACGACAACACTTTCGGCGGAGTCAATTTCGTTCCACAAGCCACCGAGGATGGCTGAGTTTCTAGCGCTTGATTTATAGTTACTTGTCGAACTCACCACAAGTCCCATGGTGCCTTCAACAGTATTTCGTGTACCGGCGACATAGTTGAAATTCCCTGAGACATTGTGGTAGCTCCCCATGACTATATTGTGGGAGCCTTCGACTTCGGTATTAGTTGTGTAACCGACGAATAAATTTCCAAGCGCGTTCTTAACGCTGTCCCTTGAACCATTGAGTATGTGTAAGTTGGCACCATCTATATAAATATTGCTATCGTCGACGCGAACTTTAGCCAGTTTGTAACTTAAGTCTTGTTGAATAAGGTCCACGGCCGCGAGTTTTTGTTGAAGTTCAGCTTCTTTTTGACTGATAACCTCAAGGCGTGCATTTAGCTCATCATAAATACGCTGAATTTTTTCTGCGCTCGCGGTGATGCGTGCATTAGCCTTAGTGATTTTATTGTGAGCTGAACCCACTCGTCTATGGGCCCTTTCTACTTCGCTCTGTAGAGTTTCTAAATCGGTCGCAAATGCCAATAGTGGCGTTGAAGAAATCACAAGAACCATTAATACATATTTTAATACTTTCACTTTATCCTCCTTAGATATTTAGCTAAAAATAAATTGGCTCTATGGAGCCAAACCCTGTTCATGATTAATAATTAAAAAGCCATACGGTGATCGAAAATAAGATGAATGTAATTCCTGCCGTTGCGGCTATTTGGTAATTCATGCATGTCATTTTTCGTTCCCCCGTTAACTAGTTCTCTTATCTACACTCCTAGAATGGGTGAACCCCGGTTTTTAAAACACATACAAAAACGCAAAACAGTGGGTAGTAATGAAACGAAGTCAGCTCAAGTCGAAATGATTGAGGTCATAGATCTCTCTTTGAGACATTAGAGAATTAATAGTACAACGAGTAACAAGTGATTTAATTGAGAGGACCTTGAGCAAAACCGAGAAGACATTATGGGGTCTCAACTTATTGACCAGAACTTCCTGGACCAGATTGATACATTAATAAAAAACTACGACATAGAGTCCGCTAAAGGTCTTCTAGGAAAGCTCGTAATTAAAGATGTCCCTACCAATAAAAGGGCGCCATTGGCACGCCTAGCACGCAGAGCTGGTGATTTCTCACTCGGTGTTAAGCTCCTTAACGATAACGTTTTTAATAGACCTCAGCCGGACCCACAAGACCTCCTGGAATACATTGGTTGTATTCGACGACTTGGTCTAATCCATCAATCCTTACAACTCCTAAGTCGTATTGAGCCAAGCATTGATGCATCCATCAACGAAGCATTTTGTCGCATTCAGCTTTGGGACTACAAGGCTGCGAGTGAAGTATTAGGTCAATTATTAGATCGACCTGATTTGTCTCCGACCCAGAAAAACATTGTAGACATCAACTACATTGCAAGTCTTGAGGCGATTGACGACCTCGATCAAGCAGGTAAATTACTTGATCGATTTCTTCCGGAGGTCAAAGAATCCTATCCTCACCTCTACCTCAATGGTCTCAATTTAAAAGGAAAAGTTGAGTTCAAGCGTGGTGAATATGATCAATGCATTAAAACCCTCACTGAGGCTCTAGAAAGTGGGGGAGAGAAGAACTTTCACTATTCGCTATTGGTTCAAAAGTGGCTATGGCTGGCGAAACTATACTCGGGTCAGCAAAGTCCTCAGGACAAAGACTTCAAAGAATTTATGCAAAATGTAAGAAAGAACAAAGTTTGGGAAATTCTAAGAGATCTCGATTGGCGGGTAGGAAAACTAACAAGTAATGAAAAGTTAGTAAATCACTCCTATTTCGGTTCTCCATTTGAGCCCTTTAAGAAGATGATCCGAGAAGAAACAGGCCAGAAATTTAACAGAACCTACACTCGACAAGGCCGAGCTGAGAGTTCCGATGAAGCTTTTGACTTTATGAATGCTAAATCGAAGGCCTTTCCCTTTGGTAAAGACATTCATCGGCTTTTGTTAATCCTATGTTCTGATTTCTATCAGCCCTGGACAGTTTTTAGGATTTTTACTTACCTGTATCCTAGAGAAATCTATGATCCCAGTCAGAGTCAAAATAAGGTTTACCGCCTTATTGGTCGCCTCGAAAAAGTCCTTAAGACCATAAATCTTCAAGAGTGCTTAGAAAGCACACCTGAGGGCTATCGATTGAGACCCCATGAAAGAGAGAACTTCCTAATCTTTGACAAGATGGTATTTGGAAGTCGAGAGAGTCTGATGAGCTACAAGTTACGACTCAGTGGAATGGAAAACTCCTTTGATGCTCAAGATGTGAGAGATGCCTTAAATTTGAGTCAGAGTCAAATGTACCGAGTTCTCAACTCATTACAAGAAGGGGGATTCATTGAAAATATCGCCAATTCCTCAACCATGTTTAAACTTAAGTAGGCTGTCCTCGTCTGAGTGGGTCTTTCTGAAGTGCAGATCGACATTTGGACGGGAGTTATAACAATTACTGAAGAAAGTCTGAGTAATTAGGAATAACCTGAACTCGGTTGTTTCCTGTATCCGAAATAATTAAGTCACCTTTTGAGTTGAGAGCCAGTCCCATGGGTCTACGAAACTCTAGTTCACCCATGCCTGCGCCGCCTATGGTTCCAATATATGCACCATCAGAACTATTATAAGCGCGAATCAACATTATGCCGGCATCGGATACCAGAATTCTTTGGTTTTTCTGATCCAAGATTAGGGCTCTTGGTAAGCTGAGTCCTTGATCGTTATCCTCAACTCGAGGAGGTGCAAAAGAATACTGAACTTGTCCAGCTAAATTTAGGGCGTGAATATGAAAATTCTCAAAGGCCCGGCCAGTTAGAACATAAACCATTCCATTATCGCCAATTGCGCTATCAATGATTCGATCAGCAAAGGCGATACCCAATTGATCGCGCAGTGAAACTTCTTTAATCTCAAGATTTGAAGCACTAGCGTTTTGTGGTTTTTGAATAACAAACATTGTACCGCCAAATTTTCCAAAAACGACGGCGGTGTTATTGTCTGGAGACGTTGATGCCGTTGTAATAATCCCGAAGTCTTTCATTTTGTCTAAGAGCTGATTAAAATAACCTTGAGTAGTGGAGTCACTGTCGCTAGTGCATTGAGAGCTAAGTCCTTCTGTGCAGTAAATATGATCTTGAAATTGGGACTTTTCTGGTTGCGAGAGTTGTTGGTTTGCTAGAGAACTGAGTTTTCCTTTAGAAATCAGAGGATATTTTCCGAGTAAGAGGTGGATATCACCGTAACACTGGGCTTGGCTACTTTCTTCGTTGCGAGGAATAATAAAACTCTCGCTTTGCGTAAGTAGAAACTCAAGATCAGAGCTGAATTTAGAAACCCGATTATTGGACTGATCGTTAAGATAAATGTTGTCCTTATTATCGATCGCAATATCACAGGGATGAGCAAAGTTCTGAGCTTTAGTACCACCAGAGTTCCACTCTAACACTTCACTGGCAGTACCATTAGTTGTGTCTTTGTAAATACGAATAAAACGATTATAGTTTTTCTGGACTAAACTCAAAAGCCCTAGATCGGGTACATTAAAAAAAGGCTGAACGATCTCGTTGGACTCTATTGGAATGTTGTCGATCAGAATAGATTTAATTTCGAATGGGTCCAGCACCAATTTATAGTTATCACCGGAGTCGACACGTCCGATGAGAGAGCCTTCAAAGGGTTCTCCACTTTGAACGTGAGTGATTTCACTAGCCAGAATTTTTGTATCGACGACGCTTCCGGATGGATCAAAGAACTGAACACTCTCTCCGCCTGAATAGATCCAAAATCGTCCTTGATCATCGATACCCATGCTTTTTATGGACTCACTGAGTACCTCGATGGGGATCCACTCTAGGTTGAGGAAATCGAAATTTTGCGGATAACTGACTCTAATACTATTGCCCCTAGGAGCGACGAGTATGAGAACCCCATTGTGATAAAAGAAATCCGTTAAAGGGCGAGTTTGGGAGTTTAAGAGTTCGGCTGAGGAGTCCGCTTGGTGAAATAAAGAACCATTGCGATTGAGGCTGAGTAGACCACCGCCGGGTAACGACTTAATCTTTGTCGGGAAGAATACGGCTGAACTATGGTCGATTGACTGTATGAGTTCTCCCTCAAAATCGATTTCGTGGATCAATCCTAGAGCCGTGTCGGCAGCAAGTAGACTCTGCCCATTTTCTGAAATGGCTAAAGACGAAGGATCGTACATAAAAGCATTAATCCCCAAAATCAGAATTTCCTTTGTTCCGGTTCGACCCTCATCGTCCGTTGCTTCTAACTTAAATTTTCCGCTAGCAGCATTACCTGGAATGGTTATAAAGAACTGATTACTCGATGAGCCTGGTACAATGATGATGTCAGGATTTGATGCCACTAATTGATATGGCGGAGTTCCGCCATGGATTGTGACTTCTTCGGTTTCGCCGGGTTCAACACGATCGCGAACCTCGATGGTGAGTTTACCCTCGTAGGGAATTCCATCGGCATTCGATACGAGTTGCGGCTTTTTGGATTCAATATTTTCGTTGGGATTAAATACACCACAGTTTTGCCCGAATACCAGAACGGATCCGAGTAAAAATAGAGATGATAATAAGACTTTGAACTTACCCTGCAACGATCGACCTTCCCACACCCAGTCCTTATTATGAATGAATAGTCCCGGCATGTACAAAGGCGTACTGGGTTATTGTCTTTTAATGAATCATATTTTTATAGACCTGTATAAGTTTTTCTCTGTGTTCTATTTTGAAGCAGGATTTTTCACTGATACACATATTTTCAGTTTCGTGGTTATCGGGCCCTGAGAGTAAAGACTAGATAATTGAGTTCTTTTTTATTTTAAAAATAGAGGCAAGAAGAATCGATTTAACGAGTAGGCCCGGAATAAATGGTACAAGACCTAATTGAATTGGGTTTTCGATATGAATGATCCACCGAAGATAGAGAACCCCAAAAACAAAAATAATACCGTGGCCAATCATACTGAGTAAAAAGCCAATTAAAAAAGAGTTTTTTGGGAGCCTTAGTTTAAGTATTGAAACGATTGGGCCCGCAACGAGCATTCCGATCAGGTAGCCGAGGCTGATTAGCTTGACACCGGCGTTCATGCCAGCAAAAACTGGAAGACCCAAAAAGCCAATTGATAAATAGAGTCCAATAGATGTGAAGACAGTCTTGAGCGGAAATAAAAAAGAAATTAGAATGACTCCAAAGCTTTGGCCGGTGACCGGTATCTCGGTAAATGGTATATAAAAGTGAATCTGAGCCAAGAGAAAAAGAGTGAAGACATTGATGGCAACTGCTATTAAGTCCGATTTAACTTGAAATAGTGATGAGACTTTTTGAATGGACGAGTACACAACCTCTCCTTTTTGCAATTTGATAGGGTTATAGATACTCGACGGGGTTGACTCAAGATCAAAATACTTAAATTAGTATTCAATAGTTGAAGGTTAAACTAGTTATGAAGATAGAAAACTACCTAAATCAAAGCCCTGTGTTTGCGATTACATCGGCATTTGAGCGAATTAATCAGGAGTTTCAAAATCAATTTCTCGAAAAGAAGATAAGCCTTTATCAAGGTCTTTTATTGGTATCTCTATTTTTTGAGGAAGAAGGTGTTTTGCCGACGGACTTAGCTAGGACCTTCCGAACCTCGAAGAGTCGAGTCAGTCATATTATCAGCAAACTCGAGGCAGAGAAGCTGATTTCTAGAAACTACGATGATCAAGATCGAAGAAAATGCCGAATTCAGATTACGGATAAGGGGCGGAGTTATAGTCAAAATCTCATTCGATTTTTTGACAAAATCCAAAATGACTTCGAGGACACTTTTGATGAAAAGGAAAGACAGACTTTCTTTAAGGGCCTCACCTTTCTTGTTGATAGCTAATCTCTTAGTATCAGAACGAGCTTTCACTTGAATCTCTTATCGATACAAAATTTCGTTTTATTCTGAGTAAAACCAGGGATTTATTTCAGAATGATCCATAAATTTACGTTTTTGTAGGGATTTTTATTTCCTCAAATCATGGATTCTAGAGGTGTAGCAGGGGTGGCTACGGTAAAGATTTGGGGGGATAAAATGATGAGTGTCACAGAATTTGATAATTATATAGATTTACTAATTGTCACTTTAGGGCCCGATGTTTCGGGTACGTTGAGCCGACTCAATAATGCCGATTTCGATCTCGATTTTGAGTTTCGCCTTCGCGATGTTTTTCATCGAAAAGACCATATTAACTGGCAGGATGCTTTTCTACTAAGCGATAGC
Organism: Bdellovibrionia bacterium; assembly: GCA_030424665.1. GTDB lineage: Bacteria > Bdellovibrionota > Bdellovibrionia > Bdellovibrionales > JAGQZY01 > JAUHWN01. Next base: position 25,478 of record JAUHWN010000008.1, on the reverse strand, counting down.
CTTTTTTCTTTGGAAGAAGAACGAGTAGAGTTTTTGAAACTCGTTAAGCTGGCAAAAGAGCAGAGATTGACTCTGGAGCTTGCACTTTAGGGTTTCTTGGCACATATTACAATGTACACTGAGGAGGAACGGATGGATCCAAGAAAAGATACCTGGAAAGAAGCTGATAAATTAGAGTGGTTATCAAGGCAAAAATTTCAAAGATCCTATGCCGATCAAGTTCTAGCGCGCATCGAAAAGCTAAAGGCCGTAGGTGGTAAACTCAAAATTCAGTCTTACGGAAATCTCAGTCTTCAGGGCCGCACTGAACTCGTCATCGATGGCGCAACTTTGAGTGCTGAGGAATATAAAAACCGCTATCCGCTCTATTACGCCGAAGTCGGTGATATCACCAATGGCAAACCAAATATTATAGTGACTGGCGGAACCCACGGCTATGAAGAGTCAGGAGTTTATGGAGCTCTCGAGTTTTTAGAAAAACACGCCATTGATTATAGCGAGAATTTTAATTTTATAGTTTTCCCTTGTTTAAGTCCATTTGCCTATGAGGTGAATCAGCGTTGGACCCACGATGCCTGGGATCCAAACCGTAGCTTTGATCGCTCAAAGCCCTACGTGCCAGAAGCGCAACTGGTAATGGATGTACTCGATGAAGCGCGCAAGCGAGCCGGTAAAAATTTTGCTGCGGCCGTTGATCTTCACGAAACTCCCGATCGTGATAAGACCATGATGCCCCCCCAATACCAGCGCTACGGTATCAACCTGACGGCCGATGATATTTTAATTCCCAATGGCTATTACCTGATTTCTGGAGTAACCAACGAGTCGCCCGAGATGGCTTTAAAAATTATTGAAGAAGTTCGAAAAGTCACACCGATTGCCCCAGATCCAGAGATCCATGGCGATAAGAACGACAAGGGTGTAGTTATCTCTCAAGGGAGCGACCCGACTCACCAGGGGCTTAACCAAGCCTATATGCGAACTATAGCCGATAACTCATTTACCACCGAGATTTATCCTGAAATCCACCCAGAACCTCGCGGTTCAAGCGAAGCCATCGCCGCCCAAGTGGCAACGATCCACGGAATGTTATTGGGGTGCTAGGCTCCTTTTAGCGCCGCAATTGGTCTCATTGATTGAAACCTTTTTAATGGCTCTATTGATCCGCTAATAGAGCTTTTGTCTTTTTAGCTCCCTTGCTATGACCAATCCATGGTTAGGGTGATTCGAAGAGAGCAAAACAGTTTCTATTTACTGGTTTTATTGGCCTTTTTTCTACTGTTTTCATATCAGGTGCAGGCCGAGGTTCGATGTGAGAAGCGAATTCTTAGTGCTCTTTCTAGTCCAATTTCGAGTGCCGAAGATTTATTGAATTCAATTCAAGACCTACCTCCCTATTGGAATAGACCGGGAACGAGAAAACTTTTTACTCGGTATTGGGAGGTGACTGAAGTTCTAACCTTTGCCTCAGAAATTTTAAAACTTCCACACGAAATTGAGTGCCTCGAATTAAATGAACAGTCTTATGTTTGCTTTGATGCTACTCTTTTTGAGCGCACTAAAAAGCTAAGTATATCAATTCCCGTCGTCGCAGTGGGAGAGGATGTTAATATGGGACTTCGCCCAAAAAATTTGAATATGGAGTTTCTGAAAATTCTGACGGGTCTTCTCCGCGGAGTTGAGACTTTAAGGAGTCAAGGGGCTGCTATCGAGACCTTAGAGATTTCGGGCGTTGCGACGATGAACCCTTCGCTTGCAGTCTTACTTGTTCGCATGGGTCTTGAGCCAATGGGCGTTCCCAGTTTTGTGGATAGCGACACCTATCGAATCAAACTTAACTTTAAGTAGAAGCTTCCTTTTGGTAGCGCGGTCGCGTCAGAGTTAATGGCGTTGGACGTTTCGATGACCGACTAATGACTACCACGACTTAAGTAACAAATTAATGTCTATTCTAAGTCCCTTGGTAGGGACTTTTTAGCGAGTAACCTATTTCTGTTTATAAAAGTTAAACTCGTATGTTTTGAATTCCGAAGAACCCTTTATGGGAACCACTTCTAGAAAACTAGCATACTTATTTTTCTTACTCACTTTGCTTGCAGGTTTCACTGCCTGTTCAGAAAGACCTTTTACTATTTACGAAGGTCTAGGCATCGACGAAGATGGAACCCTCGCTGTAGAAATTCCCGATGAAGCCATTCAAGACATTGATGATGATGTGGCCGACGAGATTGAAGACGAAATCAAAGACGGCGATGGCAATTCTGGTGATACAGGCCAAGGTGATCAGGACGGAAATGGCCAGAATGGTAACGACAATGGCCCAGGCGATCAAGAAAGTGAACACAAGAAAAAGCCTGATGTTCTTTCGAGCATGGAAGAAAAATTAGTAAGAGACCTGCACGAGGGCGAAGAAGGGAACTTAAGTTTTTTAGTGGTCGATGTGGAGCGCTCTTTAGTTATGAGAAGTTATCAAGCGGCCACTCCGAGAAGGCTTGCTTCGGTATCAAAGGTTCCAACGGCGCTCGCGGCCCTTGAAGAAGTCAATAACGTCAGTGTGACTAAGGTTTCGAGAATGCTCAAATCAAGTATTAATGGTGAAGCCTCTCGCTATGTACGCTTAGCCGGTAAAGCCATTGCTGGTCATGTCACCACTGGTGCGAGTTACTCCCAAGGGGCCAGTTGCCCGGATGCTTACCGCAATGATAAGACGGCCACAAAAATAGTACAGCAGTGGATGTTTCAGCAAATACCTAACCTGGACTGGGCAGGGGCCTCATTAAACGATGGTGCTGGCTGTGATTACGGAAACTTCATGAGTGGGTTGCAAGTTGCATCGATTCTGGAGTGGGCTGACAGCCGTGGTAATGCCTATGCCGGAAACTCGTTTGAAAAACTTCTTTCGATCAATGGTGTTGATGGCTCATGGCGCAACCGGAATCTCGAAACCCGGGGTCGAATCTTTGCCAAAACGGGAACCCTAAGACCCAATAGCAACTTGGCTGGATACTTCTACGCCAAAAGAAATGGCGTGATGAAAAAGTACTACTTCGCTGTCTTCGTACAAAAAAAGGGAGCTGGTAGTTACACCACTAAAGCCCGCGCCCTCATCGAAGGCCTTATGAAGTACTGGATTTCTTACTATTCGCAAACCGAAGGCGAATCCATCGAAAAATTCTAACAACTCAAGTGTCCTATTTTGAGAATTAAAAGCATAAAAAAATACCCCTCTGATTTTTTCTCGCGAAACTTTTGTCTCTGCGGCGGGTTTTTATAGTAGAAGGTTCGCCGGTACGTCTGTTCAATTCAAATTTAATTCAATTCACAGGGAAAACAATGGGATCGCCATATTTGTTGAGATAGGGCGATTTCGGTAGGGGGTATTATGTCTTTTTTAAAATATGTTTTTTTGTTTCTATTCTGTATCAGTAGTGCAAACGCCGGAGAAACCGAAGTATTGCCTGATCCGAATTTTAACAATGATATTCAGGTTCATCATCCACAGAAAACTTGGCTTGAGCTATCTAAAGCCGATAAAAGTGCGCGAATTGATATCAACAGTACTTCCTATGCAATTCATTGGTCGATCTCTGATCTCATGAGTACTTACTATTCTTTTATATCGAATGCCTCATTGGTAAATGGCGAGAGAATTAAAACCTCCTCGAGTTTTGGTCAGTTGTATCAAACCAATAAAGATATGATAAATCAGTTTCGACCATCTGATATGACAGGAGAAACTTTCAATCAAGTAAAGAAAAGTATCGAATTCTACCAAAGTGGCACTAGTACTTTTGCAATTAATCGGTCGACAGGTAGTAACTATAAAAAGGCATTTGGTAAAATCAGTATGACTTACGATCTATGGAAAGACTATTTTGGTGATGAATCGCCGAGTACAATAAATAACGGCGTTCAGGCAAGAAGTGGAAATGCCAAAAAGATAAAGAATTACCTAGAAAGTAAGTTGTATCTCAATGAGCACGGTAAAGAAGAAGACTGTGATGTCGTAGATAACACGTTTAATAGTGATATGTCCTTTTCTTGTTACAATCCCACGGTTGGCTTAGCGACTCAAGGTTTAGAAGATCAAGAAATCCCTATGAATGGTGGATTCAAAATTAGTTTTAAATATAGAGTAATCCCTCCTCAGGAATATCAAGCATCGAGACACTTAGCGCAGGCCGGCCTTTCTAACTACAATACGAAGGTTAATATGCGTTTAATTTTTGGGAATCATAGGAGCGAAGACAATCAACCGACTTATATCAATCAAAAAGGTAATGTCGTGAAAAAGACTTTGGATCGAATCGTGGCGACATACCCTATCTTTCACATTGATAATTTCTGCATGGATGATGACTTTTACGAAAACTCGAGATACTGCAAGTACCAAAATGACGACGGAAGTTATCGTAAAAAATCAACGGTTCAAAAAAAGCCCGACAAGGGAACTTATCAGTTTATGTATAAATTTGGCCTTGATGATGTCTTTGGTAGCGCAAAAACTGCAGAGAACAAAGTACAGCAAATGATCGATGGCGAGTGGGTGCTTGTGGAGATTACGAGTCTCTATAACTTCGAAACACTCATCAAGGATGCTATTGATTATTGCAAGGAACATTACCAAGAGTGGGACTATCCAGCGGCTGCTTGCGATCTTGAATCAACAGATTTGGCTGATTACCACATTCGGGCCGTCAATTTTGGTGGCGACTTATCAGGACCATTTAAGGGAGGTTTTCAACTTCGAGACCTTTCAGTAAAGGCGATCAATTAAGCGAAAAGTCCAGCTTAGTTGGGCAGCATAGTTGGGCAGCTTAAATATGCGACTTAGGTGTCCAGCTTAGTTGAGCACCTTAGTAATGCGACTTAGGTTATCTCTTGATTTTTACGATAACCATATATGAAGTTTGCGGTTTCAGCTGGTCTTTTATCTATTGTCATTATTGGGGCTTATTCCTTTTGGTGGAGTGAGCCCTCTGATGTCTTAGAAGGAGACGAGTGGAGCTCAGTCTCATTCTCAGAAGCCACGACACAAGAGCCCGCCGCAAGACAGCCTGCAGCCTCTGAAGATCTCCCAGAAAACCAAGTTGATCAGTCGGTAGTTAGCGATGGTGATTCACTAGAACTCTTAATTGCAAGTCTTGAAATAGAGGGCGGCTTTATGTCAGATCTTGGGCAGGGAGAGTCGGCTCAGGTTGTAAGGGGCCTTTTTCATCTTCTAGAAAGAGCGGCAAATGGTGATGAAGAAGCCTTAAAGCTCCACGGTCAGCTTTTGGCAAAAATTAAGGCATCCAGAGAAGGCTACGGACACATCTTAGAAGCTATTAAGCGCTGGCAAGATTATCCGGAGCGCACGTTTGACCGAGTGGGCCTTTTAGAAATTTTGGCTGAAAGTTATGAATTCAAAGATGAAGTGAACGCCATTGCCAAAAAAGAAATGATCGATAACGGCAGTAAAGAAGTTACCATGCCCGATCAAGCCGTCACCGAAGAAGAGCTTGATGAGTCCTTATCGACGACGCATGATATGTACGCTCCCGTTACAGCCCATAGAATCTTTTTAGAAACTGCTGGTGATGGGCCCCAAGCCCTTGAGGGTTCGATGATGGCCATCGAAGCCCAAGACAATCACAATGTCAGAGAAGCCATGATTCAAGATTTTAAAGAGATACATCCAGATGAGGTCGAAGAGCTTCTTCGCTACCTACGAAGCCGTGGGATTGATCTCATCGAGACCAATCACCAAGACAATGAAGAATAAGTTGATCGATACTGTGACTACTTCTTTCGGCCAAAAGAAGAAAAGCTGTGGAGTAGGTTCCCGCCGTTACCTAGGTAATAAGCCGTGCTAAACGAAAGGTGTGATGGCAACACATGGCTTGCCCACTTTCCATTAACATTGCGTTTGAGCTTATTGATCTTCGTTCTCCAAGGACCATTTGATTTTGTGGGATCATTAAAGGTCGCGTAGGCATTATTAATAGCTTTCAGCGGCATGATGTGGCCACCGTTTCGCGTATAAACACAATTGTAGGTACCGTTGGCCTTAAGCTTACAAGAGCGCTTGTACCAGCCAAAGTTAAGAACCGGAACTCGGTTGGCTTTTAACTGATTCATCAGTCTGTTGCGCGTAATTGCTGCTGATTTATTGACGTAGAATTTATTCGAAGTCATCTGTGCGCCGAAGTCTCTAACTCTTGCAGCGTAATAATTATTGAGAGTAGTAAAATAGGTTCCACCGGCCTTAGTGGTGTTTAGCTTTTTTGCCATATATTCGATTTTACCGTATTGTCCGTAAACCTTCTTACGATTGAAAACGTAGGAATTAGAGCCTTTTTTTCCGCCAAGTCCCTGGCCAACCATAACGGCATCAAGTGCCATTGCCACAGCCGTTGGCCCACAAAGGTTGGTTGTACCATTTTTATAGTATTTCCAACGCGGAAGTAAACTTGTATGGTTTTGGTCAAAGTGTCTCATAGATTTGGCGACACAGTTGTTCGCATCAGAGCAAGTGACTTTTGCCTGTGCGGAGAATGAAAACGAAATAATAGTAAATAATAAGACGTAGATAAATTTGGTCATATTGCCCCCCAGCGATATAGTACTGAGTTTTGCAAGGTCGGTTCCGCTGAGACCGGATCTCTCAGCTCTGAGGCCAAGTGACTGTCGAAGTTTTAACTAGCTGTCAAAAGGTAGAAGCTTCCTTTTGGTAACGCTCTAGAGTGCCGGGTACAAAGTGGTAGTGCGTGTGCGTTATGGAGATTAAGAGTGTCTCATAAAGAAGGATCAGTATGAGACAGTGAGACAATTAGGTTATGAAACGATCAGAACGTGAGACTGTAGCGTTCATCTTTCAAAGCTTGTTTATCGAAACTAAATCTTAAGGCCTAGATGTTTTTGGATGAATTGGTCAAAGAACAGGGTCGCCTCGGTTTCAAACCGCTCCATCTTTTCAATGAATTTATGGGGCTTTCCAGTGTGCAAGTGAATGACTTGAGAAATCGGTTTATGATCTTTATGGTACATGATAAAAAGTTCCTCTGAACTTCCATGTCCATCTTGTCGTTCAATACGTTCTTTAGCCGACTGATCATACTTTAATTTAGATAGGAACATCCGAATATTATCGACCTCACTTTGTTCGATAGGTACGGCATATTTAACTCGACTTTTTTTCTCGTCGATATCCCACCAAATAAATTGGGCTACTTTTTTTACTAAATCAATTTCGACTCTCTTTAAGCCGACATCTAATGGTGTTCCACATTCGTGATCATTTGGATCGGCCGGAATACGAAGGCCATAAAAATATCTGAGACTAGTGACTTCTTTAACATTCATAATTTGATCCACCTGTCTGGGTTTAGACGAAAAGCCAAATAAAAATCCAGCTAAAAGAATTGTAAGGCACTTTAGTTTTTTCATAATCTCAAGATAGAGTTTACCGAATATATATTAGACCTTCAATCGGACCATGAGTCTGGCTACGGAATCCTAGCTCTCCCTCGTCGTCTTGTGTCAGGCACCAAATGATAGCCACTTCTACCAGAACAAAAAAAGGTCTGCCAGTGAGCAGACCTTTTCATTTTTTACTGACTCTAAAGTTTAACACTTTAGAGTCAAAAAAATTTAAACCAGTCAAATTTCAATTTGACCGATTCTCCTTAGAACAAATCAATGTTCGGCCACGAAGATACTTCATCGGCAATTTCAACCATTAAATCATTTAACTCAGTCACTTCACCATCGTTGGTGTTGGTGGCAGCCGATAGAGTGAAGCCATCGCTTCGTCTGCGAAGAATGGCTTCAGTTCCAGACATTTCACCGTAGTGAGCGTAATTAGAACTTCCAGAAAGAACACCCGGGTGGTTGATAAAGCGCAATAGATCAATCGGTGTGGCAATCCACCCACCGTGGGAGTCGAAGCGCTGGGGTTTTACACTGCTGTAAGCACTTGAGCCATAGTATTTGGCTTCGTTAGCCTTGCGATCGGCTTCTTTATCGCCACCAATGACCATACCTTTAGCGCCAGCGGGAATTAAAACCGCTTGTCTCACATAAGCTTCATAGGACTTTCCAGAGGCTTCTTCAATCACTCGACCAAGAATGCTGTAACCAAAGTTTGAGTACATGGCTGCACCCAAATCAGTTCCACCACAAGGGTCTGAAGTGAGTGAACTGCCTGGAGTGTAACCAAGGGGATACAGCTCGAGGGCCCAATCGATGAGATCATTTTTTGAAGTCCCAGTGTAGCGAAACATGGGATCACTACAAACGTCATCCTTATCTTGTCTGACAAAGCCAGCTCTGTGGCGAACTAGGTGATCAACCGTAATGTTGTTAATGGCCGTATTATTACTCGGAGTTGAAAACGTCCCGGCTAAAATACCATTGCGACCAAAAACCTTGTCTGAGTAATCTACGTTATTAAGAGTATCAATGGCTGCAACAGTAATGGGTTTACTGACACTGGCAACACGAAAGCGATGTCTTGGGCCAGCGGCTTGGTTGTTTTCTTTATCAATGCGCCCATAGGCTTGGGCGAATTTCAATTTTCCGTTGAGGGCCACTGCCAAAGTGAGTGCCGGAATGTCGTATTCATTCATGTAGGCCGTTACTTTGTTGCGGATGCGGTTGAGATCTTTTTGCGCGTACCGAGGTGAATCCCAAATACCGTTAAACTTTACACCCGATGCCGAGTTAAAGGCTTGAACATAGCGCGGACTCCAGGCTGAGTAGTGGAGGTTATCAAATTTGGCCTGGTAGTTTTTAGAGCGAACCCCGTGGAAGGCCGAAATTCTGCCAGAAGTCTTCTCCCAAATGGCGGCGTAGCGGTCTTTTCCACTTTGCTTATAGCCGGCAACCACTTTGAGTCTGTAGCCTTGCCTTGCGAAGTTATTAAAAGCTGTCTGGTACTGACTATTTGTTAAACCGTGGCGAGCAGGTCTTTGGGGCTTTTTATCAAATAGAGCGACAAAGCGAGGAGTTCCAGAAATATTGGCCACTGATACGTGATTAAGAGCAAAGCCTTTGCCCTTCATCTCGTTAACGGCATTTTGATATTGGGCGGGAGTGAGACCGTGGCGGGCTGCCCAAGCACCACTTTTTTTCTCAAAAATGGCGGCATAGCGAGCCTTACCTTTAACGGCGTAAATGTTTACATAGGTGGGTTGGTAACCCTTACCTTTAAACTCATTAACGGCTGCTTGGTATTGTTGTGAACTCAAGTTGTGGCGGGCTGCCCATTTGGGGTCAGATGTTTTATGCCAGATCGAGGCAAAGCGTGTTCCGTTTGAAGTGTACCCAGAAATAGAAACTAAGCGAAAGCCCTGGTTACTTAAGGTATTAAACTGTTGTTGGTATTGAGCGCTGGTCATGCCGTGTCTGGCTTTGTACTGTGCTGACCAAGCCGACACAGAGAATGCCGTTAGTAATAGAACGAGTAGTATTCTTCCCATTGATTTCCCCCAAAAGAATATGAATTTTCGAGCTTTCTAGCTACTCCATAGACGGGGATGAATCAAGTGAGTTGAGCATTCGTCAGCACTTTTTTAGAACGTGCGCCATGAGAGCCCGAGGCTTACAAAGGTATCAGTACTTTGATTATTTCCCCAACCTAATGACAAGTCCAATTTGAGGTCCTTACTGATATAATAATCTCCACCGGCATTGATAAAAATACCGCCGATGTCATTGGTCATATTGCCGTAAATTTCTACAAACCAACCGTAGTTCTCTGTTAATGCCTGTGCCAAGTTACTGGTCGCAAAGTAGGTGGGTGAAATTGAATTGCCAGAATAGTTGACCCCTATATTGTGAGTTAGAGAAAAAGACTCTGAAAGGCTATGGGCAAAAATAAAAGTAATAATTGGCGAAACTTCTTGGGAGCGATACTCCTTGTCGACTGTCTTTAAGTTAAATCGCGTTTGAATAGCCATGGAGGGAATAAGTCCATCGCTCTCCTTGATGACTCGATTTCGAAATCCAATTTGTGTTGAGCTAATTCCGTCTTGGGATGTTTTAGTGCCCGATTGATCAAATTCGTCAGATTGGTAGTTTATTCCGCCATTGATTTCGAAGAGATCACCAAAACCGTAGCGAAAAACATTACTAAAAAGTTGTGTCTGTGTTTTGTTTGATCCTACTTCGGAACTGATCAAATCAAGGCCCGACTGAATTTGAAAAACTCCATCTCCGACGGTGTCAGATCCAAAGGATTGTCCGGGTCGGCCCGAACTTATTTTATCGGCGATTTGGGCAGTAGCGGTTAGTGATAGGGCGAACGAGATGATGATCATTACTATTTTTTTCATAAACTCAAATTAACCTGTGTAAGAGGGGCTGTAAAGGGTTAAACTTTGTTCATCTTTAAGCCGGATCGATAGGCAAATTCTCCACCTGGCAAACCCCAAGAGTAGTGATAGCCAATACTGCCGTTGTCTAATTCGATTTTAATTTCTTCTCGAAAGGAATTTTTATCATTAACGTCGGCAATTCCAAATACAATGCCGTTGTCAGTGGATCTTAGCTCGAGTTCAGTCATGCCAGGGGAGTTACTATTTAAATTCCACATCCTGACATTCCCTGCAAAATCATTTGAAATGATCGTCTTCTCTGCGTGGTAGCAGGTGCCATCGATACCTGTGGCAGTAAAGTCAATTTCTATTGCTTTACCTTCTAGGATGGAATTCAAAGTCAGTTTGCCTACGAAATCTTCTTTGTCGTGGTTTATTCCCTGACCTTCATATTGGCCGCTTTGTTCAGCTAATTGTCCAATGACGTCCATTGATTGGTCTCCTAGAGGTCAATAACTTCGAAGTGAGAAAAAGCTTTTGAAGCCTCGGGTAACTCACTCATAGGCATAAAGGTACAAATAGTACCCATTTTCTCCCAGATCTCTGCGACTCTCGGGTGTTCATGGGCTTTATCTGCCGAACTGACATCATTCCATTCAATAACTTCGATGAAGGTTCCATCCTTTGCTTTTAAAGTGAGAGCCGGTCTATCGGTGATCAGTTCTAAATCTCTTAATACAGGCACATGCTCTTTAATTAGTGATACGAGTTCTTCTTCTTTACCTTCATTTGGTTTATATGCCGCAAATACAACTTGAGATGACATTCTTTTTCTCCTATTTTTGTTCGTTGAACCAATGTAGCCAATCACCGACGACTGAGTTGAGTTTTTTCTTATCTAGAAAATAAATTTGCTCTCGGCCTTCTTTTTTAGTTTTAACGAGGCCTGCATTTTCTAGCTGTCTTAAGTGCCTTGTCGTCGTTGGCCAAGCACAGGAGAATCTGCTGGCGATATCTCCTGCCGTCATCTGACCTCCTCTAGCGTTTAGAACCACTAAAATATGTCTTCTGACATTATGAGATAGGGCCTTAAAGACTTCTTCAAGCTCTTCTAACTCTCTTTCTGCTTTACTCTTTTTCTTGGTCATTGCTACTTCCAATACTTAGCGATATCGCTAAGTGAATATTTATTTAGCTAATCCGCTAAGTGTTTGTCAACTTTAATTGGGCTGTTCAAAGGCTTGTAGAGGAAATGCACGATTTTAAGGGAGATTAGTAGGGCAAATTGATGCTTAAACTACTAAAGGTATTGGAGTTTATAGAATTGAATGGAGGGCTGGACTTGGCGTGTCGGTTACGAGTGTTTTGGCAAAAAGTTGTCTTGTAACACTCTGAAACCAAGAATATCGCGTGGATTCGGATCGAGGGTTTTCCTTCTAAGAGTTCTCATAGCAAACATTCCCTTTTCAAAGAGTTCGTTTTTTACACTCCTTGATGCAATAGTCAGCCTTGATTGGAATATGATCTGCGAATTGTTTAAAAATCAACCATTGATCTTCATTCGCCGTTCGACTTATTGACCCCGATTTCATTGGATAGATCTGAATGGGAAGAGGCATTTTGGTTCCGATTTCATAGTGTACAACCATTTCATTTGTCGGAATGATGTCGTCATAGATTTTCATCGAACTGTAAACTTTTCCGTTATTAGACGTCAATTTTGTCGATTCATTTCCTTTATTAAATCGGATCGGCTTAAAACTCCAGTTTTTGACCTTGGCCCATGTTTGCTTTTGTCCTTGTTGTTTGTAATAGCTGTTGAGATCTCCCATAAGAATCGCTTTCCCATTTATCTCGCCCTTTTTTGGGTTGGCTTTATTGTACTTTAACGGAGAGATCTCCGTATGATCGTCGAGCCTCGAGATTGTTTCTTTGAGAGATTCTGCTTCGTTTGGATTATAAAAGTGAGCACAGTAGACGAGAAACTTTATTTTCTCTTTTTTAGGAGGTTTTTCTGAAACCGTACAAGAGGCAACTGCCATGTCTCGATCGCCTGCGAGGGTCATCGGTACCTTTCCAGCAGGGTCGCATTTAACCTTTACATTCTTTGTATCTTGGTAGAGAAAACTAATAGTTTCTCTTTGCTCGTTAGTGGTTCCCTTGCCTTTTACGAATACCTCTTCTTCGGTGGTAATCGATATATCTTTGTACATAGGATGCTGCTTCTTTGCCTCCAGGTAAACTGAGCCTTTTAAATCATCGTTACTGGGAGTCGATCCGTCTCGATTCATTTTCAAATAGATTTCTTGAAGACACATAATGTTAATATTGAACTTCTTCATCACTGCGAGCGGAACCATTGCTTTTGTGCCGGCGGGTAAACTTCCATTGCTTCCTGTAAATCCATGGGGTTCTTTTAGGACTTTTTGAGTTTTACTCATGATATTCCAGCTGCCGACTCTAAAGTGGGTTCGTCCTTTTGGTAAAGGCTTTTCAAAGGTTTTGCCAATTGGAATACCCGGTGTCTTCTTCTCGGGTGAATCAGATATCTCAACCGTACCAGGTGGCAGATCTTTATTTGCGCCCAGACCTTCGTCCCGCTTAAGAGTTTTAACTGAACAACCAACTATAAGCAGTGAAAGGAGTAAGAACTTAAACATTTAGTAGCCCTCTTTTCTTATTAAAATATATGATTTAGTTTTGTATTTTTAAAAATAGATGTCTAGTAAAGATGGGATTTAATGTGGCGGTATTTGGGAGAATCATAAAAGAGTCTAAGGACTTCTCAAGTGAACTGAGTCAAACGAGTAAAGCGGTAAAAGAATTAAGAATAGAGATCTTTTCAGTATTTCGCTTTTTAGCAGCCGTTAAAGAAATTCCAGAGAAAATCAAGGAAGAGCTGAAAATTCTTAAATCAGTCACTAAAAAGCTGGGAACTCTCATTAACAAGATCCCTCTCCCTGGGTATTTTAAATTTATCTCTAAAGGAATAGGATCAATGTTGAAGGCCGTAAGTCAACTGTCGGCTTTTCTCTCAACGAACTTAAAATTCATTGAGAGGATTTTGAAGCGTCTCCCTGATGTCATTAAGATCGAAGCTCCTTTTAAAGTTCTTGAAGGATTATTTAATAGAGCGGATCGGTTAGTCGTTAAAACAATGGCTTTAATGGCAATTCTAGAGCACCAAGAAAAAGACTTAGAAAAGGATGACAAAGGTAAAATCATCATAGAGGTTTTCGAAAAGCATGAGGGCAAGATTGCGAAATTAGCTCAAAGAGTTCAAGAAAAAAGAAGAGCCGTCGAGGAGACAACTAAAACTTTAAGAGAAAAGAAAGAAAAGCTTGAGAAGGAGCTTTCAATTTTCGAAAATATTCTTCCTAAATTCAAGCGAGTTATGAAGCGACTTGACCCATTTAGGAATGATCTAGAAGAGTTCTTTGATAAACTGAGACCCATAGCAAAAGATCTGGAGGAGTTTATTGAAAAATATGCTACGAAGGTTGGTGAGAAGGTAGATGATCTTGTTACTGCTTTAGATGAGAGTCTTTCAGATATATTTTCTTATTTTGGTATCGAAGATAAGTATAAAGAGTTTAAAAAGAGTGCAAAAAAATTCTATAAGGAAGCCGCTGAAGCCTTTGATGCTATTGATGATCTGATCGCCGACCTTCTTAAAGAGATTAAGGAGATAAAGTCGATTATCGATAATTTAGAGAGAATTCAAAAAGAATTAATGGATTCAATAAGTGAAATTAACAGAGCAATCGATGAGCAGGTCAATGAGTTGCAAAAAATAATTGATGAATCGGTCTCTCAATTTGAAAAAATGATTCAGGATTCACAGATAGCTGAACTCGAAAAATTTAAGACGGAACGGAAATACCGAACCGCCTTAAACGACTTTCGAATGGAAGTTGTCAATCTCAAACGATATTTCGAACTTGTGAAAGTCAGGTTGAAGCGAATTTTTGAGGAAAGTGACCAGAAGAAAAAGAAAAAGCTAAAGGGCTTAAAAAAGCAGTCAAGTTCGAGGGTCGGAAAATTCATCGACGATCGATATGCTCTTATTCAAAGTAACCATAATGAAGACGGTCCGATTTTTGGGGTTTATGATGAGCTTCTTGCAAACATAGGTAATACGGCTTTAATAGCCTTTAATAAGCCTACTGAGGTCATGATCGATTTTATCAATGGGGAAGAAGAGTATGAATTAATGGATCTCGCTTTAGCGCATGTACTAGAAAGTCTAGAGAGTGGACTTAATGAGTTTGATGAACAGTTGGCACTTTATGATCGCGAGAACCATATAGAAACCATCGATGATTATGGTGATTACTTTAATGAATTTAAACGCGTTCTCAATTGGGTTCCAGAAAAAGAGAAGTTTAAAATCGGCAAATACGCCAGCTCAGGTCTTGAGTTACTAAATGAAGAGCCCTATCTAAAGGTCTCTAATTATAAATTCAGTAATGCAGCCCCAAAGCCTTATAAATTCAAAAACGTTAAAACCGGTGCGATTCCGAGTACGGGACTTAAAAAGCTGGGCACCAAATTGGTCTGCGATTTTAAGAAAGTTTATAAAGAAGAACGCAAACTATTTGAGCTGATTAAGTAGGCTGGGCTTTGTTAAATACGTTATTGAGGGAGATATAGCTATAATTTGGAAAACCTTTGAGACCAGAGAAAATTGGAGTCCGAGGTAGGTATGAATAAGTATTTTGATATTCAAAGTTCCACGGGGCGATTTCTTGAGATTTTAATTCAAATAGTTATTCTCCTCTCTCTGATTTCTCTAACGATGGAGTCCTTTCCTGAATTAAAAGGACGACCAATATTTAGAACCTTAGAAATTGTCTTTGTGAGTATCTTTACCTTTGAATTACTCATGAGAGTTTTATTTGGGCCCAAAAAGTTAAAATACTTAGTTAGTGGGTACGGAATCATAGATATACTTGCTATATTACCTTTTTATTTGTCGCTTGGAGTAATTGATCTCAGAGTTGTTAGAATTCTGCGGTTCTTGAGAATATTAAGAGTCGCCAAGCTTACGAAGTATTCAAAAGCATTGAGTCGCTTAATTTCGAGTTTTAGAAGTATTCGAGGTGAGTTACTAGTTTTCTTATTCGCTACGATACTCGTTTTGTTCGTAGCTTCAGCTGGAATCTATTTCTTCGAGCACAAGGCACAACCCGAGATATTTAAATCCATCCCACATAGTATGTGGTGGGCTGTAGCGACGCTTACTACCGTAGGCTACGGGGATGTTTATCCTGTCACTGCCGGAGGTAAGATATTTACCACGGTTATTCTCTTCCTAGGATTAGGCGTGGTAGCAATCCCCTCTGGGTTATTGGCCGCAGCTTTGAGTAAGAAGGATGAGAGCTAATCACTTGGTACAGGTTGGAGAAACTGTTCCATCATTACACACGAGCTTTCCACCAGAAGTATATCCTGCCTCACCTGTTTGACAGTTCCTATCGAAACCATCATGACCTGAGCAGCAGCCTTGGTGACTACCCTGTATCGCGGAGCACGAGAATTCCACTACATCTGAGCTGCCGCCGTTAGATTCATCACTCCCACAGCCAACAAGAAAAATAATACACAAAGATTTAGTTAATAATGTCACTGTATATTTCATGTCTCAATTCTACCAAATGTCTTAATCCATTTATAGAAGCAGTTTTTCTGAAATAAGTAATTGCCTCCTAGATTAGCTGTCCCTTGAACGATCATTATCAGGACTAAAGGAGAGATCTTTGTTAGTCGATAGGGGAATGTTATTTAAGGGGAGCTTCCATGAGTAAGGTACCAAAAAAAGTAAAAGAACGTTTTTCAAAGTCACTTAAGTCTCTACAGAAGATTGTAGAAAATGCTAAAGCAAAAGATGTTAACGAGGCAGATACAGTAACGATCGTTAAAGATATTTTTTGTGATGTTCTTGGCTACGATAAATATGAAGAGTTAACTTCTGAGCAAGCTATTAGAGGTACTTATGTTGACCTCGCTGTTAAAATTGATAGTAAAGTTCAACTACTCATAGAGGTAAAAGCTGTTGGCGTTGATTTAAAAGATAATCACGTTAAGCAAGCTGTGGATTATGCCGCGAATTCGGGCCTTGAATGGGTGATATTAACAAATTCTTCAGAGTGGCAAGTATTCAAAGTCGAGTTCTCAAAGCCAATTGAAGCAAAGCTAATTAAGCGATTTTGTTTTTCAGAACTAGATCTACGAAAAGACGAAGATACAGAAGCACTATTTGTTCTCTGTAGAGAAGGTCTAAAAAAATCAGCTCTCGATGACTTTTTAACTCAGCACAAAGCGACTGATAAGTACAATTTGGGTGCAGCACTAGTCTCCGACTCGGTACTCGTAGCAATTCGTCGAGAAATCAAAAGAATGCACCCAGATGCTAAAGTAGATTCTGATGATATTAGAGATTCCTTACTTAGTGGAGTAATAAAACGCGATATCACCGAATCTGATGAATTTAAAGCCGCAGCTAGGCTTCAGAAACGGAAAGCGAAGAAAAAGCCAAGTGTTAAGAAAGCTTCTAAGGAGTCTGAAGATAAACAGACTGAACCTGAAGCTATCACTATTAAAAATGTAGATAACAAAGAAGAACGAGTCGGGGCATGAATCAGAGTGAGGTGGTTTAGTTCAAAAATGATTTTTCGTGTGAGGTGTTTTTGCCTTTAAAGCTTAATAGATCAGATATTTGTCCTAATTTAAAAAAAATGTGCTGCTTATGTCGGTCCATTCTTTTTAAGACAGAATTTCATATAGGTTCCATATTTTGGACAATTTCAGTATTAGTAACTACTTTTGGTTACTATCAGTTCAAAAGTTTCAGGATTACAGGTTATGTTTCCACCAATGTTTTCGAGAGTGAATCTTTGTTTTATTCATTGATTGAAGTCTTAAACGCCTTAAACCCAATCTGGTTTATATTGGTCGGAGTAGCTTTATTATATTTTTTTGAAATGTTAAAGCGGATCTTTTTTAACATTTTATCTGATTTGGGTAAGGAAAAATTTGCTAATGTATTCAAAGCTCTTTTTTTACTTATAGTAGTCGCGATAACCTTTTCAAGTGTTATCACATCTTATATGATTAAGCTCCTTTCTAGTTTGATATTCCTTAGTTTTTTTATAAAATATTTTTGCGATAAACTTAATAAGGCTATCAAAGGAAAGAAAGATTCTTGCAGTCTTAAGTTCTTTTCTAGTGGTACTATTATTTTGATTGTATTTCTACCTGTGCATTTAATTCTCATGATCAATTCAGTGGCTGCATTTGAATATGAATCTAATAGTTTCTCTAAAAGAATTTGCAGTTCTTTAAAAGCAATTATAGTGCGAGACTACCTCGAAGTTCAGCACGTTGGATTTTACCTTCACTCTGATAAGGACTATATAACGATAAAGCGTAAGTCACCAGACGGTTATTTTGACTATATTTCTTTCAGTAGTAGTTCTATAAAAGCACTTCAAAATTTTTCTCTGGAGTTTGAAGAGGAAAAGAAAAGAGCATTTGTTGAATGTCAGTAATTTATCTATTATTTATTATCAACATTCCCATCCAATCGGTCGCTAGTGAAGCGGTACTGATCCCAAGAAAAAGTGGAGAAAACATATATGTAAAGGAGTATGAGTTTTTTGACGATAGTATCCACTATACCAACTGTCAGGGGCAAGAGGGATCAAAGCCGAATAGAGATTACACAGTAATGGAGGACGAAAACTCTTGTTTAGCAGTTAGCTCTCTTGACCAACATAAGTTTACTGTAAAATTTTTGAAGTTAGCAGAGGGAAATCCTAATATCGAAGAAGTTAGGGTTGAATACCCTCATTCAGAGATAGCTTCCATTAAGGAAAGAGAGAAGTCAATGAAGCAAGTTTCGAGGTTATATCTTGGAAAGTTTTGTGGATTTAGCCAGAGTGACAGATTTAGACTAATTATCAACTTAAGTAATGGGATTAAGGAAAACGATTACAAAAAGCTTAAAGACGAATTGAAAGCTAAAGGTTTTCCTAATATTTATTTCAAAATAGAACGAAAGAAAAGTGCTAACGAATGTTTTAAAAAATACGAATAAACAGCTTTCAATTGCACTCTGGAATTATTTTCAAAGTTCCTGCAGTGCTTTCTAGGTATTTCATGTGAGGTTTTTTTGTTTAGATCAAAGACTCTTTTTATATTAGGAGCTGGCTCGAGTTCTGAGGTGGGGCTGCCAATAGGTGCTCAGTTGAAGGAGATTATAGCGAGGAAAATTGATATCAGGTTTGAATTTGGAAGTAGGCAAATATCAGGTGATAGGTCAATTACTCAAGCAATTAGATCCTATGCAGAAGAGATGTCTTCTCTAGGCCAGTATTTTAATCCAAAAGATATTAATCCTTTTTTAGAAAAAGCCTGGGAGTTAAGGGATGCTCTTCCTATTGCAATTTCAATAGATAATCTGTTAGACGCTCACAAAGAAGATCAACTGGCTAAGGCTTGTGGCAAGCTTGGCATAGTAAAATCGATACTTGAAGCAGAAAATTCTAGTAGCCTTTATAAAAAAGATTCCCATTTAAAAATCGATCTTAATGCTATCGAAAAAACTTGGTTTTCACCTTTTTTTCAAATACTCACTGAGAATGTTTCTAAAAGTGAGGTTCACGACATATTCAAGAATGTCTCATTTATCAACTTTAACTATGATAGGTGTGTAGAGCAGTTTTTATTTGACGCTCTACAAATCTACTATGGACTAAATGCCGATTCAGTTAAAGAAATTTTTCAGAATTTGGTTGTTCTTAGACCTTATGGAAGTGTTGGGCTACTACCTGTGGATGGTAATAATTTACCCGATAATTCCGTATCATTCGGTTCGACTTCTGTTAATATTTTTGACATTTCTAAAAATATATTAACCTTCAATGAGCAAATCCAAGATAAGAAGAGACTTTCAAGAATACACGAAATGGTATCTCAAGCAGAAATTATTGTCTTTCTGGGTTTTGCCTATCATCGACAAAATTTGGAACTACTCACTCCAAATGAGCCATGCAGTGCTAGGATGGTTTACGGTACGGCACACGGGATTTCGAATAGTGACATCAAAGTTATACAGCGAGATGTATTAGGTCTACTGGGTGATGGCGGAATTAATATTGAACTTGAACTTAATGTAAATAAAAAGTGTTACGATCTTTTTTCTGAGTATTGGAGAGGGCTTAGTTCAAAAGTCTAATTTGTTTGGAAAAAGGTAATCGTCATCGCTGTCGCGAGCGAGTTGAGCCTCGCCCCTCGCTAGAGGCTCGTGGCTCTCAACTCGCTGGGAGTCTCACCCGCCGGGTTCGACTCCCAAAGAAGCAATTAACTCCAAATCCACATCGCAAATAAGTAATCACAAAAAAAATTAACAAAGAGACACGAGCAAGACGAGCCTTTGGGTGCTGAGAGGTGAAGGGAGCGTACAAACGGTACGTGACCGAACCCGAAGTTCTCAAAGGCGATGGATTGCGATGTGGATCTGAAGTTAATTGGCGTCCCCTACGGGAGTCGAACCCGTGTCTTCACCGTGAAAGGGTGATGTCCTGGGCCTCTAGACGAAGGGGACAGGACGACTTCTCTGGTAAGAAAGTCTAAAAAAAAATGGTGACCCGCCATGGGCTCGAACCATGGACCCTCTCCTTAAAAGGGAGATGCTCTACCAACTGAGCTACCGGTTCACACCAAAAAGAGATGGTAGTTATGACGATTATTGAACTAAAAGTCAACCCGGCACCTGAAAATTAGTAGAAAACACAAGAAGTTGATGGAATTTTCAGCAAATTCAGCGATTTCAGGGGCTTGGCACCTATTCTGAGGGTGCGAGGACCTTGAAAAAATCGATCCCAAGACAGCTCAATTGCTCGGGCGGGGAGGGTTCAAGTTGCCCGGTAATTTTAGAAATCACATCAAGAAGCATCTCGCGAAATCGAAGGGCATCCTCACGAGATAAAGTCATGGGCAGGGTAAAAAACAAGTCTTCATCGGTGGTCTCGGCGTACTTCTCTAAAGCTTTTAAGCGCCAATTGCGATGGTGAGATACAACTAGTGGGGATTTCTTATCAACGTGAATGAGTGTGGGGCCAGTTTCTAAATTTCCTTTTTTGTCTTTTTCAACAAGGCCACTTTCTAATAAAAACTCCAAAGCATCGGCCACAATAGTCGGGCTTAATTTAAGATGCTCGATGAGATCTTCAAGGCTTGAAACCCCTTCTAGATCGACACCCAATCTAATGGCAGAGTAAATCCACTGACTGTAGTACTGGGCCTTTTCTTCATCTCCCAATGCTTGGTGGCTCCCGATTCTTCCCGAGACCTTGGCGGCTTTTTTGCGAAGTTCTTCGAGCTTATCTTTGTAGTAGCGCTTTAGGTGATATTCGCCGGCTTTTTCAAAACGCAGGAGCGCCATAAAAAAATCAATTTCGGTTTGGCTAAAGCGCAGGTAAGTACAGAGCTTAAAGGCGGCTTCATCGGTGAGATGCCTTTCGCCGCGAAAGGTTTGGGAGATCACCACTTGATGGAGGCCCAAGTGTTTTGAGATGCGCGAAAACTCGCCACGGCCCCCTTTGGCTTGGGCAGATACCCAATCGAGGACGAACTCTTTATAGGAGTTGTATTCAAATAAAGTCTTGTCCAATTCTACTCCCTGAATTTCAACTTTTTAAAGGCCATCACCAAAAGCCCAAATGGGGCCCGATTTTATAAAAACTGCCCGGCGGTCACCTAAAATCAGGCATTTAGATCTATAATTATAGCAAAAATGCTATAAAAATCCATAATATTTAATTATTAAAACCTATTTTTCGAGGCAGGCACTGGTTAACTTCACCTTGTAGCCCGGCAAGCGCTGGGATAGAAACCCTAACAAGGATTAAGAGATGACACTTTTTAAACAAATTTTAAAATCTTTAGTTCTACTCGGACTGATCGCAACCCTTACGGCCTGTATCGAAAATGGCGATAGTCCAATCAACGGAACGCAAACAAATTTTGGTGGCAACCCAGGTATTGATTCAGCAGGTGGATCGGGAACGGGTCAATTGCCAGATGCCATGGGCGGTGGTGATGATCATTCAACCATCGGTACTGGCGAAGGCAAGGGCGATTCAGGTGGTACCAACAATAAGTTTAGTACCATCGAGCAAGTGCGAAATACGATCTTAGAAGTACGTAGTGAACTCATCGAAGATGAGTTTGCCACGCGCTCGCGATTTATCGGGGACTTTAATCATGCCGATGCCGATCAGGCCAATGATATGCTGCTTCGAATTTTCTTTCCTGGTAACTACGTTTTCAAAACTCTTCTTCCGAAACCATTTGAAGAAATGGATGACGATGAACTCGATCATTGGACCGATTTCTACCTTAAGTGGATGACTCTGACGAGTATGATCGAAAACACAGAAATTAAGCTGATCGAAGATGACTGTGTTGAGATGGACGGGTCTCCAGCCGATGCCAGCGTGACGGCCTTTGAACTCGGTGCAGACATTTGCTTTAGCCTTACACGTATGCAGCGCATACCGCCTGAGAGTTTGAAAAAGCATGTTTACGCGGTTTGGTTCCACGAGCTTTCACACATCGTTGGCTATAAAGAAGAAGCCCGAACTCTAGAAGACTACATTCTTTTTGTCTACGAGCAGACTGTTTCGATGAAAGTGAACCGCTACTTGTACAAGGTAACAGGTGTGGCATTTAATACGGGGCTTTATGTTTCGACCCTTTGGACAAAGCAAATCCCCCAGGCCATGTCATGTGGATACATTCAGGCCCATCTTGAAGATACTCTCTACTTGATCCCTACAAACGACCCGAAGCACGCCTATGCGAGTGTCTTTAGTCAGAACAACGAAGACTTTTTTACGGCCTATTACCTTTTTGATGAAATTCAAGTTGAGATGAATCGAATTTGTAGAACATTGCTTTCAGAAAATCCAGAAGGTTACGAGTTTACTGACGAGGAAGAGGCGCGCATTGCTAAGATGTTGGCAAAAGCCAATCACTTCTTACAACTTTATTTGCTCGGAAAAACTACGGCGATTTACAACGAAAAGAGTCAATACGAGAACTACCCACTGACTTTGAAAAACATGGGTGATGTTCGTGAAGAGTACAAGGACTACAGCCCGAATCGTCCAATTTCTTACTAGGTCGAAGGTTTTACGGGACTCGGTTTGAATTTTAGATAACAATTGAAAAAAACAATGAGATAAGAGGCCAAGGCATAGCACCTTGGCCTCTTTTTTTGGGGATGGGCAGGCGTAGAAAGTGACTGAATTCACAATATTTTTTCACCTCGATCGCCTTTTCGAAGCCCCTTGTGACCAAAAAAGTCAGCAAGGGACTTTGTAATAATTATTCGGTCCCCCAATTCAATAAAAATAGATCGGTGATTCCAAACAGTTATCACCGCGTTTTAGAGCCTTATGTAGCAAGCCATATATAGATGTCCTGGAATAAATCTTGTACTTACCAACGGGGTTCTCGGACGTTTGTTGGTTTTGGACTTAAAAGCTGTGCTAGCCGAAGAATCGAGTAGGGACCTCAGATTCACAGGCAAAATAGATTCGATCTCGTTATTCGTCACAACCAATACCCTCCGAGCGGTAGAAATGAGCCACTGGGCTCGATTGGTTTTGGAGGAATACCTTGAACGTTTTCAAATTACCTTATTGGCAGCAAGTGAAGAGTTTGGGCTCAAGCGCACTGAAAGTGGCCGCCCTCACAAGTTTTGTCCTAGGGCTGACCCATTGTAGCTTTAAGACTCCCGAAGGAGAAACTCCAGCTCCCACCGATAAAGAAATCTCAAAGGGATTCTTTGTTTCTAAAAACCAAAACAAAAGTAAGACCTTTCTTTGTGGTTGGGCTTCGGTTTCGGCCGCAGGTTTTTGGGGCAAGCGCTTTATTACGCATAACTACCAGCGCGCTGAGCACTGTAATATTCAATTTAAAATCACAGAAGACGCCCTCATCGGTGTTTTAATTAATCCAAGCTTTCCGGATGAGCCCGATCGCTGGACCGAAATGATTCGCATCCCGATTACAAAGCACTACTACCTCGAAAAAGCCAGGGACTCTCGCGGGCGAACCACCAACGATACCGTCGAAAATAGCAGTCGCAGTATGTGGGATGCCAGACCCTACATGAAGCTCGCTTTTTCGAGCACACAAATTATGAATAAGAGCTACGGTGTTCTTTGGGGCGGAAGCCGCATTACGAGTGTCGATGACATCGAAATGACTGAGCACAATGGCAAGAGTTACTTAGCTTTTACCGCCAACGTTACCAGTAGTATTATCGGTTCTGAGTACCAGGGGCGATTTCGTTTTAACTTTCTAGAGTTTGATCACGATCCGAGCTTTCAGCCAGTGTCCTACAGCGATCGCAATGCTAAGTTCTTAAATGTTCTTCACGTCATGGGTAAGAAACACGATGGTGTCTATCAAGCCCTCAGTGCCGCCCACTGGAAGCTGGACCCAGAAAACCCCCAAGAAATTTATCTTCACGGTTTTCCGGAAGAATATGTGCCCATTGCTGAAGACGTGATCAAAGAGTGGAACATCGCCTTTACTCAAGTGTTTGAAGGTCTTGGTAACTACCGCAGTAATTACAAAAAATATTTAAAACTTGTGACCGATGTGGAGCACGAATACGCCTTTGATTTGCGCTATCCCACTATCAAGTGGATTAGTGATAAAGAAATCAGTATGTACGGCCCCCTCGGAATTGGTATGGCCCAAGCCGATGTGCTCAACGGGCAAATTAAATGGGGTGGAGTCAGTATTTTTGGTGGCATGATCGAGCGCTACTTAAAGCGTTTTTTACCAACGGATTCTACGGGCGAAGTTTCGTCCCAGTCCATGACTCAGCTCCACAACCTGAAGCTACCAAAAGAGAGTATTCAGTTTATTCAAGAAATGTCTAAGGCCGATGGGCTGCACCAGGATTTCATGGCGCAAATGGGTTTTAACGATCCCGTGGGTCTTGATGGCATGATCGGTGAGAGTCTCGGTCTTGATTTAAATGTTCCTGATAATCAAAGAAAGATAAACCAGTACACGGCCTTTCTTATGCAGGATGCGCAAAAAGAATTTTCGCAAATGCTTCGAGAATCCCAAAGGGTTTCCCGGGGATTTAGCTGGCAGAGTCTAATGGGTTATCAGCCGATACCACTAAGAATGTCTCAAGAGCCCAGCACGACTCCTGTTGCTCAGACACCTATTGACCCAACAGAGCTTCGAACCGAAGACATCACAGCGGGCGTTGAAAGCCTTGATCAAAACACAGCCTTTGCGTGGACCAATGGACATACCCAAGATCTTGACCGAAGATTTATAGATATTGCCGGAAGCTGGCTTCTTGAAATGTCTAATCGCGAAAACAACCTCGATTACGTCACCGGTATGAGACGCATCGTAAAAGAACTTCTCTTACACGAAGTGGGTCACATGCTCGGTCTCGGTCACCAGTTTAAAGAAAACATTGTGCCCAAAGACGGTACCGTTCCAGCGAAATACATTGATGGCTTCGCCGACGGTGATACCGAAGCTGAACGCCAGGGCTTGAAAGCTCTTGCCACAAAAGAAAAGGGCTTTACCAATACCACGTCTGTCATGGGTTATCGCGATCCGCGCTCAGAGATCTTAACGACCTATGAAGATATGAAGCCCGGTATTCAAGATATTCTTTCACTCAGATATATTTACCGGGGAGAATATCCTACATATAAGGATGAGGCGAGTACTCCAGATTTCAAATTTGCTTCAGTTCCGGGTAACGGAATCATTCCTGAGGCTGATCCGGAAAATCCTGAGTATAAAACGGCTTTCATGCCCACTTGTAATGACTATGAGGCCACACTCGGTGTAGATCCCTATTGTAATCGCTTTGATCGTGGGAATAAGGCCGGAGAAATTGTCGATAACTACTTTGTTGGGATCAAAGACAATATCGTAACAACCTTGTTTTCGTTTACGAACCAGTCGGGAACGTCTTCGTGGAGTCGCGAAGGTTACCTTTGGTACAAGGCCATGCGAATTCTTGGTCGCGTTCGAATTTTCTACGATTACATGAGACAAAAACCTGAATTTCAACCACTCATTAGAAAAATTGCCGAAGAAGAGCAAAACCTTCTCGACTTC
>JAUHWN010000158.1 GCA_030424665.1 Bdellovibrionia bacterium | reverse complement strand
GTATTGCGATTGACCTCGATTCAGATCTCGGTCACTTTCACGAAAATGAAGAGGTGGCTGTCAGAGTTTACCTTAATCAACAGACTTATTTTCCGTTTACGATCAAAATTCAAAACTATCGATCAATTACGGACGAAAACGTATATCGTCATGGTTGTTCATTCGTTAAGGGAACAATTAATGACCAAGCTTTACATCATTTCGTAAAGTTTATCGAAACCGTATCTGCCAGTCTGCAAACAGACAAGGGTGATATCATGGTTTCTAATCTGAACAAATAAGGTTTCGCCTAGGGTGAGTATGGATTGTTAAAGTGCCTTTAGTGGGCACTTTTTTTTTGCCATAGAGAGTTTCTGAAAAGAGGATCTATTGCATTTGATCGAGCCAGCTCAGAAGTTTGGGCCACAATTCTTTTCGACCCCGTGGCCCAACGACTGCGGCGACGTGTCCGCCCTTAATTTGACTGTGTTCAAAATGCTGACTTCCAAGGTAGTTGCCAAGTATTTCAGCGCATTCTGGTGGAACGATATGGTCGCGATCGGCGGTAAAAGTCAGGCAGCTCTGGGTTATGTTTTTTAAATCGACTGACTTTCCGCCAATTTGTAGTTGACCGTGAATCAATTTATTTTCTTGATAAAGGTCCCGGATGTATTTTTGATAGGCCTTACCTGGAAAAGGAATGTTATCGGCAGCCCAATGTTCGAGCCGTTCGAAGAAGGCCTTCTCACTTTCTGGAGTAGGGTGAAAGAACGTCTTTACGTGTTTGGTTGTTTGCGTGAGCGGGCGCATGGACTCGAATGCTGATTGCATGAGATTCGGTTGCATATTGCCATAGGCCGTCGTTGGTAGGCTGGGATCAAAAATTTCTGGATCCGTCCAATCAGATAGCATTCCGGCCTTAGAGAAATCAAAAGGCGCAAGCAGGTTGATTACGAATGCAATGTTTTTTGGGTAAAGAGCCGTATAAACTGTGGAGAGAGTTCCGCCCATGCAATAGCCAAGAATCCCTATCTTACCATCTACACTGAGTCCTCGTCTTTGACTGTCTTTAATAGCTCGTCTTACGAGCCGATGGAGATGAATATCAACGTAGTCATCAAATTCAATGAAGCGATCTTCGTCGGTGGGTGTGCCCCAATCCACTAAGTAAATGGGATAGTTGTTTTCAGTGAGAAATTCAACCAAGCTGTAAGACTTTAAAAGGTCGAGAATATAAGCTTTGTTGATAATGCTAGGAACCATCATCAAGGGTTCTTTGCCTTCATCTTCTTTGGGCGCGTAATAAACCAATCGGTATTTGTTGTGTTTGAAGATGGTTTCGAAGTGAGTTGCAAGTTCTTCGTTTTGAGAGGCTGGCTGAAATACTTCGAGCATGAACAAAGTCCTCTAGCTAGTGGTAAGGTATAAAGGGAAGAAAGAAAAGACTACGAGACCCTTAGGAAAAAGGCTTGCTGGATGACTCTCTCTCGCTTAGGGGGGGACCCGTAGTCTTAAAAATTTTAATTTAGTGCTTAGGCATTGTTCTTTCGATGCCTTCGACGAACATTTGTCTGAAGTCATCCATAAGGCCAAAGCTATACTTCATAGTTTCTTGGGCCATTTTGGAAGTCTCAGTCAAATTATGTGTCATCTGATCATTTATCTTCTTTCCATAGTCGAGAGTGTGATCGGCCAAGGTTTTCATACCTTTCATCTGCACTTCGTAAAGGTCTTGATAAGTCTGTTGAACTTGGCTGAAAGGACCTTCTTGAAATGGCTTGAAAAACATTTCGGTAAAAGGGTTTTCAAATTGAGTCGATGTGTTTTTAGTGGTTTTGTCCGTGGTCGTTGCCATGTAGATCCTCCGTGTTTTGGATGGACCTAGTGTGCGAGCGAAGAGTCTTTGGGTCAATAATATTTTGTGCAGTCACAACATTAACGCAGCGGCAAAATATTAAGTATATAGAATCACAAGTAAATTTAATTTCGCTATCGCATCAAGCGGAATTGCTTATTCATAGTCTGCACGTGGAGTTAAGGAATAAAAACTATTTAGATTTGCGAATCGGGTTGGCTCGCTGAATTTTTTGATTCGAAAGCTGCCAAGCGTTCTTTGAGTTGCGCTATCTCGGCCTGAAGATCTCCATCCGAATTCTCTTTAGTTCGAGACTTCATAAAGGGATTCATATCTGCCAAATTAAATTGGGAGAAAGGTGTGAAT
This sequence comes from Bdellovibrionia bacterium, assembly GCA_030424665.1. Classification (GTDB taxonomy): domain Bacteria; phylum Bdellovibrionota; class Bdellovibrionia; order Bdellovibrionales; family JAGQZY01; genus JAUHWN01. Next base: position 7,347 of record JAUHWN010000158.1, on the reverse strand, counting down.
GCGTTGACCATTCGGCCCCACTCTTTTTGAGCTTGATAAAAGTAATCGAGACCCAAAGAAAGATATCGATCGTAGAAGGTCTTTAGGGCATCGTCCTGCATTCGAACCATTTCCATGAGAATATGGGCGGGAAAGTTTTTAACTTTTCCACCTTCTAGTAAAATCTGTGTGAGAATTTCTGAAGTGATGTCGCGATCATTGGAGGCATCGATGACTTTTACCGGCTGTCCATCTTTTACCAAATTTTCAACTTCTGAAAGAGTAATGTATCGAGATTCTTTCATGGAGTAGAGTCGGCGATTGCCATACTTCTTGATTCTTATTGTTGGATCATTCGGGTCCTGGTGAACTTTTTTGCGCGGCATATAACCTCCATCTGGGGATATAGAAGATGATACAGTGGTTTGCAAGAACTGATGTCGCATTTGCAAAAAAATCTTGCATAGGGAGGGGATTGTGTGAAAAATGCTCTCGAAATGAGGAGGAATAATGACTCGTAAAAACCTTTTTGAGCAAGCCTATACGGTTTGGGAGAAGCGAACCTCGAAGCTTCTAGATAGCGCAATGCGAAATAGTCAAGTTCTTAAGGTCTCCTCTGATTTCATGAATCAGCAATTTAAGTCAAAAATTGTAGTAGACCAAGCTCTGCTCAAGACCTGGCGAAATCTTCTATTACCCAATAAAAAAGACCAAGAAAAAACACTCCATTTGCTCAATGAACTGCATTCGCGAATTTTTGATTTGGAAGAGCGAATCGAAGAACTGAATCAAGGCAATGAGAAGCCCCTTGGTAAAAAGAAAACTCGAACTAAAGCAACTCGTACTTCTGCAAATGCTTAGGTCAGCGAAAGTCTATAATGTCATTTGAAGTTCTCGCCGATGAAAATGCTAACCGCCCCTTGAAGTGGACTCACTTTGTTCCGGGCCTAAAACATTTTCGTCCGGCGAACTTACCTATTGGTTCTACTGCAAAAGATCTTGTTCACTCAGAAAACAAGCTTAAACTTTTTCGTTATCAGCCCTTGAGCGCTACAACTAATTCTAAGGGTGGGCCGATTCTTCTCATTCCATCGTTGATAAATAAAAGCTACATCCTCGATCTCTTGCCTGGCTACAGTTTTGCGGAGTACTTATTGAAACAAGGGCATGACGTTTTTATTCTCGACTGGGGAGAACCAACTGATGAGGATCGCTTTATTGGTCTTGAGACGATTGTTTTTAGATACCTTCAGCGTTGCCTTCAATTTATTAACGAAGCTACCCAGCAGAAACCCAACCTCATTGGCTATTGTATCGGTGGCACACTCGCTTGGCTTCTTGCCCTTGAAAAGGCTAACGAAATAGGCCGGATGTGTTTTTTAACGACTCCTTTTGATTTTCATAACGAAAGTTTACTCAGTGAATGGAGTCGCCTCAAAAGCTTTGATGTAGAGAAGATGATCGAATCGACGGGTAATGTTCCTTGGTACCTAATGCAGTCTTCTTTTCACGCGCTAGCTCCTCTAAGCCCAATTCGAAAATGGCAGAAGTTAGCGGAAAAAAGTGGGGATCAAGAATTTTTGGATCGATTTTACGCTCTTGAAACTTGGGGTAACGACAATGTTTCCTTTCCGGGGGCTGCGTTTTTGGATTTGATAAAAGTTCTCTATCGAGAGAACTCTCTTATGAAAGAAAAATTTGAGTTAGCTCAACATTGTTTGGTAACGGATTCAATTGATAATCCAGTCATGAACGTATACTCGCAAACGGATCACATTGTACCTTTGGCTGCGACTCAAGCCTTGAAGGAAATCTATCGAGGCACAGAATATTTAGATTTGCCGTCCATAGGAGGCCATATCGGAGCAATCGTAGGTGGCCGAGCACAAAGTGAAACCTGGCCACAAATTTCCCAATGGTTATCTTCTTCTAACTAATCTTTAGAAATTAATGAGTACTCTACTTCGCGGATCTTTTGATGTTGCCGGTACCAAGTTCCCATTCGTTTGAGGGCTGGGCATCTCTGACAACTTCAATCCCATGAGTCTTCTCTTTTTCGATTTGAACCACTTCTCTGGATTTTCTCTCAATTTCAGCACCAGTCTGTTGTCGGTACTGGCGACGAGTGTAAACAATAAGACCTGAGAGCAATACGAGTATGAGACCGAGAATTGCACCAACAGAAGAGAATTCGGACTGAACGAGGGCGTAGACTCCCACAGCCAAAGCAAAATAAGGTCGAACCTCGTATTGAAATGATTCGAATTTCTTCCAGATACCCATACCACTTTAGGATATTACTATTTTGATATAATTTCGTAATTTTTCTTGAAATTAGGACCCTAGATCTTTGTTTTAAAATAGCCATTTTTTTCAATTATTTCAGCTACTTCAGGTGGGACATCGTCCTTCCAGGAAAGATCGTTTTCTATAATCTTTTGTACCGTTTTTATACATTTTATCTGTAAATTACTCTCATTGAGGCATTGGGTTGGAATAATTCGTTTTTGTTGAAGGAGATAATTGATCAAACTCTCGTAGGGGCGGTTAGCGGCAAAATTAAGTGCATCTATGACTTTGTTCTCAACGACAGAAGGACATACCAGAAGGCTTGTGTTTTCGCGTAGGAGACTGCCGAGACCCTCAAGTAAGCCGCCGCGAAGATTTTTATATTTCTGTTGAGAGAAAATTTTCTCAAGGCGCTCAATTTCAATGATGAGGTAACTCTTCTTAACTTTGTTTTCTTCGAGAAATTCCTGGAGCTGATAGTACTCAGGAATATTGGTAACGAAGAATGGAAGTTTATGAGACCTGAGAATATCGTGTCTCATTAAAAATTCGTTCTCATTAAGTTTATTAGAGTTTTCAATGGCGAATTCGTTGTAATCAATATCGGCAAAATTAATTAGACCTTTTTCTTCAGGAAAATCTTTCTTAACCTGTTTATCAGCACACTCGTAAAGTTCGATATGGTGTTTTGTTAAAGGCCTAAATTGCCCACGGTAGTGGAGAACTCGTTTGCCATAAAGAAATTCTGTCGGTTGAACCGGGGCACCATTTTCGTTAAAGGCAATTGCCTCAGTGAGGTCTTCTTTTATCAAGGTTAAGTTTAACAAATTTGGATTATGGTCGCCAACATCGGGGCCTTCGAGGTGAATATAGTCGACCTTAATTCGATTTTCTTCGAGGTCCTCTCCCAAAACTTTCGGAATATGGTAAGGGTGATCTGAGAAAAAGAAAGCCGCATAAATTAAATTAATTCCAATTATGCCCAGGGCTTCTTGTTGTGAAATATTACGATCGTCGAGCATTTGTACATGGATTCTAATTTCATTGGCTTTTCCTCGTGGGGTACTTTGCCAGCGCACGCCCAGCCAGCCATGACCGCGATTTCCGGTTCTGCGACTCCGAGCTGCTACAGTATTCGAAAAGGCGAAGAAACAACTGTTTTCGCCCTTGTGCGAGTCTAAGCGCTGGACGAGTAGATTATACTCATGGGATAGCATTTTCTTAAGTCGAGACTCACAGACATAGCGCCCGGTATCTTCTCGCCCGTAAATCGCATCACTAAACTGCATGTCGTAGGCTGACATCGCTTTAGCTAGAGTATTTGAAGCACCTCGTGTGCGAAAAAACCAGCGAGCTGTTTCTTGGCCGGCACCTATTTCGGCAACCGTCCCGTAGATAAAGTCAGAAGAGTTAATCTGAATGGCTTTTTCGCGAACGCTTGAATTGTCGTTTTTCATATCTTCAGTTTTAAACTGATTTCAAAGATTTGCAAAGCATCATTGAGAATTCATCCAATCCTAAACTAATGGATCACTCTTTGTTTAGAAGGGCTAAGTGATTTAAGCTATACTAACTTGACCTGATAGTGCCTTGGTCGTTCGTCCTAAGAAAGAGGAGAGAGCATGAGAGAGACAAAAGTTTGGGATTTGGTTGGCAATACTCCATTGATTTACCTAAAGTCCGTTTCAGAGAAGACCCAACACAAAATTTTTGCGAAAGCTGAATTCCTCAACCCAGCAGGTAGTGTGAAGGATCGAGCCGCTAAGGGAATCATTCAGGGGTTTGAAGCTCGGGGTCAATTAAAACCCGGTGGAACCATAGTAGAGGGAACGGCGGGAAACACAGGAATTGCCCTAGCGACTTTGGCCAATGAAAGGGGTTATAAAACCTGTTTTAGTTTGCCCAATAATCAATCTCCTGAAAAATATTCGATGCTAGAGTCATTGGGGGCGGAAATTGTTAAAGTTGATCCATGTCCATTTGCCGATCCTAAGCATTTTTATCACCGCGCAAAGTCTATCGCCGGAGAGAGAGAGGGGGCAGTCTGGGCCAATCAATTTGAAAATACTGACAATGCCAGGGCCCACTACGAAACTACGGGTCCTGAAATTTGGCGGCAAACTGATGAGACGATTAGTTACTTTGTTTCGGCAGTTGGTTCAGGCGGAACGATTGGCGGAACTTCCAAGTTCTTAAAAGAAAAGAATCCCAATATTAAAACTATTGCCGCCGATCCATTTGGCTCGGGGATTTTTAGTTTTTTAAAAGAAGGTGAATTTAAAAGTGATGGATCTAGCATTACTGAAGGTATTGGAATCATGCGCGAGACACAGAATTTTGCTTACGGAAATGTTGATGATGCCTTGAAGGTCAGTGATCAAGAGATGATCGAAATGCTTTATTTCCTCTCTCAGACAATGGGGCTTGTTGTGGGATCATCAGCAGCGCTCAATGTACGAGCTTCCTACGAATTGGCTAAATCCCTTCCTGGAAGTGGAGAGGTCATCGTTACCATGTTATGTGATCACGGCAGTCGATATGCACATCGTCTCTTCAATCCAGAGTGGCTTAAAGAAAAGGGGCTTGAGCCGAAGACATTCTAGCGTTTCAAATTGATACAAAAATTTCACTCCATTTGTCTAGTAAATATGACGATGTAAATAGACTAGCCGGTTTATTTGCCGTTGGTTTTATTTCTTTAGGAACCCAATTTGCATCACATTAATAGGTGGTGGATGAAAATTTGGTTCGGGGGAACAGCTTGAAATTTTTAAGAAATATCATTTTGGTATCGATTTGCGTGTTTTCGCTCACGGCTTATCAGAACTGTGCTTTTATGGAGGATGGATTTGCTCCAAACTCGAGCCTTAGTAACGAGACCGGAAGTCGGGTTAATCCTACACCCTTTCCTCGCAACGACGATCCTTTGCGAATTTACTTCAACAACAACATCGTTCCTGTCCTAGAAAGTAATTGTGTTGAGTGCCATACCCCTCCCAGAAACGGCGGTATCGCTCCACTTACGATTTATAGCTACGACTCTATGCAACCAAAGCTAGCATCTGGTTTGTCTCCACAAAATAATTTTCTGATTAACAAAATGAGAGACATCATTGCCCACGATGGTGGGAATCGTTGTAATGTTTCAGGTATCGCTCAAACTCCGTGTAAAGAAATTGTAGACTGGTGGGTCTTTGAGTTTGGTGATGGAAGCGGTTCTGGTGGTCCTTCCTCGGGACTTCCAACGGCGGTTACTAGTATCACGGCCACTGGCCGAATTCGCGGATATGCTTCAGACATTGATGATGGAGCCAGAGAAATTGACATGACTTTTTATATCGATGGTCCCCCGGGGGTCGGAGTCGATGCTGGCACAGTGACAGCCAACCTGACTGGGCCGTTGGGTGATAAGTTTCAAGGTCATTACTTTGACTATACTTTGCCCGATCAATTTCGTGATGGATCAGACATAACCCTATACGTTTACGCTGACGGAACGACTGCAGCTGATCAGGTCGGCTTAGAAGTGGACTTGAATGTATACGCGCCGGGGCAAGCCGGTGATGCAGGCTTTGATTATTATGAAAACACTCTGCGACCGGCATTAGTTAACAGTTGTGGTAATTGTCATTCGCCAACTTATCTCGCACATTTTGAAACTTTGCTCTCACCATTAACCCCAGCAAAAGGGGGAACAGCCTTAGACAATAAGTTGATTAATAAGGCAGCGGGCATGGACTCTCACGGTGGTGGTACCATCTGTGGAAACAAAAATGGTAATCCTTGTGCGCAAATCCAAGAGTGGTGGAACCGAGAGTTCGGCCCTTAATTTTCTCGTTAAAATTGACATCTAAATTGCATTACAGTGGGTATGGAATCATCCCCCTGGATTCGGCATTTTAGAAAGAACTTCTTCTCCTCAGGTCAAAAAGCATTGGGGAGGTCTGTACAATTCTATTCGGGGAAAATCCGAATTTCCTTTCAATTTCTAGTCGTTTTCTTGTTTTTGTTATCTTCTTCTGCCCAAGCCCAGAGCGTCAGTCGTCGAGGATTTTTACAGCTCTTTGCAAGTGGCCTGGCGGCTCAAAGTGTTGGTTTGCGGGCAGCAGATGGTCTTCTTAATCCGGAGCAGTGTTTGGGTTCCGCTCTTCAGTGTGAGGTCCCGGTAGCCATGCAAGACATTGCAGAGATTCGAAATATTATTTTTGATCACTACGGCCCAGGGGTGGGTGTAATCGACAGGCGAACCTATCGTAATTATGTTGAAGCTTTGCGAGAATTAGAAATTCAAAGTCCGAGGATTGATTCGATCAGAAGACGTTACATTGAACTTATCGAAAACAATGTTTTGCAAAGTAGTCAGTCGTCTCCATTGTTAGCCGATATCAGTCTTGCTCGGAGCCTTTTGCCGCTGTCCTTATTGCGAAGGCTCAATGTCTCTGTCGCCTTCGAGGAGGAGGTGATTGCGCTGAGTCCTCTAGAGTACGAAATTCTAGAGAATTACGGGCGCATGCTTACGATTCTTAACGAAATATATTCGTCTGAAGATCCGGGCTGGGGTACCTTGAGCATTTTGTCTCAAGACCACTTCTCAAATATCTGGCCTCGTATTGTTCCTGCCCCCGGTTACTGTGAATTTCATTTTCTTTAATTACTTGGCGACTTCCCACTGACTTCCCTCGGGAGTGTCCTGAACTGCAATACCCATTTCGGTTAGTTTTGCCCTGAGCATATCAGCTGCTTCGTAATCTTTGGATTGCTTGGCAATCCACCTTTTTTCGACCAACTCATCAACCTCTTTGCGATCGAGTTCCATTTGCTTCAGCAAGAGGTTATCAAGACTGAACAAGAACTCATTAGCTGGCTTTTGAAAGAGAGAAAGAAGCTCTCCATTTGAAGTAATGAAAGTCTTAAAAAGAAAGCAAACAGCGAGTTGCTCTGACTTCAATTTCATACCCGGACGAATCTGGGTATTAAACTGGCGAATAATTTCAAAAAAGCGTGCAAAGACCTCAGGAGTATTGAAGTCATCATTGAGAGCCTCATTAATGCGATCTTGCGCCTCATCAATCGTGTGTT
>JAUHWN010000157.1 GCA_030424665.1 Bdellovibrionia bacterium | reverse complement strand
TCTCATTATATTCTATACTTAAGGGATCTGGGACGCGATGAGGAAGGATCTATGAAAAGACGTAGTTTGTTGCAAGTATTAGGTTTGTGCGCGCCTGTTATAGGAAAACCTGTTTTAGGGCATGCATTGGGGAGTGACTTGCAAGGTCAGATGTCTCCAAAAGATCTTTTCATTGTTGAGTCTAGATTCAAGTCTCTTCTTTATCCTGGAAAGGTTTACGAGTCCGTCGAAGATTTTTGGATAGACCATGACCTCCCAGAAGATCATTTTGCTTTTACAAATCTATTAAAAATGTTGGGTGTTTCAGGAAGAAAAGTCGGTAGATACATCGATTCGAAGGATTCAAGCCTCGTTGTAGAGACTGCGTATCTGTCAAAAGATCATTATCTGAAGCATCTGAATTTATTCAATGAAGTATTCGCTCTTCCTTGTCAAACACGTGGTAACGTCATTGTTAGTCAGTTGTCGTCGAAACTAGAAGTTACTGATAGCTTTTCTTCATAAGTTATCTGGGTGTTTAAGTTTAGTCTAAATTAATTCCGTAGTGACCTATTAGCTGTTTAAAGCTGGTCCCGGAAGCTCCATCGAGTTCATCGGTGTAGGCTTTAAACTTTCCGTAGAGATGGCTTAAATCTTCTGACTTGATGAAGTCAATATTGTCCTGGGGACTGGTGGTATTGGCGTAGGAAGCGCTCTCGATCCTTTTAAGGATTTGAGCAGAAACTTCTTTAGGAAACACCCGAGAAGAGAGAAACTGAGGATTCACGAGATGAGCCAGCCTCAATTCAAATTCCGGAAAATTATCATGATAGTACTTGGTAATCTCTGGAATCTGAAAAATATTGTAAGCTTGAACCGTACAGTTAATACTTACCCGAATTATGGAATCCCATTTAGATATCGTATTTAAGTTTTTTTCTAGAGCAGAGAATTTGCCGCCCTCGCGAATATAGTCATAGACATCAAATACTCCATCCGCACTCACTTGCAATTCGACGCTGTTAAAATCTCTCCAGAAGTGGTCAACGGATTTTCCATTATATTTGAGCATCGAGAGGTTCGTTGTATAAAAAAGATCAATTTTACTTTTTTGGTCCTTCGGAATTGCCTCCAGAAATTCATAGTGTTCTTTTTGGTAAAGCGGTTCGCCCCCAGAAAAAGAAATGCGTTCTACGTCGTTCAGAGACGTTAAAATACTTTTTAAAGAACCACTTTCTTTTGCCAGCCAGCTAGCATATGGCTGTAGTTTTAAGTGCTTTTCTATGGATAGGTCGAATTCTTCAGTTTTACTTTCAGACTTGCGATACTTTCTTTGAATCTCTGGAAGCTCTGCCCATCTTGAGCTACTGCCGATGTAGCACATTCGACAACGAAAATTGCACTTATTACTTAGTTTCATCTCGATCTCTTGCAATCGGGGGGCACCTTGCTCAGTAATTTCTTTCTTTGTTCGAGGAGAGCTAAGTCCTGATTTTTCTAAATTAGAGCAGGTAAAGCACCCACCCGGGAACTCTCCAGATTCTAGTTTTTGTCGAATTTCGGCATAGGATTTGCCCTTAAAAATCTCCCCGAGGTTTTCCTTGAGAATAGAGCCTCGAGAGTGTCCGCGGGAATAGCAACAATAGTAAGTGTCTCCGACGGCGTCGATGTATGTATAATGATCAGGATAGTAGCATTTTAACTTTTTCACTTTGAAGACTTATTTTTTTTGGCAAATTCTTGGCGATAGCGCATTACATAGCTCATCCTGGATTCAATGTACTTTACGAATTCCGGGAAGTTCTTTTTCTCCACGGGTGTTCCATTGTAGTAATCAATTTCGCGCTTTAGATACTCTCTGTGACTAGAACTCTTTATGCTTTCTAAATAGCGACGAGTTAGCTTTTCTGGAGTCTTTCCGGTTTCGATGTAGTCACTAATTATGAAAATAATTCCCAGTTGATTAAAAATTCGAGGGTTGGTGTATGAATGGGGTGGTTCAAGAACTTTATCTGATTGTTCTTTGATTTTTTTTACGGATTTAAAATCAAAGAGATACGGATAGACCTCTAAATAGCTATTACGAAGAAAGTCTTTGTCGTATTTTGACAACTTTGATTTATCTATTGTGTCCAAGAGCTTTTTGGCGAGTCTGAACTTTCCCTGGAGGGCCAAATAGTAAGATCGAGCCATAATTACATTCGCACGACAATCATAGCAAGTCTTCATGATCGAAGAAGAACTCATGTTTCGAAGAATGTTTCTAACTTTCGGAAAATTGTTTCTGAAAGCGTAGTACCTTAGTTCATTGAACATAAAATAGAATTGATCAGTAAGGGAAAGTTTTCGAACTCTTTTTAACCCCTCCTGATAATATTTCTGAAAGTTCGCTTCATTCGAGTCTATATAGGCGAGTGCATAAAGTAAGTCATTAGCACATCCTTTGTAAGTTTTTCCTTTTGCCGAGTTGAGGCAAATCTTTGAATAGCTCGTAACTCGCTCAAATTGACTGGCATTTTTGAGTAGTTTAAGTAACTTTTCGATGGTCTTGAGATTTGAAAGTCCCTTGCTAAGAACGAGAGCATCGTAAAAGGTGATTCGTTGAAATGTCTCGGTAAAACTCTTCACATCGTAAAAATAAGAAAAAGGAATGTTTTCGAGAGCTTGAATTAAACACTTTTGATCGACCGACTTATTTTCTTGAGTGACAGCATATGCAATGCGCTGAAGATTATCGTCTTCTGCGAAAAAGTCATTACATACCTCTGGGTTCTCAATTGGATTTCCTTGATAAAATTGCATGAATGAAGCTTCAGCACTGATACTGAGGTGGCAAAATAAGGAAATTGCTAAAAGAAAAGAATAGATTCGAACTGAAATCCTTTTGAACGCCATGATTTTATCTTATAGAAGTCGAGTCCTGACTTCAAACACTAAAATTGGAGCTTATCTGCAAGTTTGCTGTGAGAATTGATTCTGTCGTCAATGGCGATGGACTTAAGTTGAGGTTTTTTTAAACTAAGTATTTCTTCGTAGTTTTGTACACGTTGGGATTGGTGGGAATTCCTAAGAATGGGGTTTTCCGTCGAATATCTAAAGTTAGAATAATTAACGACACAAGTACTCCATGTAAATATATCTTCAAGGTATTTCTCATAGCGCTCAAGGCGGTAGTTAAATCGTTCAAGAAAATACTCGGGATCGACATAGATGGGAGCCGACTTTTTAGGAGTCGTCCCGTCGTTTTTTTGATGCCAAACACCGGTGAGTTGGGCGATACAACGGGACAGAGTACTTTCGACGAGATTTCTATGAAAGAAGATTTTCTCGAAAGCATTGATTTCAAAGTAGCTTGAGTTGAAGTTTGACCACGTAATCTGAATTTTTAGTATAACGGGTTTTCCTGTGCCATAGTTAATCGTGTCTACCACTTTGGCTGGAGAATACTTCTCTGGACTCCACCACACTGGAGGTTGGCTTTTTTCTGGATCCTGGGAAAAGCATTCTCCTAGAAAGATTTCGTGATCACAGTTGTCAGATTTGTTTCTTTGCACTTCGTGCATAAAGGCAGTACTTCCATTTCGATCGGCACTTATGACGACAATATTTTTTACCTCTGAATCGTTGGTCATCTCTATAGCCTCCCGAAGGCCCAGAAGCGCTCGCGGCACCACCAACATTTTCCACAGTGAGTAGAGAAGTCATTTGTCGGTGCAATACAGCTTCTTGTTAAATCAAACATTTCTTCTAAAATGGTATTTCCCTTATAGGACTGAGCAATTACTTTCTTGTCGAAGTTTACGAAGGGAGTAAAAATTCGATTATCCCATAAATATGTGGTACATTCCTTATCCCTTCCATCATTAGGACTTCCTGTCGTGATAAAATTTGGATCGAGAGGTTCCCTTGTAATTCCTGAAACGATTAAATCAACGACTTCTTTTTCGAAGAGTTGATTTTCTATTGATCGCATGAATTCTAATTTGTCATCTCGATCAAGCTGAAAGACTTCAGGTTTATTAAAGTGAAATTCAAATTTTGACTCAATAAAAGAGGTAATTTTTTGCACAAACTCTAACTGAAATGGTGCTCTCGGTTCGATGATAACAATGGGGATTATCTCGATATCTTCTTCTTCTTGAACAAATTTCTCGACGAGTAAGAAAGCAGCTAGAGAGCTGTCAGTGCCTCCACTCATTTTTACGCCTACTTTCGTCCTGTCGCCAGGAGTCAATGTTTCGATCATTTCCTTTGGACCCATTCCGACCCCTTTAACCCAATCTTTGATTTTCCAAATAGTATTGATTCTTTGAGCAGAGTATTCATTAATATAACTATTTGATTGTAAAAGTGCTATTCCAAGGACGCAATGAATAATACACCAAAGGTAATATGGTTTATTGGACTCTCAGGCGCGGGCAAATCTCACCTGTCCGACCTTTTGGCCCAAGCTCTTAAAGCAAAGACCCTTAAGGTCGCGAGAGTTGACGGTGATCTTCGCCGAAAGAGCACACAAAATTCAGATTTTTCAAGAGCGGGGCGAGTAAACAACAACTTGCAGATAATCGATGAAATCAGTGAATTAACGGAATTTGATTTTGTCATTGTGTCTACGATCTCCCCTTATGAAGAATCCCGGCAAAAAGCTCGAAAATGTCTTGATAATTACTTTGAGATCTATGTCTCAACCCCAATCGAAGTTTGTGAGCAAAGAGATCCTAAGGGCTTGTACCGACTCGCTCGGAGTGGGCAAATAAAGAACTTTACAGGCATAGACGATCCTTTTGAAACTCCCTTGGACTCAGACATGACATTGAGTACGGATGGAGTGGCTCCTGAGTCCTGTATTTCAGAAATCTTGAAACAGCTTCAAGAGAGGAATTGGTTCAATTAAAATGGGATTTGACCGAGAAAAAGAGAGTCCTCTGACTGAGCAAAGTGTTCTTGATTTTCTGGAAGATGAAGCCATATTTGTTTTGGACCGCGTCTTTCAAAACTTCTCAAAAATTGGACTTCTCTTTTCGGGTGGCAAGGACTCTACGATTCTTCATGCACTCGCGGAGAACTCAGCCCAGAGATTTACTAAGCCTTTTGATTTAATACACATCGACACCGGGAAAAACTTTTCAGAAGTATTAAATTTTCGCGATCAAATCTTCAATGAATCCGGTAGAACTTGTGTTATCGAAAAAGTGGTCAACGACCCTAAGATCGGGTTAAATCGCTCTCAGAGTAATTCCTTAAAAAAAGTTCTAAAAGAAAAAGGTTATGATATTTTACTTGGGGGCGGGCGTCGGGATGAAGATAAAGCGCGGCAGAAAGAAGTGTTCTTTTCGAAGCGCTCTAATCGAGACTCCTCGTGGCGTCCTGAAGATGAAAGTGCTGAGATTTGGCCATGGATTGGGTATGGCTTGGAGTCGGGTTTTCACTATCGAACATTTCCTCTCAATAATTGGCTTGAAAAGGATGTGCTCAGCTACGCCCATTTAAAAAAAATTGAGCTATGCTCGCTTTACTATTCCCACCGGCGCAAAGTAATTGAACATGCCGATGGGAATTTTAAACTGGCTTCCCATGGTGAGTACGAAGGCGAAGCCATCGAAGCTCGTGTTCGCTTTCGAACCATTGGCGATATGACGAATTCTAGACCTATTAAGTCGGAAGCTCAAAATTTGCCGGAAATCATTTCAGAGAATCATAGGTTTAAAACCAGGGAACGGGCCTCGCGTGAAGATGACTCTTTCTCTGAATACTCTATGGAAGTGAGAAAGCGCGAGGGATACTTTTGAAGTCAAGTAGCGATCGATACATAAAAATTGCCAGTTTAGGGGCAGTTAATAGTGGCAAGTCGACTTTACTAGGTCGCTTACTCTCCCATTGGTCGGATCGGCTTGAAGCCTTTGAAGAGTGGAGCCAAATTACAGATAGCCTTAGTTTTGAACGAGAAAAAAATATTACATGGAACGTGAGTCATAATTTTTGCGAAGTTTTGGGGTATCGATTGCATTTTCATGATGACCCGGGGCACTTGAGTCGCTTTGATGTGACCCTCAGTGGGGTATTATACTCAGACGTCGTATTTTATGTGATCGACCCGGAAAATATAGATCCTCAGTTAATTCGCTTTCATCTTTCAGTTCTCCAGTCAATGAACTCAAAAAGAGTCATGCTCATAATAAACTGTCGAAATGGACTAAGACTGGCAGAGGCCTTTGGCCACGTCAAAAGAGTGTTGTCAGAGTTTTGGTCGATATTTTCGTTGGCAGTCGCCGTCGATTTATATGCGGAGAATCTCTCTAAAAGTAGTTTTGCCGAGGAGGAGGAGGGGCGAGATTTTTATGACCTTCTTTTTGTTAAAATCGTGGAGAGTCGGCCCGGCAAGAGTCGAATTTTTAGCGGAAACGTCTCGTCTCTTCTTTTTTGGCAGAAGCCAGGAGATAAAATTTCTCTTGTCGACGAGAAGGGAAAAATTCATCCACCTTTGGGCAAAGAGAAATTATTATCCAATGAAATTTGTCGCTACTCGGAGGATATCAGCCTCCATGTGGCGAAATCCCAGCTAATTACTGGTAAGGCGCTTGTGTCAGACCCTATCAATTACAAAAGCATTGGGATCTATCTAGGATCCTAGGTTTTACCTCCAAATGTTATTCTCACAGCTGACAATTAATCGACTTCTCTTTTTAACCAGTAGACGATATTGGCTCGCTCTTCGGGAGTCAGCATCACCGGAGTACCGTGGTCAAGATGGGGTTTTGTCTTGAAAATAGCCGGGGGCATATTCATGCAAGCTATTTTTTCAAGTGTTAAGTTTTCGCGGTCATATTGAGTTCCCCAGAGTTTTAATCCATATAAGTCGAGACTCACTGGAAGTATCGTTTTGTCATGGGCGGGGTCGTGACAGTGGCCGCAGGACCGTTGAATCACATCTATTGTTTTCTCCCGAGACCAAGGGGATTTTTCTGTTGACTCGAGGGCTCGCAGTTCATTTTTAAAGACATCAAAATCGTTTTTGATGGCACCTTTGATAAGGTACTTAGAAGTAGAACCACAGTTAAGATTTGGCAAATCGGGGCCCAAATCTACTGCAGGAGGATCTGAGGCCAGTTCAGAAATCTTTTCTTGAGCTCGCTGTTTCATTTCGGTCTCTTGAGATGGAATATTGAGATGGATTGGGAATTCGGAAATATCTTGGTTTCTTGTGGATCGGACGAGATCATTGATTTGGTCGTATGTGAGGGGCCAATGGCTCGACAGAATTTGCTCAACTTTAGGGTCATTCATAAAATAGTTATAGATCTGTTCAATGCTTTTTCTTCTGTTGAATCTATAAATTTGTTCTTCATGCATAAAATGGCAAGCGCCGAGATTGCCCGCTTTCATAAGGGCTTCTGGGGCAAAATCAAGAGGGATGTGACCCACATGAGGCCTTAAACTAACCGGATTTTCGAGTCCAGTACCATGAATATTGTCCTGAATGGTGTGGCGGTTCAAGCCATCGACTCGGTTTGCGACTTCTTCAAAATCGAGAGTGCCCCTAAACTCTGTCAAGTAGGTAAAGGCGACTTCAGAATCGAGCTTCTCTAACTGAGCATAGAAAAGTGAGTGGTCCTTTCCTGGTCGACTTCCGTTAAAATTATAAAATGTTTCTGCAATATGAGAGGGATCCAATGTCTGACTAAAGAGATAGTAGTCAGTTTCAGTTTTAGTTGGGTCGTATTGAGTGATAACATTGGACGGATAGGAATAGTCGTCTTCGGGCCAGGTTCCAGAAAAATTCATTTTAAAGTCATTGTTAAAAAATCGGTAGTATCGAGCCTGGTTCTCATGGTTTTCTCTTTTTACTTTGGGACCAATAAATACGTAGGAGAGGAGCCTTTTTTTACAGGCAAGGTCTTCTGGCGGGCAAGCTGTATCACAAACCCTTAGAGCTTGTAAGGCCTCTGCACTTTCTTGAATCGAGCTATCAAAAGATGCGGCAGCCGCTGCAAGTTCTAAACCTTCCCCTTCGGTTTCCGCTAGTAGGTTTTCGTTACCAAAGACAGTTGTCTTCCATGGTCGACGACTAAAATGGGGCGTGCCTGATTGGTGACACGAAATACAGAACTTTCTCTTAGGTCGAAACATCTCCGCTTTCTTGTCAGTGCCATAGTTGTTGATTACTAAGAATTCGTACTCTTTAGTGTTTTTGTTAAACGAAATCACCTGGAGTTCATCGATGGCCTTTGTGTAGCCAAAAAATAATGGTGGAATGAAGGAGCCCAATTCTTGAATTCCGGTGAAACGAACTTCACTCGTGGGAACCGATAAGAGCCTTCGTAGATTTTGTGGATCGACGTAGAATTTCTCCGGAGCTCTACTGTATGCCAGATCGACAGGGCTGCCTTGATCAAAGGTAGCGACACCTAATTCGGAGCCCGTAGTTTTCACGCGAAAAGCGAGATCATTTAAAAGATTTTGGTCTGATTTTTCGATTTGAAATTCCACTTTTCTGACATAATCGGCAAAGAGTGAGCTGCCTAAGGTGTCACCATAAATCATGACGAGTTCTTGGGGGTCAGATGGTGCGACATCCCCAAAGACAAACGGGGGAAAGGTAAAAATACTGATAATTAGGATGTAGAGTCTCTGTGAAAATTTAATTTCCATGTTAATTCAACCTTAATTTTGCTCACCATGCTTTTAACATAGCGAAACCTGTACCAAGATTTGCGTAACATATTATTTGTCTTGGCAAATTGGCTTAACTCTGTGAAGGCCTATGGGTAGGGGCTCGTAGGGGATTTGTCCTTTTTAGCTCGATATTATTGTTTCACTGCATTGTCATCTTTTCATGCTTCGGCGCAAATTTGCGTTTTGCGATGTCTTTGGGTTCTAATTATTAAGGAATTATGAGTATACTCGCGATATGCCAGAATTACCTGAGGTGGAGACGGTCCGAAGAGGATTGGAACGAATACTTGAGCCACCAATTAAGATTCAGAAGATAGAGTTAAAGCGCAAAGACCTCCGTTTTCCGATGCCCGTTAAACAACTTCAGGCGGTATCCGGAGAAAAGCTTCGATCAATAGATCGCATTGGCAAGTACCTTCTTTTTAAAACCGATGGCCACTGCATAATCAATCACCTGGGCATGACCGGAACTTGGCGCGAGTTTAAAACCTTGAAAGACCTAAAAAAGCACGATCATGTGCTCATAGAGTTATCAAAGAAAACCAAGCTCGTTTACAACGACCCCAGACGCTTTGGAGTTCTCGATCTTTGTCTTCTCGGTGAAGAACTGGATCACAAGCTCATTAAAAACATGGGGCCGGATCCTTTCAATCTGGAAGCGCTTACAGCGGAAACCTTGCGAATGAAGGCGCAAAAACGCATTGTCGTCGTCAAAAATTTTATTATGGACCAAAAAATTCTTACGGGAGTTGGGAACATCTATGCGAGTGAAGCCCTATTTCGAGCGGGCATTCGCCCGAGTAAGAATGTTTCTCAAATTTCGCTTCCTAAGTGGACGCTTCTCCTTGAAAAGATACGCGAAGTTCTCAGCGAAGCGATCGAAGCGGGAGGCTCCACTATTTCTGACTTCAAACAAGCGGGAGGCTCACAAGGGTACTTTCAGAATTCATTTAAGGTTTACGGGCGAAAAGACGAACCTTGTATTCAATGCAAAAAGCCCATTCGTCTAAAAACAATCGGTGGTCGCAGTAGCTTTTACT
>JAUHWN010000007.1 GCA_030424665.1 Bdellovibrionia bacterium | reverse complement strand
AAGCCATTTAAGCCAGCACTCAGGTAGAAACTCTTTGGGAACAAAAAGTACTGATTTGTTTGTGCAATCAACAAAGAATTCCATTTTCGATCTTTTGGTCAAACAAATAGAAAGCCTTAACAAAGTGGATCATCGAGACATTATTTTCTACCCTCAGATGAGTGATGATACCTTTGAGTTAATTAAAGAATTGACGAGAAAAAAAGGCCCTCAAGGTACCGTCATCGATAATGAGATTGTTCAAAATAGGCTACCTACTCTCATGGGTGATGATCTTGTCGATCATCAAACAGCTCCTGGAGGACATGGTTTCTTTGCCTACACTTGGATAAATAAATTATTTAAAAATTCGCCTCAGGGAATTTCTGTTATAGGCAATGGAGAAGATCTCAATTCCTTACCTCCACTTGAAATCATTGACTGGTTCTCGCAACAGAATTTTCCGATACTTATGATTACAACAACTAAAACCTCTATTGATAAAAAAGGCGGTCAAATCTGTCTTCTAAATGATAGTGAGCAGTCTTCGCTCTCAATTGTTGAAAAGGCGCAGGCTGAGCAGAGCGGACAACTTGAGCTATTTTCAAAACTGGGTTTAAGAAAAAATGATGGTCCTAGCTTTTTCAATACCAACACTGTTCTCATAAATAATGATCTCCTTCGAAAAAAGCTAGAACTACTGAGAAGAGATGAAAATGAACTAAATCTTCAAGATGTAATGAGTCCGCAATTGATCAAGAACAAAAAGAAAAACTCACAATCTGAAGAGTTTACGCAACTTGAAGGCGCTATGGGTTCAGTTGTTCTCCATCTCAATCGGGAATTTAAAAGAGCCAAGGATGAAAGCCTTTTGGGTATTCTAAACGTCGAACCAAGCGATCGATTCAAAGTCTTTTGCCCAATTAAATCGGCTTTTGATTTTGTCCACAAATTCTATTCGGATCGTTTTTCTTTGAAAGAATTTCGATTGGTCGACGAAAATCCCGGGCTTCAGACTGAAGTATCACTTGAGGACCCCAGTGGTACCATAGACTATGACGACGTGAATTCATGCATGAATGCATTTCAAAATTCTTCTCTAAAAGAACTCTCTCAACTCAGGGTTGAGGGCCCCGTTTGTTTCGAAGGAATGGAGCTCATCGGATCCATAAAAGTTGTGAATGAAACTTCGAAATTCCTAAAACTAAAACAATTTGTTCGAGATGGTAAACTTTCAAATTGCTCTATTAAATTAAAAGACACAGAAGATGAAATTGAAATTACCAATGAATATTGATGACCCTTATCTAAAAGAATTTGGTGAGCATTTTTGTATAGCTCCGTGGGCAGGTCTCTATTCAAATGGTTTTGATCACTCCCAGCCCTGCTGTGTATTCAATGAGCCACTCACTGGAGTCAATGGATTAACGCCCAATGAAATTGTCAACTCTAAGGAGTTTAAAGCGCTCCGAAAAAATATGCTTAAAGGAGATATTCACCCTTCATGTGAGAGAGCTTGTTTTTCACCTGAACGATTAGGCATAACAAGCCATCGAAATCGACTCAATCACCTCGTCGCCGGCGAATTGCCTTTGGTTCTCGAAACCAAAGATGATGGTACGATAACTCCCAGGTTTCGGTACTGTGATATTCGATTTTCAAATTTGTGCAATTTTAAGTGTCATTTCTGTAGCTTCGAGAATAGCAGCTCCTGGTTTGACGAAAAGAAGCTTATCGAATCAAACGTAAAATATTTTAATCCGAACTCCCTTTCATGGGAGCCTACGGATAAGAAAGTTTGGAAAACCAGCCTTCCGATCGATTCAATTCTAGAGGAGGTCGTACCCAATGTTAGCCATATTAATATTTCTGGCGGTGAGCCCCTACTCATCGAAGAAAATTACCAAATACTTGAACGCCTAAGGGAGCTAAAGAGATTTGATGTTTCAATTTCGGTGAGTACTAAGCTTAGCCGCCTCAGTTTAAACAACTACGACTTTCTTTCACTGATTAAAGATTTTAAAGACGTCGCATTTAGCGCTAGCATCGATGCGATCGGGGCTCGCGCCGAATACATACGCTCTGGTACTAATTGGCAACAGATTGAAACAAATTGGTTTAAGCTCAAAGATTATCAAAGTCAGATGAATCCCAATCTAAATCTACAGGTTTTCCAATCAGTGTTTATACTCAATAGCTTCCACGCTATTGATACTTATAAATATTTAGAACAAAAGTGGAAGCCAGATAATATCATTATTAATCATTGCTTCAGTCCCGATTTTTTTACTTTAAAATCTAGCAGCCAAGAGTTACTTAAAGACTTATATGAATACTATGATGCAAATGCCGGAGAGTCTCTTATTCCGATTAAAAATCAAATCGCGCAAATTCTAAATGACGGTGACTACGATTTAAAACTTTTTAAAGAGCTCTTTGAAACCGTGAATTTTTTGGACACACAAAGAAAAACCGATTTCCTAAAAGTCTTTCCTGAGTTTGAAAAATATTGGACTATCGGAAAAAGATGAGGGGCCCTTTAATTTCTTAAAGAGCCCCTACAAAGCCAAAACTGGTTTTCATTAAGCCGGATTCTGTTCCATTTAATTCTGGCAAATTAAACTTTAGAAACCATTCATCTGGGCTCTCAATTACTTTCGAGCTCGTGCGATCTTACCCGGAAGCTTGTGCAGGCGACACTCAAGCGCTTCCCTATTTGATCTTGCTCCGTGCAGAGTTTAGCTGTTTTCACTCCAGCAACTCCCAAAATGCTTCCCGTTCCCAGCATTAAGATCATAGCTCTGGACATTCTCTCTGTTCCACTGGTCCTCATCTCTCGATGGAAGGGCGTTACCCTTTGCACTGCCTTATGAAGTCCGGACTTTCCTCTCAAACCCGAAGGTTGAAGCGATTTCCTTTCAAACCAGAGAACCTTTATAAACGAATTCAGCTCACTTTCATAGCTCTCCGGAAAATTTTCAAAAAATAGCGTATTTTCATGAACTTATATATTCATTAAGTTTTCCCAAAATTCCTTTAGGACCTCGACGAATGACCGATAAAGACAATGTAGAACGTATTCAGGAGTAAATTTATGGAAGCAGTCGGAACGGCCCGCAAAGTACTCATCCTCGCACTCGTCGCGTTTGCGACTTCAATTGCCTTGATTCAAGCCACAACCGTCATTTTCTAATCTCAAGATCTTCGTCTAATATTAGATACTTAGAGGCATCTCTCTATGCTAGTATTTACCCATGCCCTCTCCTCGAAGCCGAATAAGAACTCTAACTTTCTATCTAATGACAGGCCTTATAGCCTTTCTCATTATAGAACTGGCACTTGGCTCATTTTATGCCATTAAGAAGGGGGAGCTTCTCGCTCCATGGACCCTCTTTTCGACAATCACAACCGACTTCGACCCCGAAAATCCACTCTGTCGATGGGCCGATTCGACCAAGCTCCATCCGCTGTATTTTTTCAATTACAAGAAAAATGGCCATTGCAACCAATTTAATATGACCACTAATGACCTTGGTTTTGTAAGCCCTCCGTTTAACTTCGATGACCGAGAAAACTACTACGTTGTCCTCTTTTTGGGAGGTTCCGTCACGGAAGGCCTTTTTTTTCAGGAATACTTCAAAAGACAAATTGAGAATAAACTCAACGAAAATTTTAAGTCGCCCAATGGGAAACCCTTTAAACTCGTCAGTTTTGCAATCGCAGGTGGCCAGCAACCCATGCAATTTAATATCTATAGTTACTTTTCTGAATTTGTAGACGCCGTTGTGAGTCTTGAGGGCTATAATGAGCGCAACAACTTTAAGTTGCACCAACACTTCGCCTACCCTCCTGCGCTTTGGGATCAGAAAGTCGGTGAGGCTCGGCAAAGGGGTATTAAAATTTTAATAAGAAGAATGGGCTTTGCTTTTTCTAAAATTCTTCAACAGCTAAAAATTGCCAAATATTCTTATATCCTTTTCACAATTGCGGATTTTTCCGTTCCTAAAAAAAACTTGGAACTTGATTTTTACGAAGCTCCGTTCAAACCCTATCCAAAAGAGTGGTCTGACGAAAAGAAAAATGAGATCAACATTAAAATTTATAAGTCTTACCTGAAAGGAATGGCAACTCTCGCAGAAAGTAAGAAGCAAAAATACGCATTTTTATTACAGCCGGTACCTGCCTTTAAAGAGTCTCTTACTGATCAAGACCGAAGAGTTATCGGCAAAGATATGGACAAAGAACTCATTGGGAATCTATACGAAAAGCTTTTATCCCTCAAAGAAGAAGGGCTCAACATAGTCGACATGCGATCGTCTCTCGATAATTATCGAAAGGATATTTATATCGATCATATTCACACTAATCACAGTGGAAAGGTCGTCCTTGGTGAAGCAATTTACAAAGAACTTATCAAGACATGGGGACTAGAGAAAAAATAGATCTGACTAAAAAGCACCCATACAACGGCTCCCAAATTAAACGAGCCCTTGATCTTCCGCCAAGCCTTTGCAGAGCTCCCAAAAATCCTCCATCTCTGGGAATGCCCCTAAAAAGTCGGTTCCTCGGCGACGGTCGTGCTCCGTAAAGAACATATAAAAATTCGTTCGGTAACTCTTCATAACCCCAGTACTGATTGGTTGTTTCATCCAATCAAGCACTCTCTTCATCTTATTAATTTCAGTATCGAGAAAGCCTGTTCTTTCGTCTTTATTGTCTTCCATAAAACGAATATGAGATTCCATCATCTCATGGTAGTCTTCGGTCAAAATTTTTGCAGCTTGATGATGGGGAGTTTGAAGATGGGGAATATCTAAATAAATTGAACGATACTGTTTATTAAAGCGCTTTCTAAGGTCTAATATCTTTTCAAGAAATTCCCGAAAGCCCACAAGACTTAAGGCATTGAATGTACACATAAAAGCAAGGTCGCTATCGTAGAGTTTCTTTAAAGTCTTTTCGACGGCCTTTTCGAAGTCGTCAATTTTGAGACCGTTTCGAATATATTCCGCCTGCTTTCCCCACGTATCAATACTCGTATGAATTTGAGCAGAACTGATTTTTCTAAACTTCAAAAGCTCAGCCAAACGATCTAAATATTTATCAAGAATATGCTCCGGAACACCCAAATTACTATTCAAAGAAAGATTTAACTTAGGAAGTGGATTTTCATGAAGAGATTCTAAAACCCGAAACGTACTCGGACTTAGAAGAGGCTCACCACCAGTAATTCGAAAAAAGAGAAGGTCTCGTGAAAGATCGGGCCACCATTTCCAAAAAGCATCGACATAGGGGTTCGACTCTTCTTCCATTGGAATTTTACCCAGATATTTATAGTTCTTAATATCGTGATAGGTATAGGTAGAAAGTGGGTATCCACTTTCTTTGTTAATTTCATTCATCCACTGACTACTAAAGGGGGGTGAACAATAGCTACATTTGAAGTTACATGTGTTACCAAAACTGAGTTCTAAATAAGAGGGGTTGATATTTTCGTCCCAATTCATTTTTTTAACTTGATGAAAATATGGGAGAGTCCAGTCATCAATTCCTCGATAGTGTCGATCGCTATAATGATTGCCAGGCAGGTCTTCCACCTTCCAACAAACACTGCACTCGTCGGGACGCTTCCCTTCTTTCATCATTTTTCTAGCCATCTTTTTTTGAGAAGAGTTGTGTAGAGCCGATGGATCTTTTTTGATTTCATCGAGTGATACCTTATGAGTCGGAGGAAGGTAACAGGAATGGGCATGTCCCGTGGCCAAATGAAGAGTTAAATGCTTCCACTTAGCCATACAAAAACTTGGAGATACCTTGTTGAGCTCCGCTTTCATTTCTTCGATTAGTTCCATGTCCCCGTACATAAGGCCTCCAAAGACCACATACTAACTTGCTTCACTGGGGAGGACAAATCCGAATGATACGAGAGGATACAAATTTACTGTTCTTGATTGAAGTATTGTGCATGAAGCCTAATTCGACCAAATGTAGTGAGAGTTCTAAAGCTTCTTGATATACTAAGCCTATAAAATGTCTGAATTTGAGGATATAAAGCAACACCCTAATTTTTGTGCAGCGCCTTGGTACAGTTTCTACACCAACGGTTTCGATAGTTTACGCCCTTGTTGTGTTTTTCAGGGTACTCTTGGAGCTGTAGCCGGAAGAAGTCCTGATGAAATCATGGATTCAGAAGAATTAGTCGAATTGAGGTCGAAAATTCTAAAAAACGACCTTCCTAAACCCTGCATCGAGTCTTGTATTAAGGCAGAAGAGAACGGCTTTACGAGCCATCGAAATCGAATGAATACTTGGTATTCAGACCTCAAAAATGGCGTTACGGTCGAGCAAATGAGCGAGCGAGTTGCCTATCTTCAATACTACGATCTTAGAATGTCTAATCTTTGTAATTTCAAATGCCACTTTTGTAGCTTCGAAAACAGCAGCTCCTGGTTTGATGATGCCAACCACCTACCTGGGGAAGAGGTTTTTTATTCGGACCCAGTTACTGGAAACCACGTACCTACCAAAAAGAAAATTTGGAAAGCTACAGTGGATTTTGAAAAGTTACTTTCCGATAATGTTGAATACTTAAAATATATTAATATATCGGGAGGAGAACCCTTACTAATTCCAGAAACTTACAAGCTTCTTGAAAGCCTCCAAAATCACAAAAAGTTTGACGTCGTCATCTCTATCTCGACCAATTTAAGCACTATTCACCTAGATAAGTACAACCTTCTCAATCAGCTAAGGAATTTTGAGAGAGTAACATTGAGCGCGAGTCTTGACGCCTTCGGGCAAAGAGCTGAATATTTAAGAAAGGGCACTAATTGGGGTACAATCGTTAGCAATTGGAATTCTCTAAAAAAGTTTCAACGAGAAGTAAATTCAAAAATAAATCTTAAGGTTCATACGACCGTTTTTAACTTAAATAGTTTTCATGCATTAGATTTCTACGACTATATAGAGAAAAATTTCGAGCCCGACGGTATTAGTTTAAACCCTTGCTCTTCACCTGAGATTTACAATTTAGACAATATAAGACCAAGTATGCGGCGCGAGCTTATTTCTCACTATGAAGCTAGAGCCAATCCCTTTTTTCAGCCCGTTTTAAATCAATTAAAATCCATCAATATCGACCATTTTTCGGAAGAAAATTTTAGTCATCTTAGAAAGATAATATTTGCTCTGGACAAAATTCGAAATTCTAATTTCCATAAAGCTCTACCTGAATGGAGGGACTACATCTAGCTAATTTAAATGAAAGAGCTTTATAGGTTAAGAGACTCAACTTTATATAGTTCCCAACCATGGAACAAAATCTAAAACCCTTAACTCTCGGTGGGAGTCATATATATTTGTAACTTCCTTAAACTTCTTGAGCTCAGTGATGTTTTCACCTTGCCTACAAAGGCTTCCATAGAAATTTTTGAGACCATTGAGCCTCTGCTGGATATCACTAGTGAGTTGATTGTAGTAGCGATCAAACTCTTCTCTCGCCTCTTCTTTTATAGCAATAGGCAATATATAGGGTGAGTAGTAACTTGGGTCGGTTAAGTAAATGAAGTCTAAGCTAACTGATGTGCTATACTTTATTTCTAGCTCTAGAATGTAATCTATAAGTTGCTGAATATGAAATAGATTAAAAATCTGTATAACTGGGGAGACCGCTAAATTCACATTCCTTTTGCTTCTAAAGAAACTTAAGTAAGCCTCCAAGTTTTTACTGATATGATTCCACTCGCTTGGATATCTTATGTAATTATTCAAGTCTCCGAAAGCGTCAACACTCATACACAATCTGGTCTTGGCAAATCCCTCCAGATTTTCACAAAATGTCTGATCCCACTTCATTAAATTAGTATGAATATGAAATTCAATATTTTGAGAAATACCTCCTGTCATCATTTGATCAAGAATTTCGTGGGTGAAGCGATTCAACATCGGCTCCCCACCAATTACTTTTAATTTCTGGGCAGTAGATAATAAGGGTTTAAGTTCTTCAATACTTACACCTGCACCAAGCAGATGGCCGCTTTCGACTGAGGTCACCCCGAATCTATCATTGTTGAATATTTCTTTTACATCTTTACTGACCATATTACTCAGACTCGGGTAGCAACTCTGACACCTTAAATTACATAAATTTCCGACCCTAATATCCAGAACAACAGGGGGTTCGGCCAAATTTCTATTTTTAACTCCTCGATTTAAACTATCGACCTCAAAATCACTTACCTCCTGATTGGCCTGAATTCGATCTGAAATTCCCCCCCGCTCCTCCTGACTGTAGCAATTTTTGCATTCGGGAATGGGTTCATCATTTAGAAGCTTTTCTCTAATAGAAATAAGTTGATTTGAATTCCATAAGTCTTTTAGATCTGTGAATGAGGTTTTAGAAATTCTCTCATCCTCTAGAGCACTACAACACAATCGAAATCGACCATCATTAAATGTTGAAAGCTGAGTAAAAGGTCGTATGCAAAAGTGCTTACCCTTGAGTCGGTCAGAGTCATTAGCCATAGAGCTCTCTTAACCGTTTCATTTTACTTTCAAAACTCGCCTCTTCGGGCTTATTTAAACTTTGTGGTTTTATTTTACCCTCGAGACAAACTGTTTTTTCACCAAAAACTAATCCGTGAAGAACGGAAAAAGCATTACTGACCCAAATCGATCCCGGGGCCAAACTGAGATAGTGCCTTGGTAATATCGAATCTTCATATCCACTCGGCTTTATGAGCTCATATTTCAAACGATTATGAAACTCATGGTGTGATAACTGAAGCCACTCTTTCAGCCTTGGATGATCCCTATGAAGTGACAAAAACTCCTCTAGTGTTGGGCCAAACTCTATGATTCGCGGTCTAGCACTCAAATTAACAAAGTAACGAACCTGATGATTCTCATAAGACTCTTCCGGAATATCGAAGTGAAGATAACCCTTATCCATGGCATTCATACGCCAGCTACAGGAAATACTCGAAAATTCATAGGACCTCATTTTTTCTCGAATCAAACTTTCAACTTGCTCAACTAAAAGAACCGATTCCTGCTGAAAGGCTAAAATGACATCTCTATCTGGGTAAAACTTCCAAAGAGGGTGACTTTCGTTAATTTTGACATTGAGTTCTTTTTGAAAAACTGGAGGAATCCACTCCTCAAAACTCGTCTTAGGTAGGCTCTTAAAAAAATCAAGATTACTAATTTTAAATCCATCTAAAACGACAACCTTGTAGGACTCAAAAAGATCTTCAAAATTGAGGTCTGCCGAAGAAGCTTCCTTGATATGAACAAAGTAGTTAGACAAATTAGAATTTAGAGCAATTTGAGACTCAATCACTATAACCCTTTGCTGTGCCCCGTATATCGACCTGCACTAAATTAAGTATACTGAATGCCAGTAAAAGTACAAGAAAGCGCTAAAAGCTTTTGAACAACACCATTGAGAGTGGTTTAATTGCTTTGCTAGAAATCGTATAGAGAAGGAACATGAGCTCATCCGACAAGACTTTTTGCAAATATTTTTACCACTCACTCATGCTGACTCCATACAGCGAGGTTCGGCCCTGTTGTCGCTTTGACACAAATATATACGACGAAAGTTTTGTTTGGGATGGCGAATCTAAATTAACTGACTTTTATCAGTCCGACTTATTTGCAGGACTTCGCAAGGACATTGAAGAAGGAAAGCCCATCAAGGGTTGCCATAGATGTTATCAAGAAGAAGAACTCAACATTCCAAGCATGCGAACTAAACCTTTTCCCGTGGAGATCGATGATCTTGGAGAAAAAGAGTTTTCCTATCGATTTGTTGAGCTCGGAGTCGGAAAAAAGTGCAATTTAAAATGCCGAAGTTGTAATGCTTCTTTTAGTTCTAAGTGGATTAGTGATGCTGAAGCACTAAAAATGCCCTACTCAGGAGATAACTCTGAAATTGACCTCAATAGCATTCCAATCCAGTTTTTCAAAGAGACAAAAAGTATCAAGGTCACCGGAGGAGAACCATTCTTACACAATTCCTTTAGCGAACTCCTAAAGCGACTCAACGAATCTGGATACTCTAAAGAAATTGAGTTAGAAATTTTCACAAATACGACCGTATTTCCAAGTGGAGAAGTGGTTGAGAGCCTTCTAAGTTTCAAACATTTGCAGATTTCATCAAGTATCGATGGGGTCGAAAAAGTAAACACCTACTTACGACATCCTATTCGTTGGGAAAAGTATTTAGAGACAATTCGAAAATGGCGTCGACTCGAAATTCACAATCCTAATGTAGATATTTTTTTGGTAAATACAGTCTCGATTTATAATATTATGCACACATTCAAATTCATCGATTGGGCCTATGATTTTTATTACCCTCATCAGCCCGATATAATTTTCCAAATCGTGCATGATCCCAGCTATATGAATGTCTCCCGATTTCCCGAAGATGTTAAGTTTGGCATACTCGATCACTTTTTTGACGAAAGTCACAAGGTATACTCAAAATGGCGTCTTTCTCCGATTCTTGAAAAACGCCTCAAGCAACTAAAAAAGCTAATACATTCAAAGACGGAAAATTCCGAAGTTTTAGAGGAGTTTTGGCAAAAAACAGAAGCCTTGGATCGATTGAGAAAGGAGTCATTTAAGGATGTCTTTCCTGAATTAGATTCCCTTTTGAGACGAAAACCTGATGAGTAAGGTGAGCTGCGTTAAGGCCGCTGGCAGGATTTAATTCTATCTGGGGCATTGAATCCAGGATAGAAAAGTCTATAATTTAGCAATGGCTAGTGACCAAAACGACAAACCATTCGACGGCAGAAAACTCTCAGATACTATATGCATTCTGCCTTTTACGAGTCTTTCTGTGCATGCGACAAGGCACCTGACTCGCTGTCAGATGACAGAGCAATCCTCAGGGCAAATTAGCGATTCAGAATCTGCAATGGACCTTTGGCACGGGAAGAAACTCGTCGAACTTCGAGAAAAAATGATTCGCGGAGAATTTGATGAAATCGGGTGCAGAAATTGTCGAAACAAAGAAGTTAAAGGGTTACGCTCAAAGAGACAACATTGGCATGAACTCAATTTAGTTAAAGACCTTTGGTCTGATCCCAATACCTTTAAAACTCTTCCCGACAACATTTTTCATATAGATATCGCCTTTAGTAACTTCTGCAACTTCAAGTGTCGAATGTGTAGCGGCGCTTATAGTAGTCAATGGGTGAGAGACGAGGAAGCTCTTATAAAAATGGGGATAGCGGGTGGATCCGGAGGAATAAAACCCAAAGAAGCGGCTCGCAGAAAAGAACACATGCGTCGACTTTCAGAAGATGAAATGCGTGCAATTTTGGAGAAAAGTCGGCAGGTAAGGCGAATCGAAATTTTGGGGGGCGAACCATTTATAAATCAGGAGTTTTTTCTTTTCTTGGATCTCTGCAAAGAGTATGGAATTGGTCCGAATACAGAAATCATGATTACAACGAATGGGTCGAGCATAGATCGAGACAAACTTGAACGACTTACAGACTTCAAATACGTAAACATCAATTTATCTGTTGATGGGACCGGTGAATACTTTGAGTATATGAGGTCCTCCGGAACTATGAAATGGACAGAACTCGCCGAATCAGCATTATTGATTAAGGAGTTTTGCAAGCAAAGAAACAAAATTAATCCAAATGCATGCTGGAAATTGAATATCAATGGCTCTTACCAAATATACAATAGTTTGAATCTCTATGATTTTGTCAGTTGGATAGTAGAAACTTTTGACTGGAACACTAGTGAGCCGATTGTAAATAGTAAATTCAGGCATAGCTGGGAGCATCGCCTATTATTCGGCCCAAGACATTTAAGCGCTCTATATATTTCTGACCGTTTAAAGCCTTTAGCTTGTGATCAACATAAAAAACTAATTAACTCTTACCCTTTGCTAAATTCAGTACGAGAGAATTCTTACCTAAAAGACATCGAGACATTACTAAGTAAAGATCATAAATTAGATCCTGCTGACAAAGAAAGCCACTGGAATATGTTTTGTTGGTACACTTTAGCTCTGGACGAAATTCGCGGACAAAGCTATCGCGTCCTAAATCCCGCTTTAGCAGAAGAAATTGAAAATACGGTTTCCTCTTCCAGCTATCAAAATCAAGTCGAGCGATGGAAGTCAGAATCACTCCAAGGAAATTCCAGTGAATAAATTCTGCTATATGCCATGGCACGCTATAACTCTTACCGGGAGTGGACTCGTAAAACCCTGTTGTCAATTCCGGGGAGAGGCCGAAAATGTTCATCTAAATCCTGAAACGTCCATTGTGAATCTTTACAACTCAAAAGCTATACAAGATGTGCGAGAGGATTTCTTTGTTAAAGACCCGACACCGGGCTGTTCGTCTTGCTGGGAACGAGAAGAGCAAATTGGACATTCCCGTAGAATTTGGTTCGAGGATCATTTTCTCGAGGATTTGCCTCATAATTTTGATTACGAATTGAAAGTCGAAAATCCTCAATGGATACAGGCCGATATCAATTTATCCAATCAATGTAATCTAAAATGTAGGATGTGTGGAGTATGGGCTTCTCACAAGTGGATTAGTGACGAAGAAACTCTGTTTAACATGCACCAGGGTAATCCTTATCTCAGAGAAGGACTTAAAGAAAAGAGAGCAAAGTTTGAAGTTTCGTTAGAGCGACTCGCTTCACTTATTCCTCATTTAGCAAATGTGAGACGAATCGACTTTAAGGGTGGCGAGCCTATGCTGGCGAAGAATCACATTCCTTTTCTCGAAATGCTGATAGATAAAGGTCTGAACAGACAAGCCACTCTTCACTACACGACCAATGGGACTTTCATAAACAATAATATAATAGAAGTTCTTGGCCAATTTAAGAAAGTTAACATTTCAATTTCAATTGAAGGAACGGACCCTCTTTATTCCTATATTCGTGGCGGCCCTGAATTTAATACTGAAGATCTACGTAAAAACATATCTAAATATAAAGAGTTAAAAAACGTGGACATAATGTTTAATGTGGCCATGCAAGCCTATAACTTGATTAATTTAAAAGAACTCCATGGGCTCCTGAAAAGTCTCAATAGTGATAAGATAAATTCATCTGGAGCATTCAACTGCGTTGTAAATGCCCCTGATTACCTCTCACCCTTTGTTTGGCCCGTAGAACTAAGAAAGAAAATTGCCGATGAGCTCGAACAAATAGACGATTTTAAACATTTCTCCGGACAACTAAAGGTCTTTGATTTCGACCAAAATTTATTTAATACCTTTATCAACTTTACTAGAGATCTCGATAAAATAAGGAATGAAGATTACTTTGGAATCTACCCAGAACTTAAAAAATATATCTAAGAAAATCGTTGCAGTTGAAGACATAGACCCACCAAGAGATCATTTGTTCCGAGTCGAATGGAACTTGGGCCCGCGATGTAACTACGATTGCTCATATTGCAGCCCCAATATACACAATAAAAAATCTGAACACCTTAATATGGAAGTTATTGAAAAAACCGTAGATCGAATTGCAACTTACACAAAGGAACATAAAAAGAAAACACGCATTAGCTTGACCGGAGGTGAACCTTATTTACACCCACGGTTTTTTGACATCATAAAAATGATTAAGGACAGCGGTATCCAAAGAATTTCGGTGACAAGTAATGCAAGTATGCCAGCCAAGACATACATCAAGTCTCTTGAATATGTGAACTATCTCATTTTATCTATACATTTCGAATTTGCAAAACTCGAGAAAGTAAAAGAAAAAGTACTAGAAATTAAATCGGCACTCACAGAAAATAGAAATCTTCATTTGCACATTATGGCCATTCCCGGAAAAGTAAATGAATCACTGGAGCTCGCTCAGCTCATGAAAGATGAAGATGTATCATTCGCTCTCCGCAGGGTTCGTCCACAATTTGATGAAAATGGCCTCTATCTCATGCCCTTTAACTCTGGACAAAGCGGCGGGCACGGGCCCAAATGGAGTAGAATAAAAGACAGTAACTTACATTACTATTCAGAGGATGAATTGCAGAGATTAGGGGCATTCAAATGAGTTCTTCTAGCTTTAAAAACATACTCGTTCATTTTGTTGACGAGGAATCTGGCGAAAAAACTACCGAAGAGTCTAATGTTAATGATCTCCTGATGACAGAGGAAAATAGATTTTCTGGTTGGGAGTGCTGGGCGGGCATCCAAAATATTACTATTGATAATGAAGGAAATGTTTGGCGAGCCATCTGTCGACAGGGCACTCAACTTGGTTCGATCTACGACGGATTTGAGATTCCTTTAGATACTGTTATTTGCAATAAAAAATCCTGTAACTGTGCAGCCGATATACAGCTCACCAAATATCATCCCGATCATAAAGATCGAGTTCGACTAGGTAAAAAGAGTAATGAGTAAAAAGCACTTTCTCGAGCGGCAAAACAATTACATTGATGAACTCTCGGAAGAGTTGAAAGTCGATATCGATAAGTCGACATTCTGCATTCTCCCCTTTAGTCACTTGTCGACCACAACGACCGGTGAAATCAGACTTTGCTGCAGAAGTCGCCCTATAGGTAATATCAAAGACGGACAGGTATTAGAATATTGGAATAGCCCTAAAATGAAGAATATAAGAGAAAATTTTATTAAAGGAGTCAAAGTAGAGGAGTGTGCAACCTGCTGGCGCTCTGAGTCCATGGGGATCGTCAGTCTTCGCAATAGTCAAAATGTTTCCCGTATTGCAGACTATGGAAATAATGTTGGCGTCCACTTAAAAGATCAAAACCTGACTTTGCCGACACTCGAATTAAAGCTCTCTAATCGCTGCAATTTAAAGTGTAAGATGTGTTCCCCAGCGGCCTCAACAAAATGGGTTAAAAGTTGGGAAAACCTTAAATCCTTCTATGAACCGGAGTACCAAAACTGGATTGACCGAGTTATTGCGCAAAATGATTTACAAAAGAACCCTTCTTTAGACCTGTACCTTTCTAACACTCAGTTCATGGAGAATTTTTCAAAATTCGTATCCGACTTAAGAATGCTTGATTTTGCTGGCGGAGAACCACTCATAGATCCTCTCCACTATAAAATACTAGAAGAGGTTATTAAAAATGGAAAGCCTGAGGAAACAACCCTCAGATATTCGACTAATTTGACGATCCTATCTTTTGAAAAATTTCAAATTCTCGATTTTTGGAGTCAATTTAAAGAAGTACACCTTACCATTTCTATTGACGGTTTTTCCGAACTCAATGAATACATTCGATTTGGCACTAAATCTGAAGATCTAAAGAAAAATATTGAAGCTGTTAAGAAAATAAAACAGGTGAAATCAATTAAGGGGACAACGACATTAAACGCCTATAATTCAATATTTGTAGATAAAACTATTGATTATATCGTTGGCGATCTCGGCATCGCCTGGCATTCATCGAGGGTTACATCTCCAGACTTTTTAGACGCTCGGATCTGGAGTGATGAGATTAAAATTGAAGCGATTCGTAGAGCCAAAAGTGTTAGTACAAACAAATATGACATTAATGGACGGTCTGCCATTCAGCTCGACCGACAAATTAATGATTTTGTCCAATGGATGGAAACCCAGAGAGATTTTGACCAAAGCCTTATAAATCGCTTCTGGCAGTATACTGAGGCCTCGGATAAAGAAAATCGTCAATCCTTTAATAAACTACTGAGTGATTTTGAACGTAAGGTAGACCCGAGCTCAAGTATTGGCTAAAATAGGTCCATTATGAAAGACACTTTTTGTGCAGTTCCTTGGATTCAACTCTCTACAAAACCTAATGGTAACATTAGAACATGTTGCCTTATGACGAATTCTAATGACCCTGAAAAAGGGGTCCTAAAAAGAACTGATGGCAGTATTTACAACGCCAAGGATGAAGACTATCTTGATTCCATAAATGCCGAAAAAGCTAAAAGCCTTCGCCTTGACCTCCTATCTGGAGTTAAAAATCCACTTTGTAAAACCTGCTGGGATAAGGAGTCCATTGGACTCAAGTCAAAGAGAATTATAACTAATAGGGATTTTAAAGACCAAATCGATATTGATCGAGCGCGAGAAATTACGGATGCTCAAGGAACAGTGTCTGAATACAAGCTAGCTTATTTGGACCTCCGCTTCGGCAACCTCTGCAATTTAAAATGTATAATGTGTCACCCATCAAGTTCGAGTGCTTGGTACTCTGACTATGTAGAGCTAAGTGGGGAAGAACACTTCTACGATACGGGCGAAAAAATCTATCTCGAAAAGCAAGGGGGCGTATGGGCCCCAAAAGACAAAAATAAATTTAAGTGGTTTGAGAGTGAAGAATTCTGGAAGACTTTAGAAAGTCATATCGAAGACGTTAAGCAAATTTATTTAGTCGGAGGAGAGCCTCTTTTAATTAATCAACATTTTAAGTTTCTTGAGTTTTGTGTTGAAAAAAATCTAGCAAAGAATATTCGCCTTGAGTATGACACGAATTTGACTATCACCAATGATAAAATAATCGGTCTATGGAAGAACTTTAAAGAAGTAAAGCTTCGAGTTTCTATAGAGTCGATCGGAAAGCAAAACGACTATATCCGCTTTCCCTCCGATTGGCAGAAGATTGAGGATAATCTTGAACATATAAAGGATAGTTGTGACAACGTAAAACTTGAGTTTTCAATTACTTGGCAAATTTATAATCTCTTCTCAATAACAGATATTTGGGACAAGTTTCCAAATACTGGAAGTGTTAGAACGCTTTCATCTCCTGAGTACTTAGATATAAAAATACTTCCAGAGAAATTAAAGCAAAAAGCCCTGGAGCACCTTGAGTCCTATCCGAGCCGGAGTGAGCGCATTTCAAACCAAATTGAATCTATGATTGAATACCTGAAATCAAATATGAATTACCAAGATAAAGAAAACCTAATCAAGTTCAAAAATTATACAAAGAGCTGTGATCAAATCCGGGGAACTTCATTTAGAGACACTTTCCCTGAACTCTCTGAGCTTGCATAGGAACAACTAGTGAATATTTCTCCTCTATTTGAAAATAAAAAAACTGCTGTGATTCTTGACAATATTCACAAGGATCAGAAACATCCTAGTTTTGAAAGAAATTTTTTGTCTTATTTGGCCAACGAATTTCATATGTTTCAAAATTTCGACCTGTTTTTAGAGAACTCCGGAGACAAATCGGTTTCTATTGAAAACTATGATTACTTACTCGTAATAAGGTCAGGTTTTGTCATTCACTATCTGGAACGATTTCTTAAGGACTTTCCAGCTTACATAAATGACTCCTGCTTCATGGTAGCGGCCTGCTTGACCATCGATCGAGTAGATACATGGCGTGCCTTACTAGTGGATTTGAAACGATCCGAAATTAGCAATTCAGTTATTAAACCCAGTGAAATTGCCAATATTTTAAAGCATCAGAAAATTTCGCCACGATTGATTAGCGCTGATGACTGTGCAATGCACTCGGTGATGTTAAACAACGAATCAGACGTGAGTTACTACCAGTCCCTGCAAACACTTCTAAAATTGACTAACTTCGACACTCACTCTTTTTTTTCAAGAAACACTGAATCTATTAATAATGACCTCCGAAATCTAGGCCCCTTTGACCACCTCATTTTGCCTGCCAGTGGCTTGATGTGTTTTGACATTCTCAGAGAGACTGGCATCGGAAAAGCAAGCCAGAAGTCTATTGAGATCTATGATGTATCGATCGGTGCTTTATTTATATATAATTACTTATTTCATTCCTGGGACGGAAAGGATTATCATCGGCTTTTTGAGGGTCCTTTTTCTTTTCTATGTAAGGCACGCATTAATGAGGACCAATGGCGTCGGTTTATAGACTCTTTTGGCGGTCTCAGCGAGTGGCTCAGCTTTTTTAAACAGGTCCGCAATGAATATTCATTTCACTCTCATAAGTCCAATGCACTCGCGAGAAATTTCAAGGATAAGTTTTTTCTCAACGAATCGAGAGAGGGCAATACCTATTTTTCTATGAGTAATATCTTCACTTACTGGATTTGCTCACTCGAACATCCATTTTCTGTTCGTGTAAGAAGACTGAATGAAATTATGACTCATCTGAAAACTAGTCAGCCAGAAATGGTTGTCTATTTCTTAAAACCAAAAAATGTATTTGCAAATAAACCCGAAAACCAAAGGGACTTGATCTTTGCCAAAAACTTTCAAAAAATTACCCTAGATCAACACCCATGGGAAACTCCTTTAGAATTGATGACTAACTAATCCCAAGAACTTCGGAAAGCTCCGGAAAGTATTCAGAAAACGGCATTTTCTGACTTGATGAGAGTAGCTTAATTCGCTCATTTCTAATGAGAATATTCTCTTCATTCACAGGTTTTGCTTCTATAGTCCTAGATAGCTCATCTACTAAAGGAGCATAATCTTCCGGAAGAAAACTTTTAGCATCCTGAATTTTTGCGATATATTTGCTTCTTTGCTCAGCATCCATGGAATCAAGCGCCAAACTTTTTCCAGAATAATGATGACGACCGTTTGGTAGTTTTCGCGATACATGTCCAAATAATTGAGTATCTACAGGGTCTAGTTCTTCTATGATTTCCTTGATATAGAAAGTGTTAAGGAGATTCCAGCAGACATCGAGTTCAACTTGAATTTGCTCACTAATAATTTCAGAAAACTTGTCAAAATTACTCTTAATCGTATCCCACTTACCGGGATACCTCTGGTATTCAAATCTGCGCCCCACATCATCAATACTCAAAGAAAATTGTACTCTCTTAAATTTCCTCAACTTCTCGAGTATTTTCCCTGGAAAAACCGTTCCATTGGTATTGTACCAAATTGTCGTCTCCTCAGGCTTCCCATGCTCGATGATTAAATCTAAAAGTCGTTCATTTTCTTTAATTAATAGAGGCTCTCCTCCCATAATATGGAAGAGTCTGACTTGTGAAAAGTTCTCAGGCATGTAGAAACGATCCGTCTCTACCCAGTTAGAAAGGCGGAGCAATTTTTCTGACTCGCTTTTTCTAATATCATTCCGTTCAATATGAAGCTTAGCCCATTTCGAACTATTAACCGGGTTACAAATTCCACAACGCAAATTGCAAGTAATACCCATTTTAATTTCTAAAAATATCAACTCTTCGTCTTTATTCTCAAAACCCATTCTTTCTAACATTGAGCTAAACTTGACACGCAAAGACTTCATTCCATTGTCGTCTGCATGCCAGCACTCTTCGCAGTATGGGTGCCTCTTACCTTGCCTAAAACTATTTTGAAACTCTAAATAATCTTTACATTCTTTGATCTCGAGTAAACTTCTCTTGTTGAGATTAAAATTTCCACCCTGGTTGTCCTTAAAAGCCGGCGTCAAACAGCAGCCCTTGACATCCCCCTGACCCTCGATAGCTAAATGATTAAAGGGTAAACGACAAAAATTTTTATTGCGTGAGCCATTCATATCCCACATTCTATAATTCTAAAGGAAATGAGTCTAACTATATATTTGAGGAGTAAAGACTTGAAAATTCCCTTTGATGGCAGTCCTTTGGCCATATGCTTCCACTATAAAGATAGGCCAGTAGATGGCTTCAGCTTCGACATGGCAAGAAATCACCTTTCCTATGTTCATCAGAATTTTTTGAATTATAGGGGCACAGAAATAATCTGTGCCACAAAAACAGAAGAGGCCGTTGAAAAGGCTTTAGCCGGAGACTTCAAATATTTACTTCTTATTAGAGAGGGAACTATTTTTAACGATTTCGAGCAAATGATCGAAGGAATCCAGGAACTATGGACAGAAAACCACTTTTGCATTGGCCACGTTCTCGACCGGAAAGAGCGCTATTACGAACTTCATGAACAGATGTTCTTAATGGACTTGCAAAAATTCAGAGAAATGGCGCGTTTTCCCTATAGGTGCAAAGAAAAGGATAAATTATTTAGTTTGCCCAATGTTATCCGCTCCGAAGAAGATTATCACGATGACTATACTCCCCTATGGACCGAAAAGGGTGAAGGTGAATCTGAGTTTTCTAATCTTTCACCAGGCGCACAATGGATTGCCGAGGCGTTGAGATGTGGCTTTAAGTTTTCGCCTTTTACCGAAAAAATTAGACATTCAAAAGAGTATATCCTGTATCGGGAAAAAATAGATTATTACGACAATCTAGTTTACTTAAAGAATAGACTTAACAGCTATCTACCTCATAGAGACTTTGACTTATCGATTCCAAATGTCGACTGCAATCTACTAACTGAACACGATTATTTTAAAGTAATCTACCCCGCTATGGACTTTAGCTTTTTATCGATCATGAAGTATTTAGCAGAAAACAATAAATCGGTAGCACATGTTTTAATTTACGATAATGATTTCTATACCCTAGAATTCTTTGAAGAAATCCTAAGAACCAAGCAATTTGACGAATCCAAGTGGAACCAGCTCTTTAAAGAAACTCCTCAGCTCAAATCCTTTATAAATAATGATTATCAATCATTCATTAAAAATGACTCAGTTCAAGAGTACCTTAAATACTTATTTGCTGAGAATAAAATCCACTTTCTCGACGCAACACCTTTCGCTACAGGGTTTCCAATACGCTCTTATCCAGACCCGATCAAAGAGTTACCTATAATATTCAGCTTTTCTAATTACCTAACATCGCTTAATGAATCCCTAAAGGCCCCTTACAATACTAAAGTCAAAATAATTAATAACCTGATCAAAGAGTTCTCCAGATACAGTGATACACTTTTCACCCTGAGTTCCTCTGAATCTATTTCAGCTGAATCAGCACAAAATCCGAAACTTCTTCTTGCTAGTGAACTGAATCTTCCCTACCTATC
Organism: Bdellovibrionia bacterium; assembly: GCA_030424665.1. GTDB lineage: Bacteria > Bdellovibrionota > Bdellovibrionia > Bdellovibrionales > JAGQZY01 > JAUHWN01. The sequence continues at coordinate 35,399 of JAUHWN010000007.1, read as the reverse complement.
TGTCCCTTGGGAGATGAGATGAACATGAATAATAATTTAAAGCTATTGATTCTATTGGTATACAAGAAGGAGGATGTCGATCACCCGATCGATATATTAAAAAATCATTTTTCTTTTCTATTTTCGCAACTTTCAATAGATACAAAGTATCCAATCAAAACAACAAGTAACGCCAATGATATTAATTCATACCTAAATGATGAAAACTATGACTTTATTCTGCAGATCAGCGATGAGATATGCTTTCATCACCTAGACCTTTTTATGGATAAAGTCAGTGAAACAATAAACAATAATGAAAAGTTTTTTATTGGCAGAAATATAAAAAAGGATTCGAAACACATTGAGGCAGAATCCAGTATTTTTATTTTCGATTGCAGGAAATTAAGAAGCCAAAATACAGTCTTATCTTTCAATGGCGACACTGATGGAGTCACCCTAAGTCTGCCAGAAACCTATGAGTGCAAGGAATTAGATAACGAATCCGAGTCTACTTTTGTTAGATTTAACAGACAGAGTAAGAGCCAATTCCTCGACGCGCTCGCAATTTTTAATAACTACTATGCTTTTAATACCAATTCCTTTTTCGTCGCCAATACTGAAGACTTTGAACACTTCTCTAAAGACCTCGTCGAGGAAATTGGGCCACTATCTCGCCTTGTCATTCCAGCGAGCGGCTTATTACCCTTAAGACTCTTAAAACTATTTGATTACATAGCCAATGAAAAACAGAAAACTCGTCTCTTCATCTATGATACGTCCGACATTTCTCTAAAGGTCTACGAAAGACTTTTCAACGACTGGAATGGCTCTAAATACCCGGACTTCGTTCTTGAGCAAAGTCACGGACTTGTAAAGGCTCATTCAAAGGCAGAAAAACAGTGGAGTGAATTTAACAACCTTTTCACCACCGAAAACAACTTTAAGAGTTGGTTCAATAATCTAAAAGAGCGTATAAGTTTCGAGTTTTTAAACATGAATGCTTTTACAAATAAGTTTCTCGAGTCTCCGTGGAATACAGAACAAAACCAAGGCGCTACTCTTATCTCTCTAAGCAATATCTTTAATTTTGCCCCTACCTCTTGGTACTTTAGCTACAACTATCGAATGAACAAATTGAACGAAATTGTTTCGTACTATAAAAAGCAAGCACCAGGAAATTGGCTCTACGGAAACTATGCCTTTTTTGACGGAGAGAAGTTTATCCCGAGAACATTTTTTTCTACGGCACACAATTTAGATTTGATTGAAGTAAAAAAACTTCCTTGGGAAACTTTTCAGAGTTAACTGGAAAATCACATCAAAATTGTGCTTAAAGATGCAAAGTAATCCTTAAGTGGCATCTTTTGATGATGTTCCAAAAATGAGATTCTATTTCTTCTTGTTTCTATAATTTCTTCACTTACCGGTTTTGAGTAAATGGCTTTTTGTAGCTCTTCAACAAGAGGCGAATAGTCTTCAGGCAAGTTGCTTTTGGCTAACTCTAATCTCTCGGAGTACAATTCTCTTTGTTTTTCTGAAAGGGCATGTAAAGCAAGGGCATCGCCAGCGTAATGGTGGACTCTATGGGCTAAGTTAGGCCAGTCCAATTTGAAAAGATCTCGATCGATGGGCGCCAATTTAGCTACAATTTCTTCGATATAATAACTATTGAGCAGATTCCAACATACATCGAGTTTGACTTGAATTTTTTCGTTCACTATTTCAGAAAATTTTTCGAAATTTCTCTCTACAATGTTCCATTTAGCGGGGAACCTTTGAAACTCAAATCTTTGTCCAATATCGTCAATACTCAAGGTGATCTTGACCTTTTTAAATAGTTGAAACTTTTCAATTAACTTTTTAGGAAAAACTGTCCCGTTAGTATTATACCAAAGAGTAACCTTCGAAGGGTCGCCCTCAGCTATTATAAGGTCTATGAGGCGCTCATTTTCTTTTACCAAAAATGGCTCTCCACCCATTATATGAAAAAGTCTTACCCCAGAAAAATTATCAAAACTGTAAAAACGATCTTGCTCGACCCAGTTAGATAGCTGTAGAAGTTCGTCTGACTCCTCTTTTCTAGAGTCTCCAATCGCGCTATGAAGTTCCGCCCACTTTGAACTATTGACTGGGTTACAAATACCACAACGAAGATTACACTTAAGACCGAGCTTAATTTCTAAAAAAATGAGTTCGTCCTGTCCTTCTTGGTAATCATAATCTTCAACGATCTCACTAAAGGTTTTTCTCAACGAAGTGAGACCACTATCATCGGCATTCCAGCACGTTTGACAATAGGGGTGTCTTTCGCCGTTTTTGAAACTTTTTTGAAATTCAATAAAGTCAGTGCAACTTCTTATTTCAGACAGATTCCGTTTATTGAGATTAAAGCTTCCACCTTCATTGTCCTTAAATGGGGGGGCCAGACAACAAGCTTTGACATCACCCTGCCCTTCAATCGCTAAATGGCTGAATGGCATCCGACAAAAGTTTTTCTTCTTAAGGTAATCCATCAAAAGATTCTTTTCTGTTCAACATCTAATTGGGCTGGCGGTTTAAAGGCTATTGACAATCATATCCTCGAATTCCTCAAAACGAGGTCCCTGAAGCCCATGTACAATTATATGATAACGATCTTCATCCGAAAAATTATATACAGCGTGATGATTTCCGATATCCATCCAACGAATATCTCCCGGTCTCCAGGGAACTATGCCAAATTGGTCCATAAACATATTGCAGCCAAAGGGCTGATTGAGAGCGATATTAACAGCAAAAAAACCTCTCTCTCCATCTGTATCACGGTGGGGGGTAATTGAGCCCCCTGGTTCTAGTAATACAAACCTCAAGCGATGAAATTCAGAATATGGCCAATTTTCTTTAAACCAATCTGAGGTAACTGGACATCGATCAGCAATCTCAGTCCATTGATAATTGGCTTCTTCTCTCGACTTGTAACCATACATATTAAAATCATTGGTGTGTCCAGGAGAGCTTCCATGAAGGCATAAAGCTTTCCATCCGTAGTTTGGATCTCTTCTGTGATCTGTAAAAAGGTGTTTAAGGGCCTTTGCCTCTTCTAGGGATTTTTTGAACGGAAATTCTTTCTTTATCCTAAATGTACTGATAGATCGACAATTTTTAATAGCTTCAAATTTTTCTCTTCGACCTTTGAGTTGTAAAATCTCTTCTCTCGGAAGGTAACTCTTATCCTCATGCAAGTTTTTGCTAATAAAGTCCCTGAGACCTTCATGGTCTACCTTGTGGAGTTGAGATCTCATAAAAGCGATTTCATGATTTAAAAAAGAGCTTTGAGCAAAATCAGAGTTAATCAGGTTACGAAATCGAGTTAAGATCATCTATGAAATCTCCCTTAGAATTTCCGAAACTGGTTTGCCATGTATCATTTTATTACAAAACAAAGTCGTTTCAGGCGCTTGCAATAGTAGCATCTGGGGGTCATGGGCGACCAAGTCTTTCAGCCATTCAGTATAGGCCTTTCCGTAATCCTGACCCAAAGCACTAAAACTGAACTCATTATACCAAACATTGCTAGCCCACAAAATGTTCTTTTCCTCTGAAGAAATCTTGTCAAACAATTGATGTATAGACTTAAGTAAATCTAATTCGTGGAAGTCAAATTCCAGCAGTTTGAACTCCATCCAGTGCCTCTGGAATTCCCTCTCACCGCCCCACCAGCTCAACTCTTTCTGCCAGGCTTCCTCGAGCTTCATTTTGTCTCCAAGAAAAGACTGACTTAGGTTCCAATGATTATCTCCTAGAAACTCAATGAGATCGCGACCATCCCAGGACTGAATCAAACTCTTCTTTAAAGCGAGTGAATCTTTATTGATATCAAAATAACTCACTTTTCGACAGCCCTTACCCAGCTTACTCCAAAGGGCGAATAGCTTAAAACCCGAACTCAATCCAATAAGGTGATAATCCATATTGGGTTTTTCGAGCCCCTCTAGGTCATTGTAATTTTCGGTGTTAAATACAAACACCCTATCAAATCCTCTTTTTCTGTTTTCCTTCTGAATATTTTGCTCTCGCTCTAAGGACTCTTTTGTTTGCCTGGGGTCATCACCTGCATAAACATGCCCAGAACCAAATTCGTCATATTTACAATCGATGTGATAAAAGGGAAACTCCTTGAATGTTTCGAATACCTTTCCCCGCTTGATCAGCTTGATAATCTCTGTTTTATTTTTTGTATTCCAATTGAGAACACTCATATAGCTACTAGGGTGCCATTGGTGAAAAGAAACAAAGTATTTGTGCCTATACAAGTCCGCATATTTAAGTAAAAGATCCAGGGCCTCATCTCCCCTAGGAACGAAGCCCGGCTCGATATAGATAATCTGCCCCCGATCACCCGAGAGGGAATTTAAGTCGGCCTTATCTAATCGAACGAGTCTTTTCTCATTTAACTTGAGTTTAAAAAAATAATGAAATCGAACCGTTTCTTCTGTGAAATCCACTACTTTCTTATCAACAAAATTATTCTCTCTGTCCCTTGAATCAATAACAAATTTTTTCTCAGCACCCTTGTCTATCTTGTGGTTTTCATGATGGTCTAAGAATTTTATCTCTACAGAGCTGTGTCCCGCAGGTACATATTCTACAATAAATGAATATCGTTCCTTGGATTTTTTTTCTCTAGTAGGCATAAGCCGGTGGGACGTCGCCTTAAATGAATCTATCAACGAATATCGACCGAGAAGCAATAGCATTTGATCCTCAAATTGAATATTGGTCCAACCATCGTCTTCATAATCAAAGCACTTTAATTCACCTGAGGTGTCACCCAAATGAACTGAATAAAGTGTTTCATCATCGTGAATGTCCCCAAAGCTCGTAGAACCTAAATAATTTAGATTGTAATCATACTCTTCCGAGGAGGTTGAATATTTAATGAGCATCATTTGATTGAGAAAAGGTTCATTTTGAAGCTTTGGGAAATTGATCTTCAATTCTTCGTTCGTCTTGGCTATAACCTCATAGATATTTACCAACCGTTCATAGAGTGTGGGATTTAATTGGCTTTTTAACCAATCAAAGCTACTAGAAAAGATATGAATTTTTTCTCTAATAGCAAAACGATCGAGTTTTATCGGCTTTTCATAAACACGATGAACTTCCCAATTAATTCCATCTCTCGATATTCTATAGCCAATTTGCGGAGCATAGACCTTTGAAAATGATTGAGTCGCCCTGACATTCGCATTCTCATCCCTAGAATTTTCTAGAAGTGAATTCTTAATTGCTTCAAATAATTCCGGTGTCTCAGTGGAACTGAAATTTAAGTTTTTGAGGTCTTTCGAATCTAGAAAATACAAGCCCCCTGACTTCTCTAACATTTTCTTAAGTTCGAGATCGTACTTTCTCAACATGACTTTACAAACCTAGTTTCTTTAAAATAGCCGAATAAGTAATTTTCTCGTCTTCATCGAGTCGACCCATTCCACTTTGAGCAATGAGTTTTAAGAAATCATTATATCCCTTTTTATAGTGGGCTTCGGCAATAATGTGATATCGATCCTCGTTAGACCGATTCCAAACAGAGTGTCTATTCGAGAGATCGATCAAATAGCCCTTACCTGACTCCAGTGGAATTCGACCAAAGTTTTCAACAACAAAATGGCATTCGTCGGGGACGGTCAGAGGAATTGACAGTGGCCCCCTCAGTCCCTTTCGTTCTCGGTCTCTGTGCGGAAGTATATAGCCACCTGGCTCAATCAACATAAACCGGATGCGATGATAAGCTTCGGAAGGATAACTTTCTGAAAAATACCTTTTAGTTATCGGGCAGAGATCGGCAATCTCCGTCCAAGAATAGTGAGCATCCTTTTCGAGAATTCCGTAATCCTCGGGGCACATTGTCTTCTCTTTGCCCAAACCATGGAGACAAATTCCTTTCCAAAGATGATTTCCCTCTGAATCCCTATGGGGCACGAAAAGGTCTTTTGTCGCCTTAACTTCACTTAATATCTCAGCTAATGGGAAATCCGGCAAATTAAACTGATACCATGGTAAGTTATACTTGGACTCTAATTTCAATTGATCGTTTATCGGTATTTCCCCTTCGAGTTCTATATTTCGATCCCAAGATTTATAAAAATTCCCTAACTGATCTATCATTTATTGAACCTGGCTCGGATAAAATGTCGAAAATTCTGGAATGTAATCTAGAAGAGAGGTGCCCCGCAGCTTATCTAGCGCCAGATTATATCGAACAAATTGATCTCTCAACTTACTAGCTTGAATTTCGGAGAGAACACTAGATTTCAGGCTCGCTTTTATTTTTTCAAAGCCCGTGTCTGGTATGAGACGATTAACAGGTAGGTCATAGTGTCTCTTTACTACTGTATTTCTATTCAGTTTTTCTAAAGCAATCTCTTTTATTTCGTTTGGTAAAATTTGATAGTTCAAATACTCAGGTCTCACAACAGTATTAGACATCACAATTTCATCAGTATCGATTTTAGTTTTTTCGAACCAATCGAGGGTTTCTGAAAGGGATAATAAGTTGTAGATCGACATCGTTATTGTAAAAATTAACTGCAAGTTAGGGACATTTCTAAATAGAGGTATGTTTTTTTCTAAATCCTGAATTCCAAAGGAGTCCCCACCGCGAATATAGGAATATAAAGGGCCAGATGACTCAATACTTAGATGAAATTCAACTGATTTAAAGTGGGAGAGAATAGAAATCAGTTCCTGATTAATTTGCGAACCATTTGTTGATAAATCGAGAGTGATATCTTTAGAGATCCGCCATTCTACTAACTTTTTTAAAACTTTTATATTATTAGACTCTAAAAGAGGCTCCCCGCCTCTGAGTGAAAGGTACTTTAGTTTTTGAAAAAGTTTAGGGCTAGATAAAAGGGTTTCTATGGTTTCATCTTGAATCTTTCGTGGGCGATTGAAACGAGGTCTATGGAACCCTTCGTAGTTTTCATTCAAATATTGGTCCTCTTTTATCCACGAAGATGAGGAGACCGAATTACACATTCGACATTTCAAATTACAAAAATTAGAGATGTTTAGATCCAAATACTCCAGAGCAACAGTATCTAAATCTTCATGAATTGGATTTAACTTATCAAAAAAGAATTGTCTTCTCGAGTGCCCAATGGACTCTTCCTTTTTCTTGCAGTTCGAGCAATCATCAGGAAAGACACCATTCCGAAACAGCTCTCGAAGTTTTTCAAAAGCACCGGCTTCAAATACCTCAATTGGGTCATCTCGGTCTATATTCCCGAGACTAGAGACGAATTGAACATCGGGCTGAATAGTCCCATCAGGGCCAATCGCAAGAGCTCTCCATGGCGCAAGACAAGGTTTTTTATGCAAAGTAATCCTCACATTCACCTTTTCGGCGCACATCCAAAGTCACACAATGAATAGCGCCATCCCAAAAATACTGGTGTCGAAAGTTCCACGGAACTGCTTCGACGCCGTGTTTTTTAAGCTCATCGAACACTTTTTTATTGTACCCATTCGTAATGACAATTTCTTCGGAAACACTCAACATATTTACATCAAAGACCGTTTCGTCGACATATCCAATCCATTCACTAAGCCACTCTTGTACGAAATCTTTATAAAACCTCTTTTTCTTTATTTTATTAAAATGTTCCGGGAAGGGACTCCCTGTATCAACGAAGATCTGATGCCAGGGCTTGAGCTTATCTGGGATATGGCTCTGATCCCAAGCAATCAACACACCCGGCTTTATTAATGCAATCTTTCCATCAATATGACCAGCGCAAGGAGCTGGGTTAAGTCGGTATTCTGGCCCCACTACTCGTTTAATCCACTCGAGACCTATTTCTGTTCCCTTTCCCTTTTTTGAAAATTCACCAAAACTCGGCTGACTAAAGAACAAATCTCTTCCACATTTTATGACATTCGCCGCATGAAAAAGAATTTTTTGATTTTCTAGCTCCGAATAAGTCGGTGGGTTATTTTCTATATAGGGCTCGGGCATCGATATCCAATCCGCACCTCTTTCAAAATAATCTAAAAACAGGTCATAATAGTGCCAATTTTCAAAAAAACGATTTTCGCTTTTAGTATAGGTCTGGATGATTTTATTGTTTAAAACAAGTACGGTATCTCGAGGCATTAAAGGGTGGTTTGGAAAGGTAAAATCAAAGACCCCCAGATCAATCGTATTAACCCGATTTTCTTTTCCCAACTCAAAAAGGTGTTTCGGACGCTTTACAGTGACATCCATGCCCTCTAATAGCTTTACCAGTTCACCGAGATCTTCCTCGGTCTCCCCTAAGATCGTTTCAAGGCCACCTTTCAATTCTGGATCATTAGAGAAGTAAAATGCATCCTTCGGATGAGCTGATCCCACAATAATTTCTTCTAATTTTTGGAATTCAGAAAATATTTTTACGGGGCTCTCTTGCATAATTCCTCACTAACATTGGAAAATTAAGCTCTTAGCATTATACTGATATTAGAACAGTTTATCTAGGGGCCGTCAGCTTCCATGTGTCAATAAAGAAGAAAGAGATCTTTCATGGGACTTATCAAGCTAAAACCGGAAGTACTAATTCAGTCGGGAAATGCTATATACAACGATGACATAAGGATTCACCTCGGGGAAATCATTTCTTCTTGGTTTACTGACTCCGAGCTTTTTAGCTCAATGGTAAATATTGATCTCTATAAAGCGACTTTCAAAAATTGGATTGCTTCGAGTCAATTAAACGAAATTAAGGGACTCGAAAGCTTTCCTCAGCAGTCCGTTAGTCTAGGTGTTACGCAGGCCATCGATCAATTTCACTTTCAAGCAATGTCGTCTGGTAGAAGAATTCGAACCTTCCGCGGGGAGTATCCCTATTCGTGGCAAACCTGCCAGTTTAAATACTCCGAAGACTTTATTGATGATCGCCCCTTAGAAGAGAACGACGCCGTTATTCTATCTTATCCATTTAGCGGCAACGGAGGGAAGCACCCAAAAATGGATTGGCTCCTCAACGAATGTGCGCGTTTAAATATTCCGGTTTTTTTAGATATGGCCTGGTTTGGAACCTGCGAGGGCATCAACATTGACCTGAGCCACCCGGCCATAACAACGGTCGCCTTTTCTTTAACAAAGGGGCTCACTTGTGGAAACTATCGTTCAGGAATACGCTTTCAGAGGGACTATTTTAGTGATCTGCCAACGGACAAACTTGTTCTCCGAGATGAATGGAACCACAGCATTCATCTCAATTTGATGATCGGAATAGATCTTATGAAGAATTTTTCTGCCGATACTCAGGTTGAAAAATATAGAAGGGATCAAAAAGAAGTCTGTACACACTTCGGGATTACTCCCAGCCAATGCGTTCACATAGCCACGAGCGACGATAGTAAATGGAATGATTTTAATCGCGATGGAGCGTTTAATAGAATTAATATAAGAGAAGCGATCAAAAAACTGAGAAATGGAAAAAAGAGTGGCAACTAGTTCAATTTCTAAAAATACCAGTAAGACGATTTGCCCCCTCCCTTTCTTACACACCTATATTGAAGCAAATGGCTCCGTCGTTGCCTGTTGCGAATCTCAAGACACGATGCTTGGTAAAAAGGACGAATCCCTAGCGACCACTTGGAACAATTCAAATTACAAAATGCTTAGATCCCAATTAGTTTCCGGCGAAAAGCCTGAACTCTGTTCAAAGTGCTGGAGAAACGAAGAACTTGGCGTAAAGTCCAATAGAGAAGAAGCATGGGAGTACTACGATTATTTGTTTGGAGAGGACACCGAGATCCATTGTCATAGCGACTTTAGCGTCGATCGCTTGCCAATTGCCATCGAGGCCAAATGTAGCAACCTCTGTAATCTAAAGTGCAAAATGTGCCATCCGAAAAGTAGTAATCGAATTATCGAGGACCGTGAGATCATAGACAAGTATCGTCCGCAAATGCCTTGGTCTGATGATGTACTTTCTGCTAAAAATAAAATAAACGAATTGATTCAGAATGATGATAGTTTTTTCGACAACCTTAAGCTTGTTCAATTCTCAGGGGGAGAGCCCCTTCTATCGGATGATCAATTTGATTTTCTAAAAAAACTACTAGAATATTCGCCAGATAAATATCAAATTCGATATGCAACGAACTTGACTCAAATTAATTATAGAGGCGTTGACTATATTGAACTATGGAGAAATTTTAAAAGCGTTAATATAAAGGTGAGTATTGATGGGATTAATGAGGTCTACGATTTCATCCGGTCTGGCTCCAGCTACGAAAAGGTCCATCGAAATATTATAAAAATTCTAGAATCTAAACCTGAAAATATTAATCTCAGTCTAGGCTTAACAACTCAAGCCTACAATGTGTTCCAACTTCCTGAATTTTTTGACAAATATGAAAACATCGTTGGTCCAAAGAACATCACCTATCACCTTTTGAGCGTCCCTAAGTTTTTACGAGCCAGTGTCTATCCCGACGAATTAAAAAGTTTAATTATCGACAAACTTGCAGTTTCGGGTGATCGCTTCACAAAAACTATTAATGCATTGAAAAAAGACAGCTTTGATGAAAAATTATGGAAGCGATTTTTGGGGTACACAAAAGATTTTGAAAAAAAATATCCTAACGGAATAAAGTTCACACATATTTTGAAGAATAATTTAGGGGTAGAAATCTAAGCCTGTTGCTTCCAAGTTTCTTGAAAAGATATAAGTTCACTTTCAACTTTATCAAAATTTACTGTCGGCCTCGATTCCTCTGTATGACGGTCTGATTTTACTAATTTAAAATGATCAACTCCAATACTCATTGCCAGCTTATAGGCCTCGATCACTTGATGCTGATTGTGACTAAATAATATATACTTCCATTGAATATTACCCTTGTGATACCTGCGGAGGGCTTTAATGCCACTAATTATGCTCGCCCAATTAGCATTAACTCGATACTTCTCGTTACTATCCTCTAACCCATCTATGCTAAATGAAAACTTGTGGTATTTGTTCGTATGTTTACCAAGGTCCTCCCACCACTCCTCTTTCTTGTAACTGCCATTAGTCTCAATCATTAATCTCATTTCAGGGTGATTTTTAGAAATATGGCTGATTATTTTTTTGAAATCGGGGTGATAGATTGGATCTCCATACCCTCCACAAAAGATGAGTTGTTCTGCATCGGCGTGATCGATAAACTTCAGCAAAGGCTCTGTTTCTAAAAAACCGGTATTCCAGCTTTTGTCGCCAGTTATGTTCATATTTCTTGGACATAGAGGACAGCGTACTGGACAACGCGTAGAAATTTCTAATTCGATTTTTCGAAAATTTTTGGCTCGCAAAAAGTTTTTAGAAAAGTAATTTAAAACATTTAGCATCTAGAAACTTCCCGAACTCTTTTTTGCACCAACGACTCTATATCCATTTCTACCGTCAAACTGGCTATTGGGTTTAAATTTCTTTTCACAAAATTCGTAACATGTTTTCATAGGCTTTGATTCAAAGGACTCTATGAGTTCGTGCCAAAGAGGAGAATTCACAATTTCTTCTCGAGAGTTAAGCCTGATATCAATTTGATCAAGTTTGTCGCCAAAGCGTTCATCGAACTCCTTTTTCCCAAAGCCAACTCGGGTAAAGCAACAAGGATAATAGCGGTAGTCGCTACCAATCATATGCAGCATATTACCATCGAGACACTTAGGGTAGAGGTCGGAAAACCGATCTGGATCCGGCTCAGGAGCTTTCTCTTCAAAATAACCAGCCAATTTAGCCTTAATTTTACTCAAGAACATGCCTTAATTATATACTATTCAAATTCAATAAAAACCTTTAAAATCGTAATTTACAGGGGCTGTTCATCATTATTGAATATTCTCCAGGAAAGGCTTTAAATGGGACGTAGTCCAACATTTTGCATTGTACCCTGGGTCCAGTTAGCAACAAATGCTACTGGTAGGTATAGGGTTTGCTGTAACAGTGTTCCTGGAATTAATCTCATCATGGACTCCAATGACAAGCCTATGGTTGTGGAAAAGAATACAATTGAAGAGGCTTGGAATTCGAAGACCTATAAGAAACTACGTAAAGAACTTATTGCCGGACAGCGCCCCGACATGTGTCAACGGTGTTTTCGTGAAGAGGACTCTGGTGTTCGCAGTGCCAGACAAAGATGGAATGAAAAATACCAATCAGGGCAAGAGGAAAATCCAGATCCTAAAATCGACGTCCGATACATTGATCTCAGACTTGGAAACCTCTGTAATCTAAAATGCCGAATGTGTAATCCTTACGCTAGCAGCAAGTGGGTTGATGAGTGGAACAAAGTCGCTGATACAGCTGAACTTGTTCCAAACAATCTTTTGCCTGACAGTGAAATTGAGAGGCTTAAAAGAATTGATTGGCCTGACAAGGACGAAACCTGGAAAAACCTTGAACCAATACTCTCGACCATCGAAGAAATTTATTTAACCGGGGGCGAACCCTTACTTTCTTTGAAGCAAGTCGATTTTTTGACTAAATTGGTAAAATCTGGGCAAGCAAAAGAGATTAAACTTAAGTACAATACGAACTTAACGGTTCTCCCAGAGAGCCTCTTAAAGATTTGGCCAGAATTTAAAAGTGTCGTTCTCAATGTCAGTGTTGACGGCGTCGGAGCTCTCGATGAGTACATTAGAAATCCCACTCAATGGAAACGAGTCGAAGAGAATCTTAAAAAACTACTTTCTTTAGAGGCGGAGTATTCAGGCATCGAGCTTGGAATTCACACAACAGTTCAAATGTATAACATATTGCGCCTCAATGAAGTCATCCGGTACTTCGAAAAGTCACTTGGTCGGGTACCCTATCTTAATATTTTGAATCATCCCCAGTGCTTGAATATTCGAACACTCCCGCTAGACCTTAAAAATAAAGCTAAGGAATCTCTTGAAGACTGGAACGATCAAATTGAAGTTCAGGAAGTCATTTCGTATATGTTTAAAGAAGATTGGACCGCCAGGTACCTTTCTGAATTCATTGATTATACGCGAGCCATTGATGAAACTCGAAAAGAAAATATTCTAAGTCTTATCCCCGAGTTTTCTATCCTATTTAAAAAAGAGTCACTACCATGAAAACTATTATTATCTTAACTTTTCTTACACTCATTTATTCTGTGGCGTGCACGCCAGCAAAAGAAAAAGTCGAACGAGATCCCGTCGATGATGATTTTATGGTTTCCATCGAAGACGGACCAAGCGAGGACACTCACTTTTTACTTGTCACCAAGTCCGGAGCTAAAAAGAAATATTACGCAAAAGATTTCGCTCAATATTATCAAGATAATAAGAGTTTTTTTGATGGTGCCGATAATGCAGAAGCAGGTTTAGCCGGAAGTTTTTTGCGAATTTACGATGTACAATATGACCTCGTGACAGACCCATCGACTTTCGCTGCTGATTTTGATGATCGATATCGTAGGCAGGTTGAAATTGACAAGGTTGAAGGAGCCGCAGCCCCCGGAGAAGTACGCATTACGAGTTTTGAAAAAAAGGATATGACAAAACTCCAAGTCCCTAAGCTTGAAAATGGTGAACTCGTCTTCTACGCTGAACACAATGATCAACAGAGGGTCTTTAAATTTACAGTTTCATTAGACCCAAAAAAGCCATTTAATCCAAAAATCGAGGCCTATTAATATAACTCAGTCTTCTTCAGACCATTTAATTACTTTCTGTTCCTTAAGAACCCACTCTTTTCCCTGGGTCCACTCATACCTATAAAATGTATTTTCGAAGCTTGTCCTTCCGAAATATAAGTACTTTTCTTTCGCCTTGGAGTAAAATCTATAGCCAAGGCTCAAACTAATTGGTTTGTTCATTTGACTCTTATCGTATAGGTCTTTGCCTAGCGAGCTTACCGAGTATTGGTCTTTTGACCAACCATTGGCCCCGAGAATACTCGGAAAAAGATCGAGCAACTGCACCCCCAAGTCATTTTCTTTAAAGACTCGATTCCTTTGTTCAGGAAAATAAATAAGCACTAGTGGGTTGGACCTAGAAAGGACCAGTTCATAATCATAGCCAAGTGGATTCTTATCAATAACTTGTCCACGACCAACAAATCCCTCGGGAACAACGAACTTTTCATGCTCTCTAGCTCCGTGATCGCCGTGAATTATAATCTGACTGCCATCGTGTCCACTTTTTTTAATAATTTTCAAAAAACTAACTATCTGCTTAATAGTGGCAATTATTTGGTCTTTTCGGGCAACCGACTCCTCATCACCTTTCTGCTCTCCGATGTACCTTCCTTCACGGTCGAGTATAAAGGGTGAATGTGGATGTAAAAAATAGGCGTAAATATACTGAGATTTTGAAGGTATAACTTTTAAGTCATTCTTAAGTTGCTCAAACTGTTCATAAGAAAAAAGTAAATTCTCATGTTCCGATAGTCCAATCACTAACTTTGGAAAGATAATAGAAAAAAATTCATTGAGCCTATGAACTAATATTTGAACGACTCTTTTTAAGAAGGTGGGAGTGACTCTTACAAGTGAATAGTTGAGCAATAGATACCCTCTAGAAAACCAAAGTAACGATGATCTAACAGTATCGTGCGAATGTTCGAAACTTGCAGCAGGAACACTAAATCGACGATCCGCAATATAGGTATGGACGGTGTAACCCTTATCTCTGGCCAAATTTAAAATACTGGAGTTGCGATATGCTTCTCTAAAACTGGAAAAACTCCCCCCCTGCTCTTCAAGTAATTTTCCTGTCAAGGTGCTTACTACAGAGGCCTGGGTGTACTGATAGTTTGATAGAGCATTAAAGTAGAAATGAAAGCTACTGAACTCTCTACGAAGCTCCGGATTTTCATCAAAGATTTGTCTCAACTCGTGTCCCGACAGAGAGTCAAAAATTAGGTGAAAGATGTTTGGCTTGTTCTTTAAGGTCGCTTGAGGAGGTTCTAGTACTTTCTCCTTAAAATTCTCGTAAAACAATGAAGAGCCAAACAAGCCGAGTATCGCAAAGATAATTATCCCTGACACTAGGCTTCCCCGAATTTCGAATTTTCTAAAAAGAAAAAAGCTCCCAGACATAGTCAAAGTGAATACAAAAAGATCGACTATAACATCCCAAACTCCCACCTCGATGGTGGGAATTCCACCAAAAACAATGCTCAAGCCCGGAGATAAAACCAGATCGCTAATACCTATGTAAACAGCGGTCCCCCAGAAAAACCATATATACCTTCTCAATTGTTTTCTAAATCCTATAACTAAGAGTAGAAAAATTAGGGCAACTGAACCTGGAACGAGTAGTGCGAGCCCAGCCCCTAACTCTTCTTTATTACCCAAGAAAATCTGGGTGGGCACGAACAAGAACATCAAAGAAAAAGGGAGATAGAGCGACAGCCAATAGTAATTCATATTGAAATTTAATCGAAGTTTATGAAATGAGCCAATAGATTTCTAAAACATGATATCCGATAACAGATATCTCGTTATCAGTTATCCGAATGATTCATTGGTAGGGGCTCCAGGACTCGAACCTGGGATCCTCCGGTTATGAGCCGGATGCTTTAACCAGCTAAGCTAAGCCCCCACAGAAGAACCTTTGTTTTAATAGAGGGTTGTGAGTTTGGCAAGCCTAGAAATATTATGTGATTCTAGCTACTTAAGAAGTCTCTTTCGGGTCTTATTGAAGCCCTAAAAGGGTCACTTATAAAAGTTCCGAGCTTGAGCACCACGGCCCCGATTATTCACCAAGCGGATCACCCCTGGCTTTGAAAATGGACTGATGACAGCCCCTTTACGGTCCACTAGGGCCACTCTATAGAAATAGGTACCGCTGCGGCGGATATTCACTTCGTAATTAGAGCCCGATGTATTTTGATTCAAAAGTATTTTGCGAAAAGCAATGTCTCTACTCACTTGAACTCGGTAGAAAAGCGCATCTGGGTGGCGACTCCAGGCCAATGTCATTTTAGTCGGCTTTCCTCTTTTTCTAGCCTCTTTAGGTATGGCAATCGTCTTCGATGCCACCAAAATTTCAAAATCTGGAGCCAACTGTTTTTGCGGCTCAACTTTGACCAAACTAAGACGGTTTCTCTGCTCCCTTTGGAGATGAAAGATCGAAGTTTCAGACCAGAGGCTGCGAATTTCTTCTCCAGTTTCAGGACGCACTCTCCAGTAGTATGTGCCTCCAGAAAGTGGCGGAAATTTAAGAGTATTGCCTTCGACTGTGACGTCCATCAATAGAGTTCCAAAATTTTCATTGAGCGAAAGCTGAACTTGATATCTTTTTGCTGCCTCACTCTGATTCCAACGGAATTCCATTTCTTCGAAAGCGAAGAAGTCCACAACTTGATCCTGAGCCGGATAAAGCAGCTCGGGAGGAATTATATCTCTTACTTCAAAATCGATATTTTGAACGACAACCCCTCGATCATCAAAAACTCTACCAATGTACTTACCTTTATCGAGCGCTTCATTCATTTCTAGAACTCTACCTTTTAGGCTGTACTTGTTCAGGATTTCAATCTCGTAACTTTTTTGCTTCTTAAACAGATCGAAAAAATACTTCTCCTCTTCGATATATTCATTTAGAACAAGCTGCTTGGGGTCTCGCAGATTGCGGAAGAATACATTATTAGGGAAATTTTTATGAGAAATAATTGATACTTTCTCGATCTTATCAGCGTCCGGATCTATAGAAAGAAAATTTGATGGAAGAGTCATTAACCCAAAAAAAGCCATAACGCAGACTCTTGAAATAAAACGAACTCGCTCGGCGTATCCACCATAGGCTATTTGAAAACGAGCCGTTGTATCTGCCGAAAGAAAATTGTTATCGCCCTTTCCAGATTGCTCAAATCTCTTCCACTGCAAGTAGTTGAGCTCCGAATATTTATTAAACTCTTTTATTGCATCTTCGAGAGTCACAGGAGAAACAAATACGGCCTCTTTAATTAGTGAGCTATTTGATTGATTTTGAAATGAGCGCTCAAATTGAAGCTGACAGGCTAAGCTGCGAATTCTTTTCTTTGATCGCTCGTCAAAATCTCTTTGCGCCAAGATATTCTCAATTTCTTCACCATTTGTTACAGTGTGAGCCATATGACTCGCAGAAAATTTGTGGCTCACAAAATCGTTATCTATATAGTCTTCGATATCGAGCAAGGCCTGTTGTGCAGTGCTATAACCTACTGACTCGTCTGATGTGAGCATCTTTTTTAAGATTCCAGCAAACTCAGGATGCACCCAAGCCTTAAAGTCTTCATCGAAAAGAGTTTTTCTACTCTGCATTCTTTGTAAAATGTCCAATTGAGAGTCCATGTCCCTAATAGGTACAAATCTCTCTCCAGTGACTACCTCATAAAAAACTGCTCCCAAGGACCACAGATCCGTTCGAGGACTTTGACTCTCGCCCTCTAAGACTTCAGGGGCACAGTAACCTAGATAGGACTTACTAATAGGCTTTGCCGGTGAGTAGCTTCTAATACTTGATTGAGAAATCGTCGGATTTGACTGCTCTACAACCGGTTGCGAAAACAAGCCTGATTGCTCTTTCATTGAGTAGGGTAAAATTCCTAGGTTAACTACTTTTAGTATGCCCGATCCATCAACAACTATGTTTTCAGAACATAGGTCACCGTGGATTATTCCCTTGTCATGAAGAGCAAGAACGCCTCGCAGTGCCTGGCGCAAGAGAAGACTTGCGTCTCTACTACATAAAGTGGAAGTTTCAGCAATTCTCGCTAAACTCATCCCCTCAACATATTCTGTTACTGTAAATACTGACTGAGTAGTACATCCTGCCTCATAAACCTTTGCAACATTGTCGTTTTCAATATTAAGCAAACTCTGAATTTTGTGATGGTAATAGCTAGCAACTCTTGAATTAGCAAATTGGCTCTCAGGAATCCCCTTCAGCACTACTTTTTTATTTCTATTAGAGTCATGAGCAAGACAAACTCGGCCCGTTTGATGCTTACCAAGAACTTGAACAACTGAGTATTGATCAATTTCAAGTTTATTCAGTTTTTTGACTACATCGGAGTCTGCCATTAAACGTACCTTTCAATACTACCGAAGATCATTCACTTATATTTATTTTTGGCTTACCGATTACAGACAACATTAAGAGAGAGTCTCTTGTTCTTTTAGACTACAAAACTTCTAGACGAAGTTCCAGTCACCGGTTTTACTTCGGGACAGTGAAAGTTCATTTTCTTTGAGAGTTTTTGAAAGATTATTAGTCACTTGCTGATTTTGTAAAATCAGTTTTCAAAATAACAAAAAAGCAAATTTGCCATTTTCGAGGAATCGTAAAACTATTATATATCTCTTAATATTGAAGTTTTTTTGTTTAATTTGTGACGGGCCTTCAGAACGATCAGTAATCAACTAAAAAAGCCAGCCCCTGGGAGCTGGCTTTGAAAAGATGAATTTGATTTCTGGATAATTACCTAGAAAGTGGGCAATAAATCGGGCCCTAGAGTCCTAGGTATCAATGAAAGCTTTAAGCTTTCCTGAACGTGAGGGATGTCGCAATTTACGAAGGGCTTTAGCCTCAATCTGACGAATCCGCTCGCGAGTCACGTTAAAATCCTGACCCACTTCTTCGAGAGTATGATCTGATTCTTCACCAATACCAAAACGCATTCTGAGAACCTTTTCTTCTCTGGATGTGAGAGTCGAAAGAACTCTTCGAGTTTGCTCGGCGAGGTTGAGGTTAACGATCGCTTCAGAAGGGTTAATAACCTTCTTGTCCTCGATGAAATCTCCAAGGTGCGAATCTTCCTCTTCTCCCACTGGAGTCTCTAAACTGATCGGCTCCTTAGCGATTTTGAGGACTTTTCTCACTTTATCAACCGGCATATCCATTTTGTCAGCAATTTCTTCTGGCATTGGCTCTCGACCAAGCTCTTGCACTAAATAGCGAGAAGTACGAACCAACTTATTGATCGTCTCAATCATATGCACTGGAATTCGAATCGTTCTTGCTTGATCGGCAATGGCTCGTGTGATGGCCTGACGAATCCACCAAGTAGCATAAGTAGAAAATTTATAACCACGACGGTATTCAAATTTATCAACGGCTTTCATTAAACCGATATTTCCTTCTTGAATGAGATCCAAGAACTGGAGACCACGGTTTGTATATTTTTTTGCAATCGAAACCACTAAACGAAGGTTGGCTTCAACAAGCTCAGACTTCGCTCGATCGGCCTCACGCTCACCTTTCCAGATTTCAGTATAAGTGTCGCGAATCCATTCAAATGGCATTTCGGTCTCTCTGAGAACTCGAGAAAGTCGAACCTCAGCGTCTTTGGCTTTGAGGTAGTGTGATCGGTATCTGTTGAAATTTAGCCCGGTATCGCGGGTCGTTTTCATCAGCTCTTTATCATTAGTTTCAATAACCTTATATCTCGCCTCGAGTTCTTCGATAGACTCAGTAAAAGTCGATTTAAGACCTTCACGGATTCTTTTGCGAAGCTCAGTCATACGAGAAACAAGGTTTTTAAATTTAATGACGATACGGTTAATCGTCTTTCTGTTGAAGTTGATGGATTCAAAAATCGCCATCACTTCATCATTGCCCTTTTGAATAGCGGCTTGTGCTGCTTCTTTGTCACTTGGGCTACTAGATTCGTTAGCAAGAACTTCGAAGTGTTTTTTAACCTTCTTCTCATACTTGCGAACTTCACCGATCAATTCGTGAATTTTTTCGATATATTCTTTTTCGTCGTATTGAGTCTCTTCATCCTCAAGACCACGGAAAATAGATTTAACTTTGATTCGACCCTGGTCAACACGGTCTCCAAGCTGAATAATCTCTTCAGATCCAAGAGGAGACATCAAGATCGCACGAACGATTTGCCTTTCTCCTTCTTCGATTCGCTTGGCAATTTCGACTTCTCCCTCACGGGTGAGAAGTGAAACCGAACCCATTTTTCTAAGGTATAGACGAACGGGATCATTCCCTTTTACATCGTCAGTAGACTCTTCTTTTTCTTCTTCATCATTAGAATCGTCGTCTTCTTCGCTAGAAGCCTGCATTTCATCATGCTCGGTAATTACGATCCCTTTAACTTCGAGAGCCTGCATAAACATATCGAGGATTGAGGCCTCAACAATTTCAGGCGGAAGGAGTTCATCAATTTCCGCAACGGTAACAGCACCACCGTTTTGTTTTGCCAGCTGAGCAAATCTTTCGATCT
Organism: Bdellovibrionia bacterium; assembly: GCA_030424665.1. Taxonomy (GTDB): domain Bacteria; phylum Bdellovibrionota; class Bdellovibrionia; order Bdellovibrionales; family JAGQZY01; genus JAUHWN01. Next base: position 15,231 of record JAUHWN010000007.1, on the reverse strand, counting down.
CCTCTCTAACGAGCGTCTTTTGTTCATCAACACTCAATTTAGATGCTGAACTATCTTTCTCTTTTGCCATTCCGACTCCATCTATCTTCAATGCGCCGTAAAAACTACTAATTGAAGGCTATCTTTTATTATCCAGGGACAGTCTGTCCCGGTGAATATTCACAATTCGTTCCAACTCTTCCTGGTCGGGCTTCGTGCCAAGTTTACTACGGAGCTTTTTGGCCTCTGCTTTTAGGCGCTCCTTTTGCAATCGAGCCACACAGTCGAGCAATAACTTCATTTCTTCTTCTTCAGTGAGTTCCCCCGGTACCTGACTTAAGTAGTACTCCACCACCCCAGGGTCCTTTAGCCGAGAAGCAAAGAAAGCCGCGAGTTTATCAAATTCTTCGGGCTTTTGTCCATATTTCTCAAGGGCTTCAGAGAGTGCCAAGCGCACTCCTGTACTACTCATCAAATTGAGAATTTCTTCATCTCTCACAAATTCTAGTAATTTCGAAGCTTTAAGAGCAAGACTGAAAATGATTAATTCGTATCGATTTGAATCACCCATATCTAAAAGGCTGTTATCACTCGCCTTTTCCTCATTTTTGATTTCTTGTTGACTTTTAACACTTTTTGTCAAATCCCGCTGGGCGTGGGGTTTGGAGAAATTATTTTTGCTCTCATTTTGAGACGACTTCAACTGCCTTAGAACCCAATCGGGTGGGACGTTTAGGGCCTCAGAGACCTGTAAAATCAGAAACTCCCGCAAGGTATTGTCACTTGGAATCCCCAAAGTGCCCTTGAGCTTGTCAAAAATTTGAAAACGCTCACTGGTTTGGCCATGAAAGTTTTCTAACAGTCTCGCCAATTTGAAGTCAAAAAGGTCTTTAGAGGCCCGAATTTCAGATTTCAAGTCTTCGGCACTATTAGCCTTGAGAAAGTCATCAGGATCCATTCCATCAGCGAGAAAACATACCCTCGGAAGCAAGTTCTCAGAGAGAAGAACTTCTAGAGATCGTTCCGCAGCCTCGATACCAGCATTATCTCCATCAAAAAGAAGGACGATGTTTTTTGTGTAGCGCTTAAGAAGTCTACCGTGATCGGCAGTCAATGCAGTACCAAGAGTTGCCACCACATTTCTAATCCCAGCCTGATAAAGGGCCAAATAATCCATATAGCCCTCAACAACGATCACTTGGTCTTCGACACGAACGTACTTTGACGACTCGTTAAGACCATAAACCATCCGGCCCTTGTGAAAAACCGGAGACTCGGGGCTGTTGATATATTTGGGATTGGAGCCATCCATTGATCGGCCACCAAAGCCAATGCAATCACCCGTTGGAGAAAAAATTGGAAACATCAAACGCTCTCTAAAAAGATCGTAATAACCGTCCCCAGACTTTCTCTTGCGTATCAAACCTAACTTTTCTGCCGCAGCCAAAGGGGCACCCTTTTTCTTGAGGTAAGCAACTAAGTCACTCCAATTCTCCGAAGCGAGGCCCAACTTAAAAGTTTTTTGCGTCTCTTCATTGAGATCGCGTTTTTCAAGGTAATCAGAAACGCTGGCTTTGTTCTGTACGAGATAATTGAGGTAATAGGTTCCAGCCAAACGATTTACTTTTAGAAGAAGTTGTTTTTCAGACTTTTGCTGAGAATATTGAGCATCCTTCTCAGTGGGCTCCGGCAGGGCAATAGACGCCCTTCTTGCTAGAAATTCCACGGCTTCGGGAAAATTCATTCCGTTGAACTGCTCTACAAAATTAAAAATATTGCCCGACTTCTTACAGCCAAAGCAATAATAGAGTTGCTTGTCTTCAGAAACAGAAAAACTCGGCGTTTTTTCATTATGATCGGGGAAAGGACACAAACCGGTCCAGCGGGATCCACTCCTTTTTAGTTGAGTATATTGAGAGATAATATCGACGATATTATTAGCTTCTCTCACTCTTTCGATGAAGTCGGATTCAAACCTCACGCGTGGATTCCCCCCTTAACTGGAATCTAAATTAGTAGAGTCATCTGCGAATTTATATTAAAACTTTGGTGCCTGACAGAGGTGTTTAAAAATTTATTGTAGGGCTTCTTTAACGAGTTGACTGACGAGCTTATTATCCGCCTGACCACCGGTTTTGGCGAGTACGCTCTGCATTAATTTGCCCATGTCTTTCATTGAACTCGCCCCTGTCTCTGCGATCGCTGCTTTTACCAATTCTTTGACTTGGTCTTCTGACATTTGCTCGGGGAGATAGGCCTCTATAAGCTCGAGTTCACGCTGTTCATTCTGGGCGAGGTCATCCCGCCCAGCATCAGCATACTGAGTAATAGATTCTTTTCTCTGTTTCGCATTCTTTTTTAAAACGGCAATATAATCTTCCTCAGTCGGCTCATTCGGACGCATATCGATCTCTTTATTTTTAAGAGCCGATTGGAGAAAGCGTAAAGTCGTAACTTTATCCATCTCTTTGGCCTTCATAGCAGTCTTAAGGTCGTCCATTATCTGCGTTTTAATGCTCACGGAGTTCTCCTCTATTAATCGTGGTGGTGACTTTTCTTCATTTTTTTCATGAGACGCTTACGAGCAGCGATCGACTTTTTCTTGAGTCGAATGCTCGGCTTTTCATAGTGCTCTCTCTTTTTTACTTCAGAAAGAATACCAGACTTCTCACAAGCCTTTTTGAATCGACGAAATGCACCTTCGAAGCTTTCGCCATCTTTAACTTTTACTTGAGCCATTGATTAATCACCTGCCTCTCACTATAGAATCGAAGAAATTGGTATACCAGGAGATGTCCGGTACCGCAACGTGTTTATAACAACAATTATATCGACTTGCATCCCCTAAGCTATATTGTAAATTACTGTAATTACAAAGCTTTACAAAAACTAACCCAGGCTTTTACAAAAGGAACCCCAGATGGCAGACCAAAGGGCTCAACAGATGACCGAAAAGGACTACATGGCCGAGGCCATGAGACTGGCTAAGGAGGCCGCAAAGGCCGGTGAAGTCCCTGTGGGGGCCGTAATCGTCAAAGACGGCAAAATCATCGGTAGAGGGAGAAACCGCCGCGAGGAAAGTAACAGGAGTCTCTCCCACGCCGAAATTGAGGCAATCGAGGAAGCCAACCAGAATTTAGGTTCTTGGCGCCTGGTAGATTGTGAGCTCTATGTCACTCTCGAGCCATGCCCCATGTGTAGTGGCGCAATTCTCCAGGCTCGAATCAATCGCCTGGTTTATGGAACCAAAGATCCAAAGGCCGGAGCGGTTGACAGTCTTTACCAACTCCTTGCTGATCCACGACTCAACCACCAGGTTGAAGTTGTATCGGGAGTTTTAGCTGATGAAGCCTCGCTCCTACTCAAGGAGTTCTTTTTGAAACTCCGCAGTTCAAAAAATAAACCTGAATGAATTCTTTTTAATTGCGTATGGATCCTTTGAAGCGAACAAAGTTTTTATGATAGATCCCAAATCAACTCTTCCTAGTCACCCAAAAGAAGGAAAATTTTTTATGAAAAATATTTTGTATGTCCTAATTGCAATTGGATTGTGCTCGCCGGCCCTCGCGACCGTTGATAGCCATGGCCAATATTACTTTGCCTACGAAACAGCTCAAGAGTCAGCCTATGTCCTTGAAGACAGCGACATGATCGATATTTACGGCGGTGAGATCAACCAAAAGGCCTTTTGCCTACAGCCCGGTATATTCTTTGATGGCTACTCTTCTTCGTCGGTACCCACGTACGAAATGATGACTAAACCCGTTGTAGTTCCGGCTGTCGGTTACTTTCAGCAGGACGTCAACGATGAAAACGGCAATGGTGACACCACCGACCTTATTCCTCAGGAAATGATTCAATTAAACTATCTGGCTGACGAAAAATTGCAGCTGATCGTCGACTGGGAAAAAGTGGACAATTGGGTTAAGAACAATGGCCATTACGACTACGAACCTGAGTTTACAATTGACCTTTCTCGCTTCGACCTAAGCACAAAACAAGGTCGATTCCTTGCACTAACAAAAGCAAAAGTTCTGATTGCAACTTTAAACTATTCAATTGCAATGCGAGTCTATCTCTCACAAGGAATGCGTCCAGATTACCGAATGACCATCAATGTGATTGGCGGACCTAGCGTTTCAGAACAACGAGCAGAGTTTCCCGTGGAACCCGTTTATCCCTCAACCAACTATCCATACTCTTATGGGAGTCCCCTTGCTAAAAAATATTTTGACGAAGTTGGTTCGAGTGATTTTTGCTCGGGCGTGGTCAAGAACATCGAAGCTATTTACAAAGATAGCCGAATTTCTAACAATTAATTATCGACAAAAAATGACTTTTGATAGGTTGCACCTGTCAAAGAGATATACAAGAAAAGTGTTTCATTCTGAGACACTTTTCTCTTTACTCCCATTACAATGTATTTAGCTGTAAACAGCACCTCACTAGAGTCCGTGGCACATCGCTTGCTCATATAGGAGGTATACCTTTAATTAGGACGGGAAGTATGGAAACAAAAAAAGAAATCATATCAACAGTTATCATCTTAGTCGTAGGCATCTTTATCACCGGCTTTGCCTCTGCCGAAGAAGCCCAAGTCGGAAAGGTCGTCAATGGATTCGCGGTATCTATAGATACTGACAAATCTCGAGTTATCGAAAAAGACGACAAGGCCACTCTTTCAAAGTCAGATCTTAAAAAGTTAAAAGAAGAGTGTGAAGCCATTGCCGAAGGTACAAAGCCTGAAAACGACGCTATTGACTGTTCTATCTTTAAAGATCTTTCAGGCAAGCAAGCCAAGACTGCCAAGAAAAAAGAGACGCAAGCAAAAGCTGAAAAGATCGACCCACAAGAAACTGGCAAGGTTAACAAGGGTACTAGCGAAAAGACGTTCAGAAAAATTACCCAAAAAGCAAGCACAGGTGCCTCGACTCAGGTTGCTTCTAATAATGGAAACATTGAAGAAAAAGAGTCTGAAGAGGCGGCGATGGAAGTTTATGACTACGGGGCTGCAGCAGAAGAAATGGTCGAGTCGGTTTCACCCATGGTGGCCGGAACTCACGTTGCTCCTAAAGAAACTGAGATGTTCCTTAACCCAGCGGGTGGTGAGGCTGATGGGGTCAACCTCCAGCCGGCAAAGCCAACATCTCAAGTCAGCTCTATCGTTGTAGCCGAACTTAAAAAAGATAATCCGAAAGCTATGTCAGCCATTGAAAAACTCTACCAAGACGAAGACCGTCCATCTATGAGTCAGGCCGAATTCATGGAAGAGTTTGAAAAAGCAACTGGTGAGCGTCCTTCAGCTGAAGACCAGAGAACCCACGCCGCCTACAGAGAGGCCCGTGACGCCGATCGAAGTATTTCCGGAGATCGACCGCAACGGAACCTTGCTAGTGTTAATGGTCGTGATATGACGACAAGAACCCTTTTCGACAATTCAAGTCCCAACCAAGTGGTTTTTACTCCGGATGGAGAAGTTGAAAGAGGATCCTATAGAACCAACCGCAGAGGACAAGGTGAAGTTCGCGGCAGAGAGGTCAGCAGATAATATCTGTTAATCCAATTTTAAAATAAAAAAGGTCCTTCGCTGAGGACCTTTTTTTTTGGAATCTAATATTTAATTTTGTTAAAACGATTTTAGTAGTTCTTAGGTTTAACAGAAGTACTGTTCCAATCCACATTTTTGTCAGTACACTTTAAGACATCTGAACCTTTCCAGTCTGAACCAGTGACATTCGCATGGTTCAAGTTACAGTCTTTTTTGGCTCCATTGGTAAAAGTGAGATATCTAATAAAAGCATTGTTCCAAATGGAATTAGGAAAGTTAACCCCTTCCATTACTCCATCTTTTACTCCATCCTTAGCCGCTCTTCTAAGATAAGCATTCGAAAAGTTAATTCCACTGGCATAAATGTTTATAAACTGAGAACCACGAATGTCTGCATTTTGAAACTTGGTCATGGTTAAGTTGATGTTTTCTAAGCGTGCATTACTTAAGGATGTGTTGCGAAAGTCGCCATAGGTAAAACGATCGCCCTTGAGAGTAACACCATCTAGATTAGCGTTCTTAAAATTAATTTGTTCAGAATATGAATTGAGAATTTTCATGCCATTCATATTTGTAACACCTTGAAAATTAGCAGCCCAAAGATGGCAATTCTTGAATTTCGCACCCGATAAATTTGTATTCTTTGTCGAACTATTTGAAAAATTCGCAGCACCGAGACCAGCTCCATTAAAAACGGCATTGCTAAGATTTGAACCCTGAAAGCTTACGTTTGCGGCTTCAAAATTGTCAAAAACGGCTCCCGATAAATCTTTATTCTTACATTTATGTTGATTAACACATGCATTGTAGTGATTAGTGTTATAGGCCTGAGCCACCCCAAAAAAGAAAAGACTGATAAAAATTAAAAAAAGTCCCCGAATCATAATTATCCTCCAAAATACATTCCACCCGTTCAATTAAGAATAACGGGTAGCGGGGTAATATGAAAAAAATGTTAAGGCTTATTTTCAAATTTGACCGTTTCCAGATTTGATCCGTAGAAGGTTTCGACGAAATACCCCAACTATCGAAAAGTTCGACGTATTATTTTGCCCCTTTAAAACATCTCAACTCGATCCAGGTCACTATAAAGCCCTGTAATTTCAAGCATTTTCTTTTTCTAAATCAACTCGACAGCAATTTCAGTTTCTGATACCTTCCTCTTCTATCTTGAAACAAGGTTTCCGGAGAGGTGGCAGAGTGGTTGAATGCGCACGCCTGGAACGCGTGTAGGCGTTAATAGCGTCTCGAGGGTTCGAATCCCTCCCTCTCCGCCAATTGGTAGAAGCTTCCTTTTGGTAACTATTGCGCGTCGAAACAGCGAAAACAAAAACCCGACATTGCTATCGGGCCCTGTGAAAAAGTCTAAGGGAAGACCTTCTGTACTTTAATTATTCTCAATCTCTTGGAAAAGCCGGATTGTTCACCGTTGTCTCACAAGATAGATTCGTAACTAAAACTCCGTTTTCCATTATCGAAAGATTCATCTTAGCGTTTTGTCCAAAAAGCGGACCTTCTGGGATTCCTATCGCCTTAATAGTATCGGAACTTGAGAAGTAGACTCCTGGAATTTCTATGCTTGGATTAAAAGGAACATCCAAAGACAATAAACCTTCTTCAGTCGATAGATCGAGTTTAAGATTAAAGTTCGAATAGACAAATGTTGGCGTATAGATTGAAGCCACTTTGTTTCCATCCTCATCAAGACAATCCAAATTAATTTGTGCCGCATTGGCATTAAAGTTCAAAAGTAAAATTAGAATGATGTATTTCATATCCCCTCCTTGAATAGGTAACAAGAAAATCCTAGCAAAATGACCGATCTCCATAAAATAGGTAATTTATATGGTTGCCATAGGTGGGGATGGTGACTGGACCAAAGACTTCGAATTTCTTTTGTAATTCAACTCAAATCAGTCGCTTTGTTAGATCTTGAACTCACCTAAAAAGATCAGTACCTTCGAATAATGGACTCGTTATTCATTCCTTTTATATATGCAATACGATCGTTTCTCGTTTTTTTCTCTCTTGCTCTTTGTTCTCCACAGCTCCTTGCTGCACCAACTCAGCTTTTTATCGATAAGCCCGAAAAATTGGTCGAACTCGAAAAAAGGGGATATCACTTTGCGAAATGGCTTTCGAACTCAGGCAAAACCCTAAACAACAACGATCTCTACGACAAAAGTGTAAGATATAAGTTCATCGTCGACTCGCTCTCTAGAGATCTAAATACTATTGCCCAGACAGACCCGAGGGCTTCAGTCACAATGGACCGCGCCCATCGCCTCTTTAATAAGAGATGGCTTACGGCGAAGTCAGCTCACTATGAGCTCGTCGGAATTGTTAATAGAATGGATCGCATTGATTTTCATGGAGGGACATGCGGAGAGATCCGCTTTATCTATCGTTTGGCCTACAAAGTAAAAAAGAAAAAACAAATTATTCAATCAAGGCTTCCCCTTACATTTAATGTTGTGTCCTTTCTAAAAGGAAACTGTGCAGATAGAGCAAAGAATTGGACGGACTTTAGTCAATTAAAAGACTCGGAGCTAAAATCAATTGAACTGAACCTTCAGGCGGTTCGCTGGCCTTCGACCATTCGTCCCGATTTTGGTGGATATGCTGAATATTTTTTAAGAGTATTCATCCCTAAAGGTGAGACAATGACCCTTGGAACACTCGAAAATACTCCCGACGTTTCTCGGTTGCGCAAAAACAAAAAACTACGATTAGAACTATTGAAATGGTTGAGCGAAGAGGAGCAACTTAAAAAATTAGACATGGGTACTCTAGTTGTTCCAGATAAGTATCTAGCCACAGAGGCCACTTCTGTTGCCCTTAACGGTAGAGCTCGAATATTCAACCAACCCTTCTCACGCCTATTCAATAAAGAAAACTTCAGCGGTATCGATTTCAAAAATTACTCTAGCTTTAAAACTCCCTATGCCCTACTAAAGCGGGCTAATGATTTATCCTGTGTCGGTTGCCACCAGGGGCGTACGGTAGCTGGATTTCACTTTTTAGGAACCGATCGTAAAGGCGTTTCACCAGTCAACGCCATATTAAGCTCATTTTCAGCTCACTTTTTTAATGATCAAAAACGCAGAGAGCGATACTGGAAAGCACTAGTAAATAAAGAAGATACAAGTAGTTATAGATCCTTTTCGGTTCGCGCTTCCCACGAGAAGGGTGGCTGGGGATCTCACTGTAGCATGGGGTCTGACCCCAGTTTTAGTAATTGGACGTGCGAATCAGGCCTAATGTGCCAAAAATACGATCTGGATAAAAACAGCCCACTAGGTACGTGCCTCGAAGCAGCCGATGCCAGTGAAGGCAGTCCGTGCAAAGTCGGAACCTATAGAGAACACGATAGCCCCTACAAAGATCGACTCATAAAGCAGAAACGAGTGAGTTGTCGCAATGATCTCATTTGCGAAGAGACTTCTGTAGGTTTTCCTGGCGGTATGTGTTCAGGCAACTGCTCTCAACTGGGTAAGGATGCCACTTGTGGTTCGATAGCCGTGCTCTATGGATTTAATCGCTGCCTCAGTCGAGGTAAGCCCTTTGCCGACTGCTTAAGTAACAATGTAAGACCTGGGTCTCTTCGCGGATGCCATTCAACAAAGCACTGCCGAGACGACTATATTTGCGCGAAAACTCAGAGTGGTTCAGGTGGGTGCATTCCCCCTTACTTTCTTTTTCAGCTAAGAGTCGACGGCCACCCAAAACCTGACTAAACAGACCGAACCTGATATACCACCTAAAATATGAAACTAGACAATCGATATAGAAAAATTATTGGAACCCTTACGATCCTAACCGCAATGACTTTGATTCATTTAATCAGCCAAGTCCTGGGTAGTGAGGCGCTGTTTGGAATAAAAGATGATCCTTCACTCTATAAGTTTCTTGCATTTGACAGCAGCCAACCTCTAAAACTCGGTGGCTTCACTCTTTTTTCCAGTTACTTTGTTCACTACAACTGGCCGCATCTGATTCAAGACTTGGTATTACTTGGTTTTTTTTCGATGATGCTCGAGGCTCGACTCGGCACTTTGAAAATAATGTGTTTACCATTAATAATTCACGCCATTGCCCTTGCTCCAATGGCTTTAGTTCTGCCAAAGCAACACATATTTTTAGGCTCTAGCCTCGGAGGAATATGTCTTTTTACCTATTACTGCCTCACAAACAAAAAACCGATACTTCTCAGTATCGGTCTTATCGCTATTTTAGGTCTTGGCTTTTATCAAACCAATGATCTATACGGCAATTTAGCCCACTTTTTAGCTGTGGTACTCAGCTTCTCACTTTTCTTTATATCCAAGCATTTTTTGCCCCGGTCTAAAAAACCTTAATCGACCTTTCATGTCACCAATGTACCATCCCTCTGGAGCCACCAAGGGGCTCGCATAACTGGTTTGCCACTTTTCATCTTCTGAAGGCAACCAATGACCCAAAATTTTTCCGTTCGTTGGGTTCAAAGCATAGAGACCATTTTTCAGGGAACTATAAACTAAGACATTTCTGTACGGGTCGTAACTCACTGGCGAATAATTACCCTGTTTTTGGGGATCGTGAGTTTTTTGGCACCAATCGACACGAGCCGTATTTGTGTTAAGACTGCAAATCTCACCCGTTGCATCGGCGAATACAACATTGTCATTGATTGTTAGCGGTATACTCACTGCACCGGCAAGACTTCGATGACCCATGGTCGGTCGACCATCTGCTTTGTTGAAACACTGGATTCCACCGATCTCTGATTCGAAATATACTTCTCCATAGACAAAACAAACATGATCACCAGCAATTGTTGGCTTCATCCAAACTCCGGCCGGCAGCTCTCTTTTCCAAAGGGTTTCGCCATTCATAAAGTCGTAGGCCAAGGCATAGGAGCGATACTTTTTAGCATCTCCCTTTTCGCGCCCAGTACCGACAAAAACATACTTATCTTCGACAATAACCGAACCGTCGTTATGGCCGTCAACTCTATGCCACTTTTCTTCCATTGTATTGGGATCAATGGCGTAGACACCATCTCCTCCAGCAACTACAAAGAGTCGATCTTCTCCATTAAGAGTAGCAAAAGTGGATTGACCTTCGGTATGACCCTGGGTCGTAAAGTGCTTCTCGAGCTTTCCGTCGTTTAAATTAAAGAAATAAATTCGCGCGTGATGGGTCGTGTGTACGCCTTCACCGAGAACTAAATAGTTATTCCAAATAAGTGGCGCAGGAGTGACAAAAGTTCCGACATAGAATTTTCTTAACTCTTTTAACGATTCACGCTCTAGTTCATAGACCCAACCATGAGTCGTACCGACAAACAAAGACTTCCCACTCATTGCGGGAGCCCTAAAGATACCGCCATCTAATACAATGTCACCTGAAGCAGAGAACTGACTAAAATTAGGCTCCATTGAAGAGTCTTTAAAAATATTTATTCTCTCGGGAACATTGTCGTATATCTTATTACCAATAGAACCAGCAGTATTTCGCTTGTGAATATTAGTTATAAACACTGGCATATTATCGACATATTTGTAAGCCCAGATTCCGGCCCAAATAATACCGTTGAGAACTAAAGCCGATATTATAAACCGTGGCCTCAATAGTAATTCCAAAAGTTGCTTCGGCCCTTCAGCCTTGAGCTTGATACCAAACAGTCCGGCTATAAAAGTAGCTACAACACTTATGCCAACACCCAGAATAGTTAATGGGATTAAAATTGTTGGTATAATCAATAAATGAACATTACTTGGTATTAATTCTTCCATAGTTTCCATCCAACCAAATGGTTTGTCCGTTTTTTAATTTTCTATGACATTGAAAAATTCCGCTGACCGCGGGGAGATGCAATTCACGAGCTAAAATAGCACAGTGAGACAACACACCTCCTTTTTCAACGACGATGCCTTTTACTTTAGTAAATAAAGGAGTCCAACCAGGGTCCGTCGATTCTGCAACAAGAATTGTATTTTCTTCGATGCTATCAAGATCAACCTCATTGGGATCCTCGACAATTAAAACTTTTCCCTGAACCAAGCCTGGAGATAGCGGTTCTCCCTTTAAAAAGTCACTCTGTGGTCCGGCCTCACCTGCAAGAGTCTTTTCGATGTCAGCCATCGAAACGATTTGTGGGAAAGAGAAATATTTCATGTCAGACTTACGCTCTTTCCGCTTTTTTATTTGAGCTTTTAGGGATTCTATTTCATCGAGCCCCTCTTTTGTCTGAAGGCTCATAATCTCATCAACGTTGAGCCAAAAAATATTCTCATCGAGACCAACGCGAATGCCAATTTCTTTGAGAATGAAACGGATATGGGCATAGGGTTTTAACAACTCCATCTTCCACTGTTCGCGCAACTCAAGAAGTTCTTTTAACATTAACCATTCCTGCTTAATGATCGACCTCTTAAATGAATCAATGTTTTCGATTTCTTGAATGACCTCGAGTTTATCCTCAAACAACTCTGCCTTCGACTCTTCATATTCTTCAGGTTTCAGTGAATAAAAAGACTTCTCGCCGATCTCAATCCAACGTTTGCTCACTAAATCGAGTTCACCGGGCCCCCGATGCCCATATCGAGACATAAAGAAAGGTCTAAACCTTGGATAGGCACAAGCTTTTTTGAAATAGCGATTCATCTCTGATGTTGCTGTCTGTAAACCGTAAGCCATCCAACGGCGAAGTCTTTGCTGAGCTTCATCTTTTTCGAAAACCGAATTCAAAATAGCGATTAACGAACTCATCGTTGATTCAGTTAGAACGACGAGAGTAAAAGGATTCACTAAGGTATATTTAGAAAAAATATGGACTTCTTTTTCGAGGCGACTAAACAGTTTATCATTGGACCAGGACTGATAGAGATTGGCGTCAATGGGGCGATCCATCTTAGACTTGAACATCGAGAGTTCTTTATGACAATGACCAATCCACTTCTTGCGACTTGTAGAAAGATTCCATCCCACCTGAATCATCTTATAAATAGAAATTGGAGTGCGAAGAATTGTTGTCGCGTTTATTTTTTTATAATCAAACTTCAAATGAGGTCTCGGGTACGGTTCAATTCGGTAGGGAATCGGTCCAAAAAACAAAGACCCAAGTTTTTCTAAATTGATATAAGCTCGACCAAACACCATTTCTAAAATCGATTCTTGGGGGCTGAACTCGTGATTAGTGAAACTCAAATAGCCCAGCTGCTTAAGCGCATCTCCGAAGGATTGATTTGGAGAAAAAGCTTTACTCCACAAACTATAGGTAGCAGGAGTTGGGTAGCCGTTCCATTCAGCAAATGTTTGGCCATCCCACACAGTTTTTTCAGAGTGTGTTTTTCGCAATCGCTCTAATTCTTCTTCACCAATTGCATGAACATCTTTTGCATCAGATTCGGGGTCGATCGTTGTTATTGGACGCGCTTGAAGAAGAAAGAGTCTGTCCTTCTTATCGATGGCCCATTCAATATCAATTTCGGTATCAAGTATTTGCTTAACGGATTGACCCATACGATTAATTTCATCGACTTGCTCTTTGCTGAGATGGGCATTTTCAGATTCTGGATACTTCTCATTGGAATATATTTGTGGAGTTCTCTTTCCTGAAACAAGATCTTCACCGAGCCCCTCTATAGCCTCTAGGATCCAGCTTTTTTGTAGACCCCGTGGATCTTTAGAAAAGTAGACTCCCGCCGCTTTAGCATCGACCATGAGTTGGATAACAACATTCATCCCTCGATCTCGATCCTTACCAATAAAGTGGTCTCCGTAAACCTGAGAGGCTTTGTTATTAATTGATTGAAAACAATCAAGAACAGCTTGTCGTAACTCTTCTTCGCTCAACACATTGAGAAAACTCGAATTTTGTCCAGCAAAGCTCGTTTGATTGGAGTCCTCAGCTTTCGCCGAACTTCTCACAGCCAAGGGCCTATTATCATTCCTTTTCCACCATTCTAAGAGTTCGTCCCATGAGTCGGGTGTCTGAGGAATTTCCTCTAATATTATTCCATCAGGAACTCGGAAACCTTGGTTGTGGAGTAAGGCTAAGTTGTACGCCTTACCTCCAAGGTAAGAATGCTCTGGTTTGATTTGATCAAAAGTTCTCACTTCTAAATCCCCTTATTTTGAGGATTGAGGTGTAGATCTTCTTAGACGCCATGTCACTAGGAGAAAAACCAAAACCTACCAAAAACGCCCCATAGAGGGCCTTTCGTGACTATTTGTCTCTAGTGATTGAAAAGACTGACCCATCGAAGATGCCCAGCGTCATCCTTCGTAATCTCGTTACTTAAGCGTGCAGGCAGGTAATTGAATCTCTCGTACAATGGTCTCTAGATTCACTTTAACAAGTCCACAACTTTGAAATTCGACCGATGCTTCGCCTTGAATGTCGTCTTCAAAGGACAATTGTACACTTCCAGAACTCGGGTAACAGCAAGTGGAGTCAATTGTCAGTTGGTCAATGACCGCCTTAGAAGAATAAGAAAAACGATTGTAATTACTAACTACAGTTCCGGATACAATTCTATCTCCATTACTATTTTCAAATCGAATTGGTCCCTCAGAGGAAATCGATTGGTCGATTGAAAGAAACCCTGAATCGAGCTTCACTCGCCTTCCAATAATTTCGAGTTCAAAACCACTACTTGTTCTTCTGTATATCTCGCCACCACCTACTTTTTCACCCTTGTAGTTAGAGTGATTTACTGTCGAATATAGAGTTGTCAGGCTGTCGCTACTATTAGAAACATTAATATTGTATTTGTGTACAAACTCGTCGGCGGTAACGGAACTCGAACACCCGTTAGAATCGTACTCCAGACGATGAAACCCATTCCACTTGATAGCGCCCAGAAGAATCTCACATTCCGAAAATCGATTCTCTTTAACTCCTAAGTCACATGTTTGATCGACGGCCGAACGGCACTCTTGAGCGAGCAAAGTACTTCCCGTCTGAGTGCCAATAGGATTGGGTTTACTTAAATTTGTATCTTTAAGAAGCTTGGTCAGTGTTTCTAGCTCTCGAGTTACGGTGAGGATATTCGCTTTTCTCGTAACACCCAATAGACTCTCTTGAATGCCTTCTGAAGGAATGTCTATCATTGGAGAGGAGCTTTTCTCTGCTTCAATAAACTCGCAATTATTAAAAGCTATAGCCAGTGTCAGCAACAGAATGCTTGGCACAATCAACTTAGACATTTCCTCACCCCGTCTTACTATCTTATCACTAACTAGCGGAATCCCTGGACTCAGCTCAAAAGATTTAAGTCGTGGTCTCAATATGAGAAGCTACATGTTCAAATTTCAGATGATATTCAATTTTCGATAAATCAGTGTACGGTCAAATTGAGGCGAATAAAGGTAAAAAAAACCGGCACTAACTAGCACCGGTCGTTAAATTCAAATAAGGAATTCTAGTTGTTTACACAAACAAAGCTTTTTACTGTTGGTACAGTATAAATTTCTCTGCCGTCTAAATTGGGAAGAACGTTTCCACGTCCGACTTCGACAGCAACAATGGCTTCTGGACAGTTTTTTACTTTAAGACCCGATTGATCCAAAACTGCTGCTTGAAATCCACCGTGAAAAAAGGCTTGGTTAGCGTCCTTAGCTGAAATCGTTTCATCAAGAGCAACTAAAGTTTCTCCCATGTCGTATCCAGTTTCGATCGACACTGTAGTGTATCCATTTAGTTCCATGAATATAGT
>JAUHWN010000006.1 GCA_030424665.1 Bdellovibrionia bacterium | reverse complement strand
AGGTGCAGAGAAATACCTCGCTAGGAATGGGTAGAGGTCCAGCGTCTACCTTGCAAAATGAAAATCCAATTGATCAGCGCTGGAATCGGATTCAGCGAGACCTAAGAAAGAGGTTTGATCAATGATTATTCCATTTTTCAAAGGTATAGATAAACCTAACAAAGTGCCTGTTACCTGGACGCTGTTGTTTATTAACGTCTTTGTATTTATTTTTTGTAATTCCTTTGAGTCGGCAAATGACGACGTAGACCTTTCTTCCTTTGCTAGAGATGAACACTTTGTAGTCACCCAGGCGCGGGTTTACGCTCGATATGTTTTAGAAAATGAGAAGGAGTATAGTCCCATGGTTTTGTTCAAGGCCCAAGAGGCCCTGTTAGGGGATCGTTCGGCCTTGCAAATTCTCGGAACCCAACTTTCTTTTCAAGATGGGAAATTTATAGAATCTGTTTCTAAGAAGGGAATTCCTGGCGATCAAATCGCCATTCAAAATTGGAGATCACAGCTCTTAGATCTCAATCGCGGACGATTTTTACATCCCACTTTTATGATGGGGATTAATTACTTTCAAAGGGACCTAAAGCACCTAATTAGTTATCAGTTTTCACATAGTGGCATAATGCACCTCGCTTTTAACATGTTCTTTCTCCTTATTTTTGGAAGCCTTTTAGAGCCCTTACTGGGAAGCCTTTTGTTTTTATGTCTTTATCTGCTCGGTGGAATCTTTGCCGGTTACGGTTTTTGGTTGTATGCGGGACTTTCTGCTGTTCCACTTGTGGGATCCAGTGGTTCAATTAGTGCTCTCATCGGAATTGCCTTCGCCTTACTATTAAATAAGAAAGCTAAGTTTTTCTATTTTATGGGTTTTGTGAGGTTGCCGATTTGGGCCTGGGCATTGTACTTCTGGCTGTTGTTAGATCTTGCGGGTCTCTTCAAATCGGTACCCGGCTTTGGAACTCAAATTGCCCACTCCGCCCATATCGGTGGTACCCTTGCCGGTTATATAATGGGAGTAGCTCTTTT
This sequence comes from Bdellovibrionia bacterium, assembly GCA_030424665.1. Taxonomy (GTDB): domain Bacteria; phylum Bdellovibrionota; class Bdellovibrionia; order Bdellovibrionales; family JAGQZY01; genus JAUHWN01. The sequence goes on along the minus strand of JAUHWN010000006.1, from coordinate 55,644 downwards.
GCTGGGACTACCACGCCTTAAGGAGCCTATTGAGGAACTTGGGCATGAGCTCCTCATACATTCGCGATCTAGAAACTTTTAGACGATATTTGAGTGTCACTCAAAAAAGGGCTAGGACCTAGCAGCGATTAGTCGTCATCGACAATGGTGCAAATTCCGCCGTTTTTCTCGAAGAGTAGTGAACCTTCAGATTCTGCGATATAGTTCTGTTCCTCGACGGCGATAGTTCGATCGGGTCCCGTGATATCGATCAAGACATTTTCTTGACATGTGAGTTCATCAATTGTTTCTGGATCTCCGAGAGAAACATCGATGACATGAGGAAAATCTTTGCAATTGACGGTGAGTGAGAATTTGGAGTTCGCGCGGAGGTCGGGATCGTTACTGCAAGCCTCTTGAATGACGTCAGCCATTTTTGATATTTCTGCCGCCGACACTGTTTCGTATGTTATGTAGCTGCGACAAATATCAATGTTGTCGGCATCAGGCTCGCAATTACCCTGGGGGCAATCCCAGCAGGAAGCAATAAACTGTGCCTGAGGTTCAGGGATCGGAGTCGGTGTCGGTGTTGCAAGTGGGCCGTTGGGTTCCTCAAAGGCAGGAGGTTCTATTTGGGTCATATCTCTTTCGTCTTGAGTAATGACCCCACAAGCAGCTAAAGAACCGCCGAGAATAATTCCAATAATTAGTTTCCCAAACCCATGCAACATTTTAATCCCTCACCCTTTCACAAAGTGGATCTTTTTCTAGTTCGTAGCGGTTGTCTGTCGTGTAGTGATCAACCATTAATGTAACTCCTGCCAGGGTCCTCTCGTCCATACAGGTGTTTTCCATTATTAACTCTGTGTCCATGGAGTCGATAAGATCAGAAACAGGACTTGTATCTTCACAACTTTCTGAAACTTCAAAAACTCCATCTAAATCCATTTCACAGTGGTCTCGAACTTCTTGCCTAAAACTATCTACATCATTGATGTTGATTTCGGCCTTAAAATCGAGGCAGTAGGTTTGAAAGTTTGAGAATCGAAAGTTAACCAGTCTCATTTCTTCAACAACACATCGACCGAATTCAGCACTGGCAGCCCCTGGATCCTGCCCCGGTTCTGGAACTGGGTCTAAATTCGGGTCTGTCGAGGTTGAGTCATTTTGATACAGTCCTCGATTTGACTCAGTCGCAATCTGTCCACAGGCGGATAAAGTAGCAATGATAGTAATTAAGAAAATGATTTTTAAGATGTAATACATCTATAATCCCCCACTACAATTACCCCACCAGAATAAATTGCAAATTGGGTTCCGGAATTAGCCTTCTAGAAGCGAATTAAATGAGGAATATCGAGGGTATGGTGTAGAAGTCCTAGATGCCGTAAACTCCCTGAACATTTCAATTTGAGACGAATAGTAGGGTCAAGATTAGTCAGCAGTTGGTTTAAATAGATAACGGAATCGGTAAAATTATCGAGGTCCCATTGCTTTCGAGTCTGAATTGTTTTGAAGGAGTTTCTTTTCTCGAAGTGATCGAACAAGGTCCTTCATTTCTGAAGTTTTATCGATTGTTTTTCTATTTACAATACCAGAAGTTTTAGGGTGGGGGCCAACAATTAAAAGATAGTTGGAAGGTAAACTTTTTCCTGGGAATTTGGCTCTATAATATTTTTCCGCTCTTAATTTCATAACTCGACGGTCGAGTTCGGAGAGCTTCTTTCCCCCTATGGAGAAATTACGCCGGTATATTCCCATGCGACTGGGGTAGGTTTTTAACCACATTACTTCTGCAGGTGTTTCCATGTATACTTTAGGGTCTATCCATTCAGGGTGACCAGGTGGGAAATATTTACCTTTGATTGCTACGTTGAAATTTTCTTGAAGGTTTTCCGTTACTCGAGTTCTATTGCCGTGAGTTGATTTTATAATAGTTCTCTTTGATGATTTCTCAATATTGACTCGCTCATTGATTCTAATCGATGACCGAGAAGAAGAATGCTCTTTATAATTCTTTAGCTTAGGATCTATGTGGTTTGCTTTTGAGCCAATATTGAATCGAACTGAGTTTTTAGAAAAATCTACGTCAGTATATTGAGCACTGACTTTAAAACTAGTTAAGAAAACGATCATCGTTATTGGAAACTTAAGCATTCCCTCTATCATATACTATGATTCGAGATAGCCACAGGTCCTCCCAAGATAATATCTCTTTTCAATACGGAATGCTCTCGGTTTGGCCTAAATTACTTCTTAGCGTGTCTATTCGCTGGATTGTCTTCATCTTCCATTGGGGCAAAACCACGGCGAACCGTATTTTCGATGACGACCTTTTCATCCATGAACTGTTTAAGGTACTCAGGCCCCCCAGTTTTCGCACCAGTACCTGAGAGCTTAAATCCTCCAAATGGATGGCGTTCAACCATTGCGCCAGTGATACCACGGTTAATATATACATTACCGGCGTCGAGTTTTTCTTTGGCGATTTCAATATTAGCTGGGCTTCGAGAAAAGATTCCCGCGGTCAATCCATACTCAACTGAATTGGTGATTTCGATGGCGTGATCCAAATCTTTAGCGCGAATGACAGCTGTAATAGGCCCGAAGATCTCTTCGTTCGCGAGTCGGTGCTCCGGCTTGATGTCAACAAAGACAGTTGGCGCAACAAAGTGACCAGACGAAGGAACTTCGATAGAGCGAAGTCTTCGGCCTTCTTTCTCGCCAATCTCAAGATAAGAGTTCACCTTCGCATGGGCTTCATCATCGATTACCGGTCCCATAAAATTCTCTGGTTTTTCACTGGGACCGACCTTAAGAGAAAGAACGGCTGACTCCAAGCGATCGACAAATCGATCGTAGATTTCATCGAGAACAACAATTCGACTTGCAGCAGAACACTTTTGCCCTTGAAAGCCAAAGGCAGAATAGATTGCGCCGGCAACGGCTTCATCTAAGTCGGCATCAGAGTCGATGATGAGAGCGTTCTTGCCTCCCATTTCGGCCACACATTTTTTGATATGCCTTTGCCCTTCTTGGAGTTGAGCTGCTGTTCTTATCAAAGAAAGTCCAACCTCCTTAGAGCCAGTGAATGTAATTTGGGCGGTATCCTTGTGCTCAGCAAGGTATGCACCCACGACTTCTCCTTTTCCGGGTAAGAAGTGTAAAGCACCACTGGGAACTCCAGCTTCTTTTGCGGCATCCATTAGAAAGCGACCGGTGAGGGATGTTTGCTCTGCCGGTTTTACAATAACCGTATTACCTGTCACGAGAGCTCCCGCCGCCATGCCAGTTAAAATTGCCAGAGGAAAATTCCAAGGAGCGATTACAACATTCACACCGCGAGCTTTGTATTGAAAGTGACTAAATTCACCAGGGGCGTGTCCAACGCGGAAGCCTTTTCCTAGCTTTCGCATATCCATGGCGTAGTATCTGAGAAAGTCAACAGCCTCGGTAACGTCGCCATCGGCTTCTTTCCAAGTTTTTCCGGCCTCAAGAATTTGGCAAGCCATAATTTTAAAGCGATCGCGAACATAAATGTCGGCCATTTTTTCTAGGTAAGTCGCACGAGTTTCAAAATCTGTATTTGACCAGGTGGGAAAGAAATCTTGGGCAACCTTGATTGCTTCTTCAGCCATTTTTTTATCTGCTAAACCCACTCGACCGAGGTTTTCAGAAGTATTTGAGGGATTCAAGTTGTCTATGAAATCAGAACAAGTCACTTCTTCGCCGTTTACGATGGGCAAAACGTCTTTACCCAATTCGTTGTTTCTAAAGTCTTTAAGATTCTGTTGCATCTTTTCGCGATTTTCTGATAGTGCAAAGTCGAGGAGTGCCTGGTTGTAAAAAAGTCCCTCTTTTGTTTCGGGAAAAGACTCACTCGATTTTAGATCCTCACTGGGGTCTTTCATAAGTTGAGTATCATCGACCTCATCGGCAAATTTAGATTTCAAGAAAGACTCGTTAGAAGTGTTTTCAAGAAGTCGTCTTACCAGGTATGCCATACCGGGAATAAGTTCTCCAACCGGAGCATATTCCCGAACGCGGTAGCCCTGTGCCACGAACGATTTTTTAATTGGGTCAGCCATACCGTAAAGCATCTGAACTTCGTAGGCGTTCTTAGGAACCCCTTGTTTCTCTGCGTAAACCAAACAAGAGGCAATGGATCTCACGTTGTGCGAGCCAATGGCCAGAGAAATAGTTTTGTAGTTATCAAGAAGGTGCTTTGCGCAGTTCTCGTAGTTGGCGTCGGATTCGGCCTTAATTGTGTAAACCGGAATGGGCCAGCGATGTTGTTCAGCCGAAATGGTTTCGTAATCCCAGTAAGCTCCTTTAACCAGTCGAATCGAAAATGGTACGCCTCGCTTTTTAGAAAATTCAACGAGTTCTTTAACATCTTCAAATGAATCTCGAAGGTAGGCTTGTACAACAAGGCCCCAGTGGCGATAGGACTTGTATTTGTCTTCCATGAGAAGTTCCATGAATATCTCTTTGGTGAGATCCTTTATCTCGTATTTTTCCATGTCGAGATTAATGAAGGCGCCTTTTTCCATGGCGAGATCAAAAATGGGTCGCAACCGGTCCTTGACCGCTGCTTTTGACTCTTCCCAAGCGTCGACTTTAATTTGCGAATAGAGGGCAGTGATTTTGACTGAAACGTTAACCCTGGGGATGTCTCCAAAGAAATCCGTATCTAAAACATCAACGGCGGGCCAAGACGAAGAATCTTTTGTCAGCCAGTCGATCATTTCGATGTATCGACTTTGGTATTCTCTGGCCTCGTCTTCACTTAAACAAGCTTCGCCCAAGAGGTCGACTGTGAAACCGATAGCGTTTTTGCGAGACTTTTTCAAAACATTCATGGCATCTTTTGGATTTTCACCAGTTATAAACATACGAGCCATTTGCGTAACGTTTTTACGAATGGCCCCAGCCATCAACCCCGGCGCGAGTGAGCCAAACCCGAGACCGATATTGAAAACAGAAGGAAGCTTATCGCCCCCTTGTGAGAAGTATTCTTTGAGGTGTCTTGCGACTTCGCCGCCGGACTGGAGGTAGGGCAGAACATCGACGAAGCGAAACATTTGGGTTTTAAATTCGGCATTTTTCATGGACCAATCCATGATTCGTCCGTACCACCAGTCTCGGTTAAAAATAGAACTTCCTGAGTGGTCCAAATTAGAAAAAATCTGCTCGCCTTTTTTCTCAACTTGCTTTTGAAAATCCTGCATCGTATTACCTCCGAATCCTGGCAAATGTGCGTCTTTAGCGGATTTTCGTCAAGGGGAATGTCGAGGTGTGAACTTTCTCACATTGAGTCCCCGGGAGGCTAAAAAATCCGCTGCAAATGCAATAATGTCAGGCCAGCCTAAAATGGGTGTTATACTGTAATACTAGACTGAAAAGGGCTTCAGACGCTCGATACGGGCTAGGAAGGGATTCAGAGAAACATGTCTGATAAAAGTGATTCACCGAAGAGTAGTAGTTCAGGTAAGCCCTCTGGGGAGCCCTCAGAGCACCGAGTTCATCGGTACATGAGCAAAGACCTCAGTTGCCGAATTTCAGTGGTCAACTCGGGCTCAGTCGTCGAGTCCGTTCGACAAATCCAGCACACCAACCCCATAGCCACAGTTGCCCTCGGTAGAACGATTACGGGCGCGCTTCTTATGGCGAGCCAACTCAAAGAGAACCAAGAGGTGGCCTTGGATTTTAATATGAATGGACCACTCGGGCGGATCTATGCCCATGCCACTTTCGATGGAAAAGTCAGGGGCTACGCCAGTGACCCCCAGCTCGATTGGCAGCCACAGCAAGGTCTGATCCTTTCTCCTTACGTCGACGGAGGACTTTTGACGGTCAGTAGTTTTAAGCCACAGTCAGCCTTGCCCTACCGCGGAACCGTCGAAGTAAGAAGTGGTGAAATCGCCGAAGACCTGGCCTATTACTTTCAGCAGTCCCATCAAATCCCAACATTACTTTCTCTTGGAGTTCATCTCACCGAATATGGAATGGTTGATGGCGCTGGGGGAATTATTATTCAACTTATGCCTGGTTCTGACCCAAAGGTTATCGATCAGCTCGAAGAGAATTTGCAGGACGCACCGATTGTTTCGGAAGCCTTTAGTCAGGGGGCTAGTGAATTGGATGTGGCCCAGGCCTTTACCAAGGGAATGGAGATCATTGCCATCGATCACGATCACCCAATTCATTACAGTTGTCCTTGCACGAAGAAAAGGCTTTTGCGGTCTATGAAACTCCTTGGGTTGGAAGAAATTAAGCGCTCTATAGAAGAAAATGAAAGCATCGAGTCACAATGCCAGATGTGTGGCAAAGCCTATCATATCGAAGTCCAAGATCTCGAAATGATAATGCGTGATTTGCAAAATGAGAATCTTCACTAAACCTAATGTGCTTGAACCCCGGATTCTTGGAGTGAAGCATTGTATAAAGTCTTTTTTGTTTAAAATAAGTGTAAAAAGAGTCGATACCTTTACATGTTCTTAACTTTTGCTATCTTAGACTTTTGTGTGAAAAAGTGACGATAGCCTTGCCAAGCTTTGGTGGATAGGTACTAAATAAATAAGATTTAGTAAATTATTCGAGTGATTTAGCAAGGTTAAGGATGTTATGTATAAGAGCACAAACAAAAGAGAGAATCATACTAGTACGTGGAGTGAGTTGATGAAGGTAATGATTATCGAAGATGAAGAAGAAATGAGAGACCACCTTCGCTCAAGTTTAGGCGAAGAGTTCGAAGTGGTAGTTCTCGAGAATGGTTCGAATCTTCAAGCTCAGTTAACTGTGCATAATCCAGACGTCCTTTTGCTCGATCAGGTCTTACCTGGAAAATCGGGAGCAGAGATAGTTCAAGAAGTGCGCTCGAGTCCTAAGGTAAGTCGCCTTCCTATTATAATGGTCACGGGTTTGACCGGTGAAGAGGATAAAGTCGCAGCCCTCGAATTAGGTGCGGATGATTATGTGACTAAGCCTGCCTACCCCCGTGAGTTGGCGGCGAGAATTCGCGCTGTACACCGTCGTATATCTGAAGAAGAGTATCAAAAGAAGTTAGTCGCCGGTGGACTAGAAATCGATTTTTCTGCCCACAGGGTTATTCTCGGGGGAAAAGAAGTTCCCTTGACGCTAACTGAATTCAAAATCTTATCTGAACTTATGAAGCGTTCGGGTCAGGTCCTCTCTCGTGAAAAGCTGCGGGAGCGAGCTCTTGGAAACTTGAACGTAACCGATCGTACGATTGATGTGCACATGGCTTCCTTGCGTAAGAAACTCAGTGAGTTTGGAGGCAATATCGAAACCGTTCGAGGTGTCGGCTACCGTTTTTACCACACAGAGCCCCAGCATTAATCCTTTGCGCCAACGACTTCTAGTGGGTTCTAAATTTCATCTTAAAGATCAGAAAAAAGGCGATAGGAGAGGGAGGAGAATTCTCCCTCTATACAGACATGATTACGTGACAGGAAAGTAGCTCTAGCGGACCCACGGTCGTGGAAGAGCCGGTCGGTTAGTCTTCTATAGAGCAAAGCTGGGACCATCTATTTTAGAGTCAAAATGGCCTTGTAAAGGGCCTCAAAGCGGACCTGAGCCCAGTATTCAAAACCGACCTGTTTTTTAAATAGTAATGGTTCCACTATGACACCAAATTTTTTCATGATTCTCACTTCCGGCGACCTTTATGGTCGGAGCTTTGTAAAATATCTAGCCAATTAAAAATCGTAAGTAATATTAATGGTTTCTGAGGTCCTTTTAAGAAAACGGGCCCGTGCCGTAAGCTGTTAGACAGTGCCCATCTTTGGTCCTCCTGGCTCTTTAAATTTCGTAGCAATATCTTATACTTAGAGGGGTGTTTTCGGCAGCAGCTTGGTACTCCCTTTGCCTTATAGCTGGTTGGAGGTCGTTTTGAATAATAGTGCTGTACGATATGTTGCTGCTGGATTGCTTTTGCTCGGGCTTTTCTTTCAAGCCTGCGCCCAGAAGCCAGAGCCCCAAGAGAACTGTAATTTTGTGCAAAACAGTTTGAAGAGGCGCGTATCTTGGGAAAACGACGTTCCTGTTATCTTCTATATTCATAGATCAGTTCCCGGTGAATATTTTAATGATATCGAGCAGGCTCTTGATAAGTGGAATGCGCGCTTTGGCCGTAACCTTCTCAAGCTAGGTGGATGGACTAATGCCACAGATTTACCGCAGAAAGATAATGCCAATATCATTTACTGGCTCTCAGAGTGGGAGTCAGATCGAAGCTTCGAGCAAGCGAGAACCACAATTTACTGGTCGAGCGATCGAATTTATGAAGCTGACATTCGAGTGAATGCAAAGAACTTTGAATTTTTTAGTGGAGAGAATCCGGTCAAAGGCTCGGTCGATCTTCAGAGTTTAATATTACACGAACTCGGCCACGCTCTAGGTCTAGCCCACACCCAAGGTCAAGGAAGTGTAATGGTCACGACCTTGGCGAGCGCCACTTTGCGTCGAGAGCCCAGTGAAATAGACCTCACATCTTTGTCCTGTGAATATTAATCTTTAGTAAAAACAATGGATTAGCACTTCACTTAAAGTGGCCCTATGTTTGAAAATAAAGAGGGTAGTAGGTTTCTAAAAATATTTCAGAGAGCTACAATGCGCTAGGTCGCTAGACGAATGTAAGTTAATTTAAGTTGTTGGTCTGAATGGCCTCTAGCTACCATGAGTGAGTCGAATAAAGAAATTTACGGCCCTCGAAGGAGAATACCTGAATGAATCTTGAAAAGAATATCGCCAAAGATATTGAAGAAAACCTTACTCTCCGTGATTCCAATAGAATCGCTAAGGTGAGTAATAGTCTTCAGGCCTATTCCCTTCCCCAGTCATCCGTTCTTGAGGATTTCAAAGCCAATATCAATAAACTCGAGCGCCTCACTTCGCGCCTTGATTTTATGATGTCTGAAGTTAAAACACTTATTGTTCGCAAGTAAAATTAGGATTCAGTTAGCTTAAATCCAATTTTAGGGACGAGAACCCTGAGAATTCCATCTTTATAATCTTTTATAGCCACCTTTTCATCGGCGGGTTGGTCCAGTTTGAATTCTTGTCGGAATGATTGAAAGCTCGAAGTTTTAAGTAGGCTAGAGTCATCTCGTATTTCATCTTTATGTTCTCTTTGGCCGAGAACTGAGATTTTATCCTTTTGTACCTTTAATTTAATATTTTCTTTTTCATGTTCTGGAATTCGAGCCTCAACTAAGTAGCTGTTGTTATTTTCACGAAGCCTTGCCCCGATTTCTGGCAGGTTGTAAAAAGGGTCTCCCTTTTTGCTAGTGTAACTGTCGAGCTCCTTGACGAAGTCCAGCTGTTCTTCTGCAATCTGCCGAGAAAATAGGTTTCTTTGCGTGTTAATTTTTGCCGAGTACAAGGTTTTGTCACGATCAAGTTGAGTCTCAAAGTCAGCTCTTTGTCTGTCGAGACTATCTTGGTAGATTCGATCGTCTCTCTTTAAGTTGCCTTGGTGAGTTTTAAACCTCTTGTTTCGTTCTCCGACATAATTCTTTTTCTGCTCTTCTAGTTTCTGATCGTGTTCGGTTTTTTGTTTTTGCTCAAGATTTTCAAATTTGATTTCTTGTTGTTCAGCTTTAAACTCTTTCTCTCGCTGGATTCTTTGCAATTCTTTTTGGTTTTCAGTTTGTAATTTATGTTGTTGAGTTTGTTGTGTTTCTCTGGCCCGCATCAGATCTTTTTCGTTCTTATCGCGCATACTCGTAATTCGAGCCTCGTGATCCATGAGCTCTTTTTGTTGAATATTTTGGTGACGATTAGTCATGAGCTTCGTGCTCTCATTATACTCTTCTCGCAGGCGATTTGATTTGTTTTCGTTTTCAATTTTGATGTTTTTAAGTTGTGAGTTATTCGTTTTTTTAGCTCGCTCGAGTTCAGCTTTTTGGCTTCTCCGAATGTCTTCGGATTTAATTTTACTTTCGTATTGGAGTCGCTCAAGTTCTTCGCGGCTCTGGCCTCGAGCTTGACGAAGCTTCTCTTGTTGGTCTTTTTTGATGTTTTCCATTGAAGCTTGAAATTTCTGAACAAGCTTCTTTCGCTCATCTTGTTGAGATCTTGCGAATTCCCGAGACTTTCGAGATTCCTCATTTTGTAATTCGATTTGCTTATTTCTTAGGCGATCAATTTTATTTTCGGTTAAATTTTCTTCGCGGTTTATTTTACTTTCGAGACGGGCGAGTTTTTCTCGTTGTTTCTTCTTTAGATCCTGATAGCGCTTTTCAAAAGCTCTTTGATCGGTCTCTATTTGTAGATCTTGTGAACTTCTGGCCTGAGATGCCTGACGTTTTGTTGTTTCTCGTATGTGGTTAATCGTTGCTTCATTCTGTCTACGAAGTTCGGCTTCTTTGTTCTCATGGTCTCGCTTGAGGCGGTCGAGCTTCATCTCATTGCGACGCTTTAGGTTTTGCTTCTGGGCCTCGAAGTCTTCATTAAGCTCTTGAAGCTTAATGCTATTACTTTCTCTGGTCCTAGAAATGCTATTAGACACGAACGGCTCCTCACTCAACTTAATTGTATCATATTGATACAGGGCTGAATGGAGGTCTGGTGCTAGACTTCGATAATTCGACTATAGATCGAGGTATTTTTTACCCCTGAGGAATGAGGTCCTGATCGATCGAATTCTGTTCTTTTTCGGGCGAACGGGGCATGGGCTTAGGGCATAGCTCCATTCCATCGGTTCTCTCCGGGCACAGCCAGTGGTCGACGAGATCGATCCGCTCCCTGAGGCTCACCGGATAGTAGGTGGGGTATTGGTACTGGTCTAAAGTCGAAAGTGTTGTGCGTTGTTTTTCTGTGTCGACATGAACGATTCTCAACTCGAAAACCCGATACTCGGCCTGGGCCTGTATCGATAGTGAGATAATAAACAATGTAAAGAACACTCTTTTCATAGAGCTTTTATCGGTAAAAGCCCCCAGAAAGTAGAGTTAGTGCTTCAAATTTGATTTTTGCAAAATGGTGTTATCAACCAGGTGGAAATAGGCTCTAATCACCAATTCGTAGTCTTCTGGTTGCAGAGTTTCGAGAAAGCACTGCTTTTCAGAAAAGGAGTCTTTCTCAATGACTCGGAGTAAGAGGTTCTGAATTCGATTTTTATTATCGAAATCAAAGAAATCTTTTTCGTCATCAACGGATTTTTTTAATGCTTTGACGATGTCCTGTTTTTCGAATAAAAAATGATGGCCTTGGCTCGATAGTTGTAGCAAGTACTCTATCTGATCCAGATTTTTATCTTCTATGGGAGTCAAGCTTCGCCTCCTTGCGATGACTTCCTAAAGCCCCTGAAAAAATCTATAGGTTTAATCTATTAATTAAGTCTATAGATAAGGTCTATTGATCGAAATCAAGTGACCAGATCAAATGAAACTCTCAAATGATAAGATCAATAAATAGGATCAAAGGCTTTAATCGTTGTCGAGTTTAAAACTCTAAAAGGAGTGAGCTCGTTGGCCTAGGGTACGACTCTATAATTTCTTTTCTATTCAGTGACCGAGACCTTTAAAGTACACCCTCTTATTAGCAGTTTTTTATTGAAAAAAGATCGTGGCAAGGGAAAAGATCAAAATTTGACATATTTGGTCAATAAAATTATCCTTTTATATAAGCTTTTTTAAGGTGAGGTCAAGAAACTATACCCTCTGAAATAATGTCCCTAAGCGGGACTTGTCAGTTTTGCTAGTTTGTACCACAGTAAAAGTGAGGTCTATTGAAAGATCCAAAAAATAAGAAACTTCTTAAACCTTTAACAGACTCTGAACCGGGGAGATCAATAGTGATAGATGAAGCCAGTGGTCTTGTTTTCGCAAATGAAGAAGAACTCTACCAATATTTCGAAAAGGAAGTAGAGGTTTTTGAGTCTGAATTTATTAAAATGCGACCAGAAGACGACTTCAGTGATGAGGATTCAGAGCTTTTTGTTCCCTGCCTAGATGACACTCTTGAGCAGCCTGACGAGATCTGGGAAGACAAAAAAAGCATCCCCGGAAAGACTATCTATCACTATTTGAAGTACTTTGAAATTAATGACCAGCCTCTTTTTTATGTAGCTGTTACTTATACGGCAGAAAATATGCCGACTTTTATTTATTTACATTTTCCAACGCGTCTTGACCGAGTGGCCGACCGCTATCGTCGCGGTGATTTAGTTTATGATCGAATTATCAAAGAAGTCGAGTACGGAGCGATCGAAGGGGATGCGCTCGGTGAGGGCGATGATTTAGCAGTAGGGCTGTATAAAGCCATGCTAAAACTTCGTGGCACTGACGATATTCCTGAAAATAAGTTTAATGAGTTTTCGAGTCTTCGCGAAGAAGCCATTCATGAAGCGGATGAAATTTGGCGAAGTGCCGATTATTCGGGGCAAGTCTTAGTGAATTTCATACGTGAGTACAATGACCTCGAAGATCACCCTGGTGATGTATGGTACATCGTTGTTACTGTCGAAGAGAGTCCTAATAGTCAGGTCTTGTTGTTTTCTTTTCCGACCAAAGATCCAGGTCTTGTCGATCGCTATCGGCATGGTGAGAATTTGCAAGCGGAAGAAGTTATTAAAGAATCCTCCCACTAATTAGTTATTGTATTGAAAGTTATTTTTTGTTGCTCAATTCTTTTAAAATCCGGAGCAAAGAGCTTGGGCAGCAGCCAATATCTGTTCTTGCGACAAATCGGTGCGGCCATAGAGCGGATGAAGCTGAGTCAGCACATTTGCATGAGTGAGTCCATAGCTCACAGGATCGGCATCAAAGAGGGGAAGTAGCATGTCGGCCTTTCCTACAATGCTACCTTCATTGTAAAGAACTGCTTGCAGTGCTTGATAAGAAAAATCGGTACCAAAGATCGCAAATCGAAGTCGTCTCAATACGGCAATATAATCCGTTTCACCAAGAGCGTAATCCGAGTTGATCTTAATAAGGTCATCTTTAGTAAAGTAATCAGTGTAGCCCGTGACTGGGATGTAAGTACCAAAGCCATTATCAACTTCAATTCTAAAATCGAGGGCTTCAGGATCTAATTCTGTTGCTGTACCCACGGCCTTCCAGCGAAAAAAACGGATCGCTTGGGAAGAGCTTTCAAGAAAACTGTTGGGAACATCTGAAAAGACAAGCTGATGAACGTCCTCAGCATTATTGCCATTATTATCGGTATAGGTTTTTATTCGTCCGAGCATTTGTAAGCCCGTTGCCGAAAAGGTATTGCATTCAGCCGCAATTGACTGTGAGCCAAGATCGACCGTATTTAAGGTTCTATTTCGGCCCGTAGATTGAACACCGCAGGAACTCAGTTGGAGTCCCGCAACTAATAATACTAGAATTTTCAACAAAGCTTTTCCTCGCCTCATTTCTACCTCGCTACTTTGTCTTTTAATAGAGCAAGTGAAATGCCAATGTTTTCAGTTTTTACCCCTGTTTTTAGTGATTTAGAGCTGGAAAATTGTATCATTATGAGACAGAGTTAAAGCACAGATCCAATTCGCCAAAAATTGTCTTGAGGCTGTCAAAGGCCCAAGCAGCCGCCCAGGGGAGCTTTCGTTGAGACTATTAAATGTATTGCCGTTGATTTTAATTCTCTTTTTCGTGGCTTGCCAGTCACCTTCAAAGGGGCCTGAAGTAGAGTTGAACAAAGAGGTTACGCTGCAGTTTAGGCCGAAGCTCAATCGTAAAGAGCACTTTAGATACCTGAGCGAATCTAGAACCAAGACCATGGAAGATGGGGCTCTTCGCCATCAGAGGGACCAAGTGGTAGATTTTGAGCTTGTCCAAGTTGCGAAGACTCTTGATGAAAAAAAGAAGACCTTCAAATATCTAGAGACGACGGTAAAAAAAGATGGTTTGGTCCCTTTAGAGGTTTTTGGTTTGCCTGATATCGGTGAGGCCTTTGAAAGGGTTTATGATTGGCGTGGAAATATTCTATCAGCCGGGAATTTTCCAAAAGACTCTTTTTACATGGTCCCCTATATGGTCTTTCCCGAAGGTAAAGTAAAGCCGGGTAGCACATGGGACTACACAACGACATGGAAAATGGGAGAGACTCCCTTTAAGCTCGAATCAAAGTTTAAATTGGAGCGAGTATATCGCTGTAAAAATAATCATGAGTGTGTAGAAATCAGTATCGAAGCCAAGGTCATACCACGATTAAAAGATAAAACTGCCAAGTATGATGTCTTTCACAAAGGGAAAATTCTTTTCGACCTCACTCGATCGTCGGTGTTGTGGGGGCATTTTCAGGCAACCGAAAGCATAGATAGCGAAAAATTAGTTCAAGATGTTAAGAGTTGTGTGGGCTTTAAATTGATTGTTCCCGAAAATGAAGCCATCAGTGACAAACTTAAATGTGGTGTATTGTAAAAGTTCCGCGCTAGCTTTTATCGAGATCAACCCAAGTGACTCCATCGCCACCTGTGTCTTTGGTTCCAGCACGCCAGCCACGCACGTAGATGGATCGCGATAGGTGGGCGCGAACAGCCTTTTTAAGGGCTTCAGTTCCATGTCCGTGAACAATTTTTACACGTTCTTCACCATTGGCCATGGCCGCATCCATCTGTAATTCTAGTGTGCTCACCGAATCATCGATGGTTTGTCCACGAACATCCACCGTGCGATAACTCTCGCTAATCATCACATTAACACCGGCACTGGATCGGCGAATAATATTTTGTGTTGGATTGGCTGCATTTTGAGGTGGACGTAGTTGCTCCCAATGAACAAAGAGGCGCATGGAATTAGAAAGAACTGGGATTTCCCCTTTTCCATTAGCTCCCCCTTGAATGACAGCATCTTTTTGCAGGTTTGCGATATAAACCTGTGATCCAGGGGGGTAGGCTTTTTCGAAATCCTCAAGACTAGAAATTTTATTGTTTGATTTATCGGCATCCTTTGCCTTAACAACTTCGGGCATTTCTTTTTTTATGCGATTCACTTCGTCGTGCTTGCTGAAAATATCTTTAACTTTGGCTTTTTCGACTATGTCATCGAGTTTCTTCTCGGCCCTTTTGAGTGCTCGGTCGAGCATTTGATTTTTTTCTTTGCGATACTCTTGCATCAATTTTTCATATTTCGCCTTAGTATCGCGGCTTTCGCGAATTTGCTCTTGAAGATTTTTTCGAACCTCACGGAGCTCTTCTTTTTGCTTATCTAAATCTCTTCTCGCCTCTTCTTGAGTTTTTGATTCAGGGGTCAGGTATTCAAGAGATTTTTTAATAATGTCCGGATGAACCCCCACCTTTTCGGCAGTTCGAATGGCAAGAGATTGTCCGGCTAAGCCCATAATAAATTGGTAGGTTGGCTGTCCCGTTTTGTCGGAGTATTCCATGGAGCCATTGATCACACCTGAGTTTTCGTCCCAGCCCAATTTGAGGGGGCCTAAGTGTGAAGTGATTACTCCGAAGACATTGTTTTCGGCGTAATTTTCGATAAAGGCACGAGCGAGAGCCGAGCCCTCCTCGGGATCTGTTGAACCACAGATTTCGTCAATTAGGAGGAGGCAGTCTGAAGATTTATGGAGAGTGGACTCGTTGAGGATTTTTACGTGGGCCGCAAAGGTACTGAGATGTTCATCAACACTTTGGGAATCACCTACGGCTACGACAATTTCTTTGAAAAAAGGAAGCTTTGAATTTTCGGTCGCGCAAACGGGGAGACCGCAGGCTGCCATATGAGCCGCAAGCCCCACCGCTTTAAGGAGGACCGTTTTTCCTCCAGCGTTTGGGCCCGAAAGCAAGAGAATTCGCTTTTCTTTTTCTAGCTTCACATTGTTTTCAATGACATTCTCGCTCGATAGGACCAGGACTGGGTGCCGGAGTTCTTTAAGATCGATCGTCGCTTGATCGAATTGAATCGGTACAGCATTTAATGCATTTGATAACTGAGCTTTAGAGAGTTCCATATCCATAGTTTTTAGGATCTCAAAACTGGAGTTAAAGTCATTGCAGAGGCTCGCAAGATATTGGGAAAGTTCAGTGAGAAGCCTTTCAATTTCGGCTTCGATGTCTGAATCGATTTGTCGAATTCGATTATTGAGAGGAATGATTTCCTCTGGCTCCATAAATACGGTTTGCTTAGAGGAGCTAGCGGCATGAATAATACCCTCAAATTGGTGGCGCATTCCACTCTTAATGGGGATGACCATTCGTCCTTCTCTATTTGTCACGTATTTGTCTTGGAGTACGCTTTCCAGTTCATGCTTCTTAACGAGCTTATCTAAAATCTGTTGCACAGATTTACTCTGTTGATTTCGTTCCCGATAGAGATTGTATAATGTTTCGCTGGCGTCTGTTCGGATTTCACCGGCGGGAGTCATAATATGATCGATAGCCGACAAGGGGCCTGTCCCATCCATGAGTTGTCGTTTTTGCATTGAGACCCACTCGGTTTCGTGGACACTTAATACTTCGGTCAGGGCAATAACCTCAATTGAAAAATGGCGAACATCCTTGAGTTCGATCGTTTTTAATGTGGCCCCTTTTTCGAGGCGAGAAATCCACGTCGAAAACAAGTCGAGACTTTCCATAAAGGGGCGTTCCCCTTGTAAAAGAATTCTCTGACACTCCTGTACCGTCTTAAATCCACGGTAAGCGGACTCCTCTGAACTCAATGGAGAAATCTCAGAGAGTTCCGCGCGACCAACTTCGCTCGTCGCATAGTTTTTTAACCGATCAAGGATATGAAACCAATCAATGTTTGCGAGATCTGACAAAGTAACTTCCTACTGTTATTAGAAGGGATAAATTTAAAATCAAAAACCAATAGCCAGCAAAGTAAGAGTATAAGGTCTGTGGTGGATTCTTCTTGTACTTAACAACAACCTGCTTTGCGAGTTCTGTATTTCTCGGTCCGGGCGGGATAATTGTACCATCGGCCAAAATACCTGTTGTTAGCCCGGTGTTAGTACCGCGAACGAGGGGACGGCCAAACTCAAGAGCTCTCGCAAACGTCATATAAAGATGCTGATAGGGCTCAAACGGATAACCAAACCAAGAGTCATTGGTGATATTGACTAAAATTTCAGCCCCTTGGTGAGCGAGACTTGCAGAAAAAGAAGGGAAGAGTCCTTCGTAACAAATTTGTGGACCAAAGTTCCACTGGCCAACCTCTAAATTAGTGGGCCCTTTTCCTCTCCCGAAATCAGAAACAAAGGGAACCATTTTTTTGAGCTCAGGAAAGACATTACCCAAAGGAAGGTACTCACCAAATGCCAGAAGAATCGTTTTGTGGTAAGCTTCATCGGCAAAGTCACCATTGGGTTTGAGAGAATAAAGTGAGTTGAAAATTTGTTTCGTCTGGCGATCTCTAGTGTAGGCTCCAGTCATGAGGTAAACATTTTGTTCTCTTAAAAAATCTTTGAGCCGGCGAACGGTTGTCCTGCGGTGATAATAGGTGTTGAGGTATTCAGGAAAAGCAGTCTCGGGCCAGACTACAATTTCGGTGTCGGGATATTTCGCCAGTCCTTCACGGGTGATGTTGTAATAGGTGTCTGTAATGTGGCCAATGAAATCTCCCTGGACTTCAGCGGCGACCTTCTCGACATTTCCAATGTTCCCTTGGACCATTAAGAACTTTACTTCGGCATCAGTTTTAGACCAGTGTTCTTTTCGTACAATTCCCACAATATTCATAAAAATGAGGATCGAGAAGAGTGCTCCGGTCGCAAGTTTCATCTTCTTTCGGTTTTCTTTTCTATGGCGCCAGATATAGATCAGAGTCACATTGAAAAAAACCGTATAGACGTGAAGCCCAATAAAGCCGATGAATTCAGTGAAGTGGATAGCGGGGACACCAGCCCAGATCCAAGGGTAGCCAAGATGCCAACGAAAAATCATTGGCCAAATACTATCAACAGTCAAAAAGCAAAGTGCGATGATCCACAGGTGAGAGTATTCCGGAAGCTTCGCTTTTTTCTTGAGCCAAACAAAGAGAAGAGCAGACAAGGGGAACTGCAAATGGGCGAAACTACAGTATGCGAGAAGAACTAAAGTAGAAAGAGTCCAGTGAAGGTGACCAAATTCGGCAGCGGTGTGGGCAATCCAGTGAAAGCCAATTAAATTTAAAATGTATTGGGTCATCCAAGCACCAAAGAATACCTTCTTTAGGCTCTCCGTTTTCTCGACAAAAAGAAAAAGGGGAATGAGGCAGAAAAATAAAGCCCAAGGTGGGAACGGAATATAGCTTGTTCCAATTAGAAAACCGGATAACAATGGGAGAGAATAGAGCTTGAACCAATTTTTAATTTTCATATAATAAGCCTATCAAGTTGAACTGGAGAAAACATTGGATAAAAATCGCGAAAATCTAGTTGTTCGAACACGATGTCCCCAATGTTTTACTCCCTACTCGGTCGATGCTTACGTTATTCAAAATAACAAGCCTGTTTTCCAGTGCAAGGCCTGTGACGAGCGATTTTTCTTCGCGTGGCCACAGCCTTTTTTGGATATCGAAATCCAAGCCTATCCCTTTGCAAACGCCGATTTAGATAATACTCTAAGTCAAAGCCCAGAATCAATCACTCATAGAGAGCCCCTTGAGCCTGGAATTCCTGTGGATGTTCCTCTTAGGGAGATTCCCACAGGAGCTGTAGAGCCGGCACCTGTAAAGGCAAAGAAGGAGCCAGAGCCGCTTGAGATCGAGGAGAAGGAAGATTGCCCTGTATGTCATACTGAGGTTCTGAGCACCATGGACCAGTGTTACAATTGCAAGGCGGACTTAAAGACCCTTCGCGAAAATCCTCAAGAGGAGGATTCTGAAGTCCCTATAATTCACGGGACTCCGGAACTTCAGGCGAAATGGCACCACGTGGTCAACAATTGGAATGACATGGACCTCCACCAAGAATTTATCGATGAGTGTCATAAGGCCTCTGAGTTGAGTTTCGCAGCCCATAAATATGGTCGGATATTAAGCATGAACCCATTAGATGCTTTCGCCCGACCCTCGAAAAAGAAGATTCAAGCGTTAGTTGAGCAGAATATGCTATCGGAGAAAACGGAAGAGAAATCACCGACTCGAGTAAAAGTGAAGGATTATGGCCTTTCTTGGATTGCAATCGTTCTTTCTTTAGCCATGATTTCTTTTGGCCTTCTCCAGCCCGAGATGAAAAATCTTGTCGGTTTAGGCGCGGCCCTGCTCGCACTCATACTTGGTGTTCGCTGGCTCTTCCGCGCCAATGCTGAAACGAAATCCTTTTTGGATTCTAAAAAATAGTCGAGTCATGGGAATCTTTTTAAAAAGTCTTTCTTGGCTTTTGAGTGTTCTTTTTCTTTTAAGTTGTAGTTCCTTTAGAATGCCTTCGGCCCCAATAGATCCGATGCAGTGTCGAAGTATGTGTGCCCGGTTTGGCAAGATCGGGAAGTTTCAAAGCGGAAATTGCCAATGCTATGACCGCGAAAAAACAATCCCGAGCCAGTAACTTAAAAAGGGGGCCATATTCTTTGTGGTCCGTGGGGAATTAACATAGTTTTGATTTTAATAAGTTTAATACTCAGAAATAAAAGATGCCTTGATGGCATTAGACTGAAAGAAGTTTCTTTCGACAGTTCCCGAAACCTTTACAAAGTCATTGAGTTCAATTTTTGTAGCTCCTTGATCATCAATGGGATTAAATGCCATTTCGGAAGTGTCGACCTTAATTTCTCTATCCCCTGTAAAGACGAAAATGTCTCTTTGTTTGATACGCGTGACCCTTCCCTTTATGTTAACAATTGTGTTTTGGGGTAAATCCTCGACGGTAGAGTAGTAGGGATTTAAGCTTATCACATCATTTGAATTTTCAGTTGGTTGCCCAATTAAGTAAGTGTCAGTCTCTTTAAGATATATTTGCTCTGCTAAGAGCTTGCCTTCCTCAAATTGAATTTGCTCAATCTCTCCACTGACAATGACTTGATAGCCAGATTCTAATTTTTGAAGATTGGAATGTGCCGGAGTAGAATCGAAATCAATGAAAGTTGACTTACCTTCGGATAATATAACGAAGCCATCATCTCTGACTCCGGTAACGACTCCAGAGATCGTTATCCATTCGCCTCCTTTTGTCTTTTTGTTTTTAGCCTCTACGCTCACAAAGTACAGGCCAAATCCTATAATTAGTGTGAAGATAAATACGAATGTTTTCACCTCAATTGACTCCTTCCTGTAAACGAAGATTGCCCTATTGGGCGATTCCTTTCTTATACGCCCAAGTTGTGTCTTCTTTACCAGTGGCTTCTGCGTCGTTGGGTAAATTTCTCTCGAAGTGGTTTCTTGAGGCTTCTTCTTTTGGTTCGATCGACATCTCGTTTTGCTCAATTAGAAGTAGTAAGGCTGTTTCTAACTTTTCCAGACGATTCGACAGTTGATCTTGTTCTGGACTTGTTGAGAATTTTCCCTGATCTCGTTTGGGATCTGGATAAACTGTGTCGATTATACTATCGATGGTATTTGTTACAATGGAATGAAATCTCCTCTTCCTCTCACGACTCTTAGCCTTTTGCATGAGGGTGTAAATTCCATTAATCATAAAGCTAATGGCGGTCATAAGTATGGCTGAAGTTAAGAGGCCTTCTGAGGCATCTGAATATTGAAAAGCAAATTGCGCCAGTAGTAAACTGCATAGCAATAGTAGAGAAAAAATGAAGCTGGTAAATATTGAAGTCGCGATTAACTGGCCGCGATATAAAGTACTAAGGTGATCTTCGAAACTATCATAGATCCTGGTCGCTTCCATACCCAGTTTTCGCGAAATATTAGTCTCTTTAGCAATGCTTTTTATAATGGATTCAATCATACTGACTCCTTAATATCGATGTGGGGATGAACCCCACATCGTATTTGTTCTTAATTACTTATAACGACGACCCAATAAAAATCCGATTAAAGAACCGGCGAGGGTTGCGCCAAAAACAAAGGTCCAAGGACGTTCCTTAACTTGTGTTTCGATCGACTCTTTAGTTTCAAAAGCATTTTCTCGGACTCGTTTTTTGACGTCCTCCACATTCGACTTAAAATCACTGATCTCAGATTGAATATCATTCTTCTTTTCTTCATAAATGTTATTGGATGCATCTAAAATAAGTCTTTTAGCTTCCATGAGGTTTTGCTTTGGAGTCCGTGAGGCTCCATTCATTTCGTTTCGATATTCCATATTGTTGTTCATTGAATCTCCTTTTCATTTGAAAGTTATTAATAAAAGGCCCCCGATTCCAGAGGGGGAGGGGATGGGGGCCTTTTTGATTTTTTATTATTCAGATAAGTGGGACTTCAAAGTCCAACTCATCATTTGATGTTTCTGAAGTAGGCCCACAAGAAAGTCCTCAGTTCCAAAGTCCTTTTCTAGGGAATTGATGTTTTCTAGGTTACTTTCAATAGACTTTTGAATATGGATATGAGTGGCAAATAGATCTGCAATCATTTGACGACTGTTGAGTCGCTCTCCTGGGGTTTCATTGACTTCCATCGCCGAGGCGAAATCTCGAACTGTAGCAATAGGGCTCTCTTCAAGGATTCGCACTCGCTCTGCGATCTCATCCATTACAGTTAGTAGCTCCCGATATTGTTCTTCAAACATTTTATGGAGGCTATGGAATCTAGGGCCGGTCACACTCCAATGGTAATTAAGTGTTTTTGTAAATAGGGCATATTCATCGGCAAGAACGCCGTTCAGGCATTTAGCAATAGTTGTTCGTTCAGTCTTTGAAATATTGTCTACAATATATGAACTGGAAATTTCTTCTATCTTCATTTCAATCTTCTCCTGTCGTTAGTCTCAGTAAGTTTGCTCTTTGAGATTAAGTAATATCCCTCTTAAATTCATTTCCGATATTTTTAGAAGTTGTGTAGAAAACTTAAAATTCGGAAGATGAGTTTTTCAAGGCTGATATCATCCATTGTCAAAGTTCTTAAATAAATGCGCCTCCGCTCTATGTTGAGTCTCTATAGTAAGGTGCTCCACTCCGAGTTTGTTAATGTATTTACTTCTAAAGAACGGAGGATTCGAAATTTTGGATTTCAAAAGAGCGACTTTCTCTTTTTTCAGATCTTTAACATCGATTAATAGACAAATTTGATTTGAATTCATATTTCTAAAATCCCTATGGAGTTCTGCCAGGCCCCCTCCAATAAGTTTGCGTAATTTCCACAGCAAAGCATTGAAGTGGCCTTTTATCTGAGTCCGATCCATTAACTCCTTTTGGACCTCCGCTCTACTGAGTTTTCTGAGTCTAGAATCACTCGATAAGTTTTTCCGAATTTCTGTAAAGACTGAATTCGAGGGATCAAAATCTTTATTATTTAAAAATGTTATTATAACTTGATTTAGATTATTCATTGTTCCTCCAGCTTAAGACTATGGGATTCCAGTTAGTTTTGGCTTAAGACCTCTTTTAAAAATTGTGTAGATTTGGTCACATTTTTGGAGCGCCAAAAAAGTGTGTAATATCAAATAGATGTAAGTGGTTCTGGAAAATGAGGAATTTATTTTCTATTGTCAATTTTGGAGTGTACGTATAATTTCTGGGCTTCATGATTGGTAGAGTAGGGACGGTTTTTGTTTTTAAATTCGGAGTCTTTTTTTGCAGCGAATAGGTCAGTTTAAGAAAGTAATTAAGAGAGCTCAGGCTAAATTTTATCTCACGACACTTTTTAGTTTTGTTCTCTTGGGAGTATCTGCTTTTGGTTCTTATACCCTGTTTAAGGACATCAACAGAATACAATCAGTGATAGGTTCAATTGACTCTTCGATTCGAAAGCAAATTACTGCTTTATCTGAAATTTCGAGAATTTCTCGAGAACTCCAGAAGCCGAGGCTGAACAATGTAGTAAAGGAATTTAAGTCGGAATTAGATGCATTAGTATCTAGTTTGAACAATGAGAAGCAGCTGGTCAATGAGCTGATTGAAGAAGTTAATAGGAGTGAAAACGTACAGTCAGATTTCATGTTGAATTTTAGCAGGTATTTAGAAGAGTCTGAGACGTTTCTAAAATTTATCCGAGAAGGGATTGTTCAGAAAAGTAGCTATCAGAAAGTTCTCGATGAGGAGTCCGTTTCACGGCAAATAGAAATGTTAACAAATATTATCAGTAAGCTAAATAGAGATATCGACTTATTGCAGGCAGATCTAATTAAAAGTACAAGCAGGTTGATTATCTATATAATCGTTACTCTGTCGATATTGATGTTTATTATTTGGCTATTTGTTTTTAGACCATTATTCAATTCATTTAAATCGATGCTTGAAGATTTCTACCAGGCTTTGCTTCAGGCGAACACCGCCAATCGAGCTAAAGGTGAGTTTTTGGCAAATGTGAGTCACGAGATTAGAACACCGATGACAGCCATCGTAGGGTATGCGGATATATTAATTAACGAGGACCTCAGCCGAGAGGATATTCGTAAAAACTCTGAAATTATTCAGACGAACTCCAATCACTTACTTCAAATATTAAATCAAATTTTGGACATATCTAGGTTGGATTTCGAGAAATTTGAACTCGCTCCTAAACCAACTGACCTTAAGTCTCTTGTAGAGGAGTCTGTTCTACTGTTTGGGATCAAGGCCGAACAGAAAGGTATTAATCTATCGAGTCACTTTCAATCCGATTATGGAAGTTGGTTTGTTGTTGATGATACTCGCTTGAAGCAAATTCTTTCGAATTTAATAGGAAATGCGATCAAGTTCACTAGCCAAGGGCGAATTGATGTCGTTGCTCAAGTAGAGGAAGTTAGTAATGATAGCGACGCCGAGGTTTCTCATCTTTTTTCAGTTTCGGTTATTGACACTGGTATGGGAATACCACGGGGAGATTTTGGTAAGGTCTTTAAGGCTTTTGAGCAAGTCGATTCGAGTTTCTCACGTCGAGCGGGCGGAACGGGGTTAGGTCTTAGCTTGTCCTCAAAGTTGGCTGAAAGAATGGGGGGCGGCGTCGAGCTCGTTGATAGTGAAGTGGGACAGGGGAGTCATTTTAAATTGTCGGTAAAAGTAAAGTTACCAGGAAAAGAGGTCCTTCCTGAATTGGAAAGCGTACAAAGAGAGGAAGGCGAAGAGGGTAAGGGTTTAGTTTCGTTAAAAGGATGTAGTATAATTGTCGTCGACGATGCAAAGGAAAATTTAAGACTTTTTTCAACATTTTTGGAAAAGGCAGGAGCTCAAGTCTATAGTTTTTCTTCTGGAGTGGAGGCATTGGAAAATATTAGAGAGAGTGATTCTGATTTTTCGTTGCTTTTACTCGACCTTCAAATGCCAGAAATGAATGGCTTTGAGGTCTTACAAAAACTACGGGAGACTCGTCTAAAGTATCCTATTGTAGCATTAACGGCACATGGGATGGAAGAAGACAAGAAAGAGGTCACCAAGGCAGGATTTGATGGGCATATTGTCAAACCAATTGGTTCAAAAGACCTTGTAATGGCAGTCGATAAGATTATTAGAAAGTTTCAAAGTTAACCTTTAAACAATGGAGATTTCGTTGAAAGTCGGTGAAGACCTTAGAGAGATAGTATCTAATGAACGACCCGAAGAGGGGCTCGAAGATTTCGTGGAAGAGTTTTTACAGGATAGGACTCAAGAGCTATCAAAAATAAAATTATTTTGTGAAAATAAAGACTTTCAGGAGATCTCAAAGCTGGCACATAAGTGGAAAGGGTTTTCGGCACCATATGGGTTTAATTACTTGGGAGAATTAGCAAAAAGAATTCAAAAAGCCTGTGATGAAGCCGACTATAAGGTATTGAAAGATTCGATTTTAGAAATTGAAGAGTATTTAAAGGCCAAGGTAAATTGATCATGATTGAATCATTTTTTCGAATACCAGTGGCGATAGAAAGGGCAGCATCTCTTACATGAAAGAGATGCTGCATTTGAATTGCTGGACTTATTGAGTCCCGCCCTTTACTAAGTAGGATCTAGTCAGTTGACGGCCAAGATAATGTCCACCCTCCTGTTAAGAGCACGTGACTCCCGATCAGTATTGGCGACGAGAGGTCTTTCGTAACCAACAGCTTGAGTCTCAATTTCTGAGTCTACCTTTTTACTATTGATATAGCGAGCGACATTAACGGCTCGTTTTTTAGCGAGCTTTTTATTGTACTCTTTTGAGCCGGTTATGTCTGTGTGCCCTAAAACTATAATTTTTGTAGGGTCAACTTTCTCAGTGACTGTGATAACCTTTTCGAGAACCTTCTTTCCCTTTTCTGGAATTTTATGTTGGCCCACTGCAAATGGAATTTTCTTGAGTCTAATAATAACGTCTGAATCCCTCTGATAAATCTCAGCCTCACTTTTCTCAAAGGTTTTTGCGATATCTTGAAGTCTTTGATTCTTTTTTAATTTTCTCGACGCATCTTCGAGTTTCTCAGTAACCAAGTTTAAATCAGTCCTGGAGGTGTTTAGACGATTTTTTGTGTAAGCTAAAAAGTCTTTCAGAGTTTCTATATCGGAATCCTTTTTTCCGAGTGCTCGATTTTTTTGCACGAGTTCTAAACCGACTGATTCAGCGAGTTGACCTTCTCTAGAATCGATTGCATCTAAGACGTCCGTCAAAAGTGCGGCACTGTAAGCGGCTTTAAGTACTGCTTCATCGTACTTTGAAGCATTTGAGGAGTTTTTATCGATAAGATTTTCGCTGACTTTAGTGAGTCGTATTGTTTTTTTAAGCAGTTCGGGGGTCTTCTCTTCGGCGTCTCTCTCTCTTGCTTGATCTATTAAATCATGAATCATCCCTAATTCTTGAATCTTAATCGATTCAACTTTGAGATCTTGATATTTAGATTGGAACTTTGAATAGTCTTCTGAGTCGAGAGGCTCTGTCAAACCATTAGTATCATTAATGAGATCTTCATCAATGGCTTTAAGTTTTTGGTAAGTGCGGTTATAAAAACGGGCATCTTTATCAATAGCTTTCATTCTTGCGGAAAGAATAAATTCATAATTTTGTTTTCTTCTGTCTGCGAGTTCGATCGAACGTTTAAATAGGGCGTGACTTAATCCTGCCTCAGTGGTTAGTTTTTTTAGGTCAATATTCTGACTCGAATACTCTTTTCGGGCTTCTCGGTAATGTTCCAGTGCATGATTAAACTCTTTCGCGGCTAAGAGATCAGACTGCTTGCCTCTTGCCTTGAAAAAACTTGCCTCTATACTCTCGATCATTTCATCAGAATTGTACTGACTCGGAAATTCTGTTCTTTTTACATCGTGGGAACATGCTGTGGTGAATGTTATGAGTATCAAACTGATCATAATAAAAATTAATGTTTTCATTATACTTCCTTTCTATATTCAGAAGATCTCATCGTTTCTGTTTTCAAACTTTACGAAGCAGAGGTTAAAATGTTTAGAGTTCTAAACATTTCAGGTAAAAGTGAATGAGCTGTAGCGACAGGGCGCGTCAGATCTAATTTAAGTGGATCATGGTGTATGTTTTCTAAGATGGTAAATGGAAGGTTTGGTACTTAATTCCAATATTTAACGAAAGAGCTTAACTTTCGAACCGGTTCAATGTATTCCACGAGGGAACCGAACTAAGCAGGAGAGTG
The DNA here is from genome assembly GCA_030424665.1 of Bdellovibrionia bacterium. Lineage (GTDB taxonomy): Bacteria > Bdellovibrionota > Bdellovibrionia > Bdellovibrionales > JAGQZY01 > JAUHWN01. The sequence continues at coordinate 29,124 of JAUHWN010000006.1, read as the reverse complement.
AATGGAGAAAGTTCTTCTTGTAGAAGATAGTAAAGAGGTCTTCGCTCAAGTAAAGTTAGCGCTAGGAAACGAAGTCAGCCTTGATTGGGTTGAAACTCTTTCATCGGCTAGAGACTTTGTCTCGGAAAAAGAAGTCCATTTGATCCTTCTTGATGTGGAGTTGCCTGATGGGAATGGTGTAGACTTATGTAATGAGTTTCAGAGTGAATATCCTCAGCTTCCAATTTTTTTCTTATCAGCTCATTCGGAGTTACCTGAATTAATTATGGGATTCTCAGCCGGAGCTGATGACTACATTGCCAAGCCCTTTAGTTCGCTGGAGCTTAAAGCACGAGTATTAGCCAAGTTAAAAAAGGTCAAATTATTACAAGAATCCCAGTCTAACCACGAATGGAAACCTTTAAAGGTTTACCGGAATAGACAAGAAGTTTTCGTTGATTGCGATGGCGTTGATAAAAAAGTCGAACTAACAGCCCTTGAATTCAAGATCCTTAGCTATTTTTGTGACCATGTAGGAGTTGTGATTCCTAGAGATCAAATGCTGAATGAGATTTGGGGAGAGAATATCCATATTTATCCGCGCTCGGTAGATACTCATGTTAGCAAACTCAGAAAGAAGTTAGGAGATGCTTCGTCTACGATTAAATCGGTTCATGGAGTTGGCTATCGATTTGAACCTGAAGCAAAACAATAAGGGGCTTCGTTAGCCCCTTATTATAAGATTCAAAAATTTAGTGTAAACTCTTCAATGCTTCAATGGAACTAATGTGAGTTTCAATTTGAGGAATAAAATGCTCCTTAACAATCTTTTTGATTTTAAGGGGAACCTCATCTAGTTCCAAGAGTCGTTGGTATTCAGAAAGTCCGTGTTCTTCTCCTCTTTTAAGGGCATTGAGAGTGGTTTCATCACCAAAAATCTTAGCCGATTTCATGAAAGTCGAAACAAAATCTCCCCATATTCCAGAGCTATCTTCTGGCTTTACAAACTTTTCTCCGACTTTTCCTTTCCAAAAGTAGAGGTTATTCTCATGGTCGTTATAAAATGCCATTAGTCTCGACTTTTCGGCTTTGTTCGTCAATTTCTCGATGCACTGTCTGTAAGCATCGAGAGCAGAATATTCGCCTCGAATCATTCTTTGCATCCAATCGACATTTTTGTCGATTATAGGCTCAACTTCGAGGGCAGATTTTTTTAGTTTCGTTCCTGTGAATAAAGTTTCATGGTGGGTTGTCATAAGTTCTCCTTTCGGTTTTTTTTAAATTTTAGTTTCTTAGGTATACAGAAGCCTTGCCCAATTCTTTAGGACGCTCATCGACTTCGGTAGACATCGCTTCTAGACCACCTTTATTTAGTCTGAGTTCATCACCTTCTAATTGATAGCTGCCATATACGGTGCTCGAGAAGTCACGAATTGGACAGGTCCAATTGTCTGAAGACTTTTTGGGTACTTCAGAGGTGACTCCACTTTCAAAATTTTCGATACCACAGAGTTCGACGGAGCTTAATGCGCTTGCGAGGTCCTCTGATTGAGGTGTGATTTCTGCTTCGTCAAATTGTATTTCGATAGATCCAGCCGGATGATCGGGTAGGCCATCTGCATCGATTACGAAGTCTCCGTTGACCGATAGGTTGCCGACTAAAGATTCATTTGAGCATGTATCAGTTGAGTAGTAGTTTCTTATTTGACTAAACTGATTCCCTGCGAACTCGAGAGTCTCTCTATAAGAGAAGTCAAGTACATCGGAACCAAAGCATTCTGATTGAAATTTACCATTGAGTTCGGGGTTTTCTGCGACATTGTTGGCCACTTCTTTAGCATCTTCTTTGCTACAAGCTATTAAAGACGCAGTTATTAATCCCAGACACGATAGTTTTAAAATATTTTTCATAGATCCTCCTCGGGGTTGTTGATTGTTAGTTTTCCCTAGAGTTCAGAAAAATAATTCTCAATTCATTTAAGAAATTGTGTAGAAAATGAAAAATGATGCTATGAGGTGAATGATTATATGATTAGAAAACTAAACATTATTTCCAAAATTTCTAAGTCAAAAATTTAGCCCTTTGATAGAAACTAGGGCTACTAACTAGGAGGTATAGTAATGTTAAGTTGGTCGATAACTTTTTTAATAATAGCAATCTTTGCAGCTATTTTTGGCTTTACAGGAATAGCAGGTACGGCTGCTGGGATTGCCAAAATCCTATTTTTTGTGTTCGTGCTACTATTCGTATTGAGCTTAGTGAGAGATATTTTGCAATCAAAAAATAGCTCATAATTTAGAGATGTCATAGTTGTCTTATATGCTAAGCGGGAGAAATATCTCTCGGATCAAAAAAAAAGCCCTCATATGTGAGGGCTTTTTAATTCTATTTAGGGTGACTTTAATCTATCCTTCAATTTTTTCGAGTGCTTCTTTAGTTTCTTCTTTTGCTTCGTTATATTTTTCTTTACCTTTTTCACTCCAGTCTTCTACTTTGTCTTTTGCGTCTTCAGCAGTGTCAGAAATGCTCTCTTTCGAGTCTTCATAGGTTTCTTCGATATTTTCTCCAATATCTTCGATTTTATTCTCGGTTTCTGACTCCCAACACGCGGTCAAGCTCGTCATAAAAATAATTGAAATAACTAGTTTAATAAGATTCTTCATAAGTATCTCCTTTCTGAAATCAAATTTACTCTAGTTGGTCAGTCAAGTCGTCCTAGGTTCGTGATTGTTTTGTTTAAGAATGTTCACAAATTGACCCATATTCATGTGTTTGTGGAATGAGGAGAATCAGATTCCAGTTGTTCCAAGTATTCTGGGAGTTCATTTATAGGGCCGGGCTCCTGCCCTTCTTGCCTAGTGCGCATCCGGCTGGCAAGAGCCCTAAAAATGAACCCCCATAACACTTTCCACAAAGAATGATTCTCTTCATTTCAAAAACAAAGAATTCTGATTCAATTTATAGATGAACTAGTGGCAGGTTGCTTTCTTTCGGCTTTTTAATATGAAGGTGTTGTGAAAGTAGGTGTAGATATCAAGACGATCCTGAAGGTGGTGAATTGTTTTAGATGTGCACCAGGTTCTTCTTACTAAACAACCCAAGTTATCTCGAATCATGGCGCAGGTGTGATTGAGATAGAAAAGAGGATCGAAGCCTCCTTCTTTAAGTTCGCCTTGGCCAACGACACAGCCTCTTCTTCCTCGATATTGGATGTAGTCGGCTTCGGGGAAATGTCGGGTAACAGTTTTAATGTAGTGTGGGTTTTGGTCGGATTCGATCGTGACTGGAGCGCCTAGAACTCTCTTAAGATCCAGGAAAAGTTGCTCTCTCGTTTTGTGTCTTTGATCCTTTCTTCTGCCGTATTTTTTTCGAGACCTCTTTGCAAGTAAGCCTTTGGCAGGCATAATAGATGCTCTGGCACCCAAAATTCTCTGAGTGTATTTTTCAACGACAACCGTAATGCTTAGGGGTTTCATTTTACTGTGCTCAAAAGTTTCCATATCATCAAAAATAATTTCTTTGGCTGAAGTGCTTTGAATTAACTGTTGTCGATTTTTCTCTCGGGCTATCCTGGCTAGAAACTTAATTTTCGAAGCGACCGTATTCTTACTAATACCTAAAAGGAGGGCGATTCGTCGTTGGGAGTTCTTACTGGCGATGAGTTTGAGGATGATGGAGTTAAGATGGCGTTTATTTTGGTGGATACACTTTTGAGTTGAGGCCTTTGAAAAAGTGGTATTACAACGGGTGCAAATGAACCGTTGGATGAATTTATAGTCGGACTTCCGTTTGAAAAATCCGTGTTTTCGAATTTCGCTGTGCTGGTGAGGGCATTTCGGGCAGTATCTCTTCATGGACTAGCGATACTGCATTTAAAATACCTATTCGTGACTATCTGGATTCCACAATATATTGGGTCAGTTTTTACTTTTTCTGATTGCTCATTGATTCCATAAGCATCTTACCAAAATTGGCAATATCGCGGGCGGCGTCGCCAGTTTGAAGTTTCACATTGGGGTCCGAAACAAATTGATCCTTCATATTGTGAACATTCGAGGCGATAACACCTGTAGCAGAAACGCCCGAATCGAGAGTTGTTAGAGCCTTATAGATATTTAGCTTTTTTGAAGTTCCCGTTTTCGAGCGTAACCATGGGTACTCATCACCAGTCTTTAAGATATATCGTTTAACATCGGCAGCTGAGTATTCTCGGTTACTAGCCATAACGAGGGCGGCAACGCCACTCACAAAGGCAGTTGCTTGTGAGGTCCCTGTCATTAAGCCAAAAGAGTTTCCGGGCAGTGTCGAAAAGATGTCTTGCCCCGGGGCTGCGATATCCACCGTAGAAACACCGTAGTTACTCGTGGCTAGAACTTGTGTTTTTGGATCAACGGCTGTCACCGAAATAATATTCGATAACTCGTAGTCAGCCGGATAGTATTTAGCTTGGTCTGAGTTCGAGCGTTCGTTACCAGCGGCAGCCACAAAAAGTACTTTGTTTTGAGCAGCAAGTTGAACAGCATCGAATTCTTCTTGGCTAAATTCAAGTCCACCACCAGAGTAATTAATAATGTGAGCTTTTTTGTCGACTGCGTACTGAATGGATCGAATTGTGTTTTTAAGGTTGTTAACGCCTGAAGCTTTAGGGTCGTAGTATTTAAGAATCATTAAACTAATTTTAGGCGCCACACCACTAATACCAAAACCGTTTCCGCCTTCGGCACCGATAATTCCTGCGATATGGGTACCGTGACCATGATTATCAGTGAGGTCTCCCGTTCCCGTAATAAAGTTACAGCCGTGAACATCATCAATACAGCCATTGCGATCGTTATCGATCCCATCTTTAGCACGATCCTTTTTAGTGATGGGATCAATTCCTGTTTCGCCGGTATTCACCCAAAGGTTTGCTTTGAGGTCCTTGTGATTGATATCAATTCCTGTATCGATAACGGCGATGATGATCTCTTTACTTCCCTGAGAAACGTCCCAGGCTTTCTTGGCTTGCATCTTCTGTAGCCCCCACTTTTGTGACATAGCGGGGTCATTCATAATCACCTTTGATTCAATTCTTTTTGATTTTTGTTTTGTAGCAGTTCCGAGTTCCATATCTCGAGTTGGCTTCTGCTCCACTTCCGTTTCAGGTACAGATGCGATATTTTTATCAGACATCAATCCGAGGCCTTCCCAAACGATGTAGGCTATTCCGAGTAAAGCGATGAAAAGTACTAAATTTATGGCTTTTGATATCATTCTCTATCCCTGTAACGATTTGATAATAATATATACAGCAATACAGGTGCCGAGATTTGGGCTCTAAATCATTGAAATCATTAAGGCTTAAAACGAGACTATTTAATCATTTGGCTATGATTTGAAGTCCTGTAAAGACTGTAGACACCACTCAGGAAAGTAGATGGCTTCGCCATCTGAGTTCAGTCTTTGATAGAAAACTAAGTTTCTCAAAACGAGTTTTATATAACCCTGTGTCTCAGAGTAAGGAATGTCCTCAATAAACTCTAAGGGGTCCCCCGTATATCGAGTTTGCACCCAATTCTTTATGGCTTTCTCGCTGGCGTTATAGGAAGCTACTGTAACCAAAAAGTTGTTATTGTTTTTACCTAATAGGTTTTTCAGAAAAGCACTACCGAGCATGATATTGGTTTCGGGGTCGTAGAGTTCCCGGTGTCTTTGAAAGCGAATATTGGCATAGCGAGCAGCTCGCTTTGCCATTTCTGGAATTAACTGCATGAGCCCAAAGGCATCGGCATGGGACCTGGCTTTGGGATTAAAAGCCGACTCCTGGCGCATGATCGAATAGATGAGATTAGGGTTCACTTCGAAATGTTCGGCCGCTTCAGTGACATGATCTTTAAATGGTTCAGGAAAGAGAAGTTGTGGGTTTTTTTGAAAAATCTGATCGCGAAGTTCAGAGTCGATATTACCAAGCTGCATAAATAGTCCAAGGTAATCTCCGGCGCGGGCGTAGTATTTCAAAAACTGAGTCCAAACTTCAGTTGAATTTTTTGTATTTGAAACCAACTTTCTCTCAGAAAGCGAATCGAGAAATTTTCGAGAGAGATCCTTTTCTTTGACAGCGATGAGCCACTCGAGAGTCACTAAGTCAGTTTTTCCGATGATTTCTTCGAGGTTTGCTAGCTTATTGGTAGAAGCGAGTGATCGAACCGCAGGTATGGCTTGATCTAATTGTCGGTAGGCCAAAATTCCATAATATCCAATTGGATCTAATTCTATGAGTTCGTTGAAGGTTTTTTGAGCGAGATCTCCCTGTCCATCTTTTTGTAGAACCTTCGCTTTCCAGAAATAGAGTTTGTGCTTTAAGAAGATGTTAGTCGTTAATTTAATAGACTCATCGAACTGCTCAATCGCTTTTTTGAATTGGCCCATTTTATTATAATTCCAAGCCAAGTGCCATCGAATTTCGTCGTCCATATTAGGGCCCATTCGGGGCTCGTCGGCGGCTTTCTCTAGCCAAGCGATGGACTCGTTGTAATTTTTGGCTTCTTCTGCCATGCGGGCTCTCAGCCAATAGACTTGGGCAAGGCTATGTTTGCCTTTTATTTTAACCTGGGCCCTCTGTAAAACTCGAATGGCACTATTTCGACTCTTATAACTCCAGAGCGTCCGTGCATAGAGGACTTGATTGTCGTGATAGCGACTCGTCCAGTACCTTCGAGTCCTCCAGTTGTTAAAGCGTCTCTCGGTAAATTGCGCCAGATCTTTCGTTGCCTGAATGTATTCGCTCATTTTTGAGGTTCGTTGCAATCGAAAAACAGAGCGGATTCCTCGTAGCGCTTGGTACTTATCCTCCCAAGAACTCTTGCGATATTTAACGACCTTAAAATAATATCTAAGCGCCAGTTTAAAATCTCGATTTTTCTTAAAGTCTGCGGCGACCTTTAAATACTCTGCACGCTTCGGTCGTTGGATGAGTCTCGGTGCAAGTTTGTAAACACGAGCTTGGAGCGTTTCGATTTTCTTTTTATCGCGAACTCGTTTTGCTGCCTTGAGAGCCTCAAAGGTGTAATTGAGTTTTTCTTCTTGGTCAGTCAATACTTTGGACTTTTCGAAACTCCAGTCCATAATGTCACGAACGTCTTTGTTTCTGTGGGCATCGACTAAGAGTGCATTTATTTTTAATTTATCGAGCCAATCCTGGTCTACTTTCTTTGCTAAGAGCGAAACTTGTTTTGGGTGGGGGCCTGGACAGTTTTCGAGGAGTCTAAGGCTTGCAACTTTATTGAGTGGGAACTTTCTGTCGAGGGCAAGACCCGAAAAGAGGCTACAGCTCTGGGTTCTATTGGAGTCCACTAATTCAAGCGCTTTAGTGTAGTTGTCAAACCAAACTCGAGCCATCTCATTTTGATACGTTTGATGTTTGTGGCCTGACTGAAGATGGCGAATTTGATCGAGTTGCTGATCCACCGGATTACTTGTACATGAAACCAAAGTCCATAAAATTAGAATTCTTACGAAAACACCCATAACTAAAGTATATAGAATCTCTTTTTACGACTCAAGTTGAAGTCTTTTTTAGACTAAAAGATAGGGGTCTAGAGCGAACTGCTAGGATTACACCTGAAACGACCAAAAGAGCGCCAAAATAACCGAGAAATGTGACCTTTTCTGGAGCAAGCCAAGAGAACTCAAACAGACTGAGCACATTCATGAATAAAAGAGTTAGAAGCGGATTCAGAGTAATAATCGGTGACACCTGGGTCGCGGGAAGGGTTTTAAGGGCATACGAAAAGCAGCCATAGGCAATAATTGTATTAAGACCTAAAAAGGCGAGAAAAAGGTGAGCTGCCCAAGAGATCTCAATTAATTTTGCCCAGGAGACTCCAGGTGAGAGGAGTAAACTCGCGACGAGCCAAATCATTAAATTGAGCTGGCCCAAGGTCCATCTCTTGCTCTCAAATTTTTGAATACTGGCAAATAGAGCCCAGGTGATGGCCGCAAAAAATATCCAAGTTTGGCCCGAGATATAAGAGCTCCATTCATTGGATCCGTTGCCAGCTTGATCCTTAAAGAAAAGAGAAAAACCGAATACGGTCACGAGAATTCCCACGTACTGATGCCAGAGGGGTCTTTCTTTAAAAAATAGAATTCCACTAATTAATAGAGATAGGGGGGCTAACTGGATGAAAACCTGAGCGTTGCTCGGAGAAGTGAGTTCCACTCCTTTCATGTAACCGAGATAATTTCCGCCAAGCCCCAAGCCGGCAACAATGACCCACTTTGGCCAATGTTTTAGGATTTTCAACAAATCTCGTTGCCAAAAAAATCCAATCATGAGCATAAAAAGGGCTGCAAATGCCATTCTATAGAAAACGATGGTATAAGAGTCTGTGAAATTGAGCGCTACCTTGAGAATAATAGCGAGGAATGACCAGCAGAATGCGGTCGTTGCGGCAGCTAAAATGCCCAATTGTTTTTCGGTAAAGCGCTCAAACAGTCTTTGGTGAAATTTCATCGGGGTCAACTTACATGAGTTCACAAAATCTGCCTAGAAAAATCATTCACATAGACATGGACTGCTTTTATGCGGCAGTTGAGGTAAAAGACGATCCGAGCTTGAAGGGATTACCTATTGCCGTAGGCGGAACTTCCGGGCGGGGAGTATTAACGACAGCATCTTACGAAGCAAGAAAATTTGGAGTGCGCTCAGCGATGCCGACTCACAGGGCCCTTGAGCTTTGTAAAGACTTAATCATCGTTAAACCTCATTTTGAGAGATACAAAGAAGAAAGCCAGAAAATTCGAAGTATTTTTAGAGAGTATACTGAAGTCATTCAGCCCCTTTCTTTGGACGAAGCCTATCTCGATGTTACGGGACTCAGTCTTCACTCGGGAAGTGCGACCCTCATCGCAAAAGAAATAAAACAAAGAATCTATGAAGAGACCCAGCTGACCGCTTCTGCGGGGGTCGCGCCCAATAAGTTCTTAGCGAAAGTGGCTAGTGACTGGAGGAAACCCAATGGTCTCATGGTGATTACTCCCGACCAAGTGAGTGATTTTGTTGTCTCTCTACCTGTAAAAAAGATCTCTGGTGTCGGAAAAGTCATGGAGGGCCGACTCAAAGATTTGGGTATAAAAACATGTGGTGATTTACAGGGACTTGAGAAAGAAGAACTCGTGCGAAGATTTGGAAAGTGGGGAGCCGCTCTTTATAATTATGCTAGAGGAGTCGATAACCGTCCTGTTGAAACGAGTTCCGAAAGAAAATCTTTATCGGTGGAGCGCACCTTTTTCGAGGACAAGGGAACCTTGAGTGATGTCAAAGAAGAGCTCCCTAAAATATATGAGGAATTTCTGAAGCGCCTCGAAAAGTCAGGAGTTAAAAATCGAATTTCAGGCCAGTTTGTAAAACTCAAGTTTCATGACTTTCAAACGACCACCCACGAAGAAAAAAACGCTGAGCTACCGAGCCTAAAGTCGTATCAAGACCTACTTGAGCACGCCTACGCCCGGGGTGAGAGGTCATTTCGCCTGATAGGTATTGGCGTACGTTTAATGAGTATCGAGGACTATGAAATCAGGCGGTCCCAACTCAAGTTCGAAATCGAATAGACTAAAGTAAAATTTGGTGTCTGCGAGGTCATTTTTGATGAACTCTTTTTCAATAATTCCGATAAATTATCTATGCGCAAAGAGTTTTTCATCATCTCGACTATCATCATTTTGCTTACTGCAGGGGCCATCTTTCTCGATCTCGTGAGCTGGCCCGTTGGTATTGTTGTGCTTTTTTTATTTTCACTGGGCGTTCACGATTTGAGTCAAACAAATCATGCGGTCACAAGAAACTTTCCTGTAATTGGACACTTTAGATTTCTTTTTGAAATGGTACGGCCAGAAATCCAGCAGTATTTTGTTGAGTCAGATACAGATGGAAAACCAATTTCTAGAGAAACGAGATCAAGCATATATCAAAGGGCAAAAGGGGACTTACAAACGGTACCCTTTGGAACTCTTCACGATCTCAGTGAAAATGGAAAGGAGTGGGTCTATCACTCGCTCAAACCCCAACATATCGATCCGCGAATATTGAGGGTTACGATCGGTGGCAAGGACACCTTGCAAACCTATTCCTCCTCAGTCTTTAATATCTCAGCTATGTCGTACGGATCTCTGTCGAAAAATGCTGTTATGGCCCTGAACAAAGGGGCAAAAGAAGGTGGTTTTTTTCATAATACTGGAGAGGGAGGAATATCACCCTACCACGAACAGGGTGGTGATCTCGTTTGGCAAATAGGTACGGGCTACTTTGGCTGTCGCGACGAAGAAGGGCGGTTTAACCCCGACCTTTTTGAAACTAAGGCCAAAAAAGAAGCCGTAAAAATGATTGAAGTTAAACTCAGTCAAGGGGCAAAGCCCGGGCATGGCGGTATTTTACCCGCGGCAAAAGTGACCGATGAAATTGCTAGGATTCGAGAAGTTCCCAAAGGGAAAGACGTACTCTCACCTTCAGCTCACACTGCTTTTGACACGCCCATTGAACTTTTAAAGTTTGTTCGACTTCTAAGAAAGCTATCTGGGGGAAAGCCCGTGGGCATTAAACTATGCATTGGCGCAAGAAGCGATTTCTTTGCCCTTTGCAAAGCTATGGTGAGGACGGCAATTCGTCCTGACTTTATCACTGTCGACGGAGCTGAAGGTGGAACAGGTGCGGCACCCTTAGAGTTTACAAACTTTGTTGGAATGCCTCTGAATGATGCTATTGCGTTTGTCCATGATACCCTCGTCGGCTTTGGAATTAGAGATGACATCAAAATTATTGCTTCGGGCAAGATTTTTAATGGGTTCGATATCGTAACTAAGTTGGCCCTAGGTGCTGACATTTGTGTTTCCGCCAGAGGAATGATGTTGGCCCTCGGCTGCATTCAGGCCTTGCGCTGTAATACCAATGCTTGTCCTGTTGGGGTGGCAACGACTAAAGAGAGTTTGGTTCGCGGATTAAATGTCGAAGACAAGAGCAAGCGAGTTGCCAAATATCAAAAAGAAATTGTTACCGCTTTTGCTGAGCTTTTAGGCTCCATGGGGTATAGCTCTCCTGGTCAGCTGCAACGGGGCGATATTAAGCGCCGGATGAACCGAGGAACGATTATGAATTTTTCAGAAATCTATCCTCCCTTAAAACCTAATTTTTTCTTGGACTTAACTAACATGTATAAGTGGCCAGTAGAGCTTAGAAAAGATTACCGTCTTGCATTGCCCGAACGATTTGGGCCTCCTTCAATTCAAGAACTCGAGTCCCTCGACCAGTGAGTTTAGTAGTTTTTCTATCTTATTAAGCGTCGAGAACGAACCCAATCAATTTGAGCCTTAGGTAATAACTAAACAGTCAAATTGCACTTCCTACAAAACGCTATGCGCAAGTTTGTCACACCCCAATATATGAACCCTGAGGGGCTCTCTTAGTGAAAAAATTTTATTGGACCTTTGCTTGTTTACAAGTGAGTGGCTCGAGAGCCCTGGCACATAGCTTGCGATACAGTCCAGCTGTTCGGTCACTTAAGACTGATTAGTTTTATTAGGGTTATTAAAAAATCATTGGAGCGTGTTATGGAATCTGTGGGTTTCTTTTCAAGTTTTTCAGAGGCTTTCTCCCATGGGGGAATTTGGATGTGGGCAATTTTATGTGTTCAGATCATGGCCACTGCAATTATTATCGAAAGAGTTGTTTATCTATATGGTGTTAAAAAAGTAGGGCAAAAACGTTTAGCTCATGCTTTTGAAGCGGATATTAAAAATGGTCGATTGGATGCCGTTCAATCTCGAGCTCACTCAATTGGTCAATCAAATCCAATTTCACAAATCGCTTTAGCCGGATCGCAGGCAGCTAAAGACCTTGGCGGCAAAGAAGAAATTCAAGTTCGAATCGACGAAGTACTTCTCGACGAAAAAGTAGCTCTAGAGAAGCGAACTGGTTTTCTCGCGATGCTAGGTAACGTTGGTACACTTCTAGGTCTTCTCGGAACAATTGTTGGTCTTATTCAGGCTTTCGGTTCTGTTGCTGGCCTTGATCCTATTGAGAAAGCTGCCGCTCTAACTAGTGGTATTTCAATGGCTATGTACACAACCGCTTATGGTCTTATCATGGCCATCCCAACTTTGTTTATGTACTCGGTTCTTCAAAATCGTACGAATACTCTTTTAGAAGATCTCGGTCAGGGTGCGCTTCGCCTCTATAATTGGTTGAGCTTCCGTTATGACAATGTTGTTCCTATGAGCAAGAAAAAAGCCTAGTAGCTGATTGTTATAGGAGTAGGGAGGAATCATGAATAATGATCAAGAAAAAGAACTGAATTTTGAAGTCAATTTGCTACCAGTAATTTCGCTTTTAGCAGTACTTATCTCTTTTCTGCTCCTAACAGCAGTTTGGATTAACATCGGAACGATGGATGTTGATCAAGCTCTAGGTAATGAAACGCAAAATGGAAAAGAAAACCCACCAACGATATGGGCCAAATTTGAATCTCGTGGTGAGGTTCGAATCATGCTTAAAGACATCGATGGTGTGCCTTCTCGTTTGCGGGAAGTAAACTTCTTAGCTGATCGTAATGAGCCCCAGTGGGAGCGAATTTCGAGTTATGTGGCACAGATTAAAGAAAGTTACCCACAGATAGAAACAGCTTTGATTTTGCCAGGGAAGTTAACTTCCTATGAACAGATGATCAAAATGATGGATGGACTCAAAGGAACGGGTCTAAAGAATATAGGGATAGCCCCGCTTTAGAGGCTAAAAAAGGGAGTCTAGGGTGTTTAAAAGTAGATATATAGATTCTGGGTTGATGGAGAAGCTGACGAGTAGTCAGTCCATGATTAAGTCGAAGTCCCGTTCTTTCAAAAAGAATTTGGCGATGACTTTGACGCTAACATCATTGGTTGATGCGTTCTCGATTCTCGTGATTTACCTTTTGTTGAATACGAGTAACAATCCTGAGACTCTCAATATTCACTATATGGAGTTGCCAAAGGCAAGTCAGAGTATTTCTCTGAAGCCAGCAACAACTGTTCGAATTGAAAAGTCGAAGGTCTTTGTCGCCGACAAAGAGATCGATCGCCGCCAACTTCAAAAAGAATTTGAGACTATCGCTGAGGGACTTGACGAGAGTGAAAAGACGAAACCTCTCGTTATTCAAGCGGATCGCAAAATGACTTATCCCGCGATCAATCCCATTATTTTGGCGGCGACTCAAGCTGGTTTTAATAAATTTAAATTTGCAGTCATTCAAAGTGGTGAAGGACTATGAAAAAGTGGATACTAAGCCTCGTCATTCTAATAACGCTCCAAATCTTTGCCTCGCAAAATGCGCTTGCAGAGAAAATGGATATCGATACAACGACAATCGTTATTCGAAAGTTAGAAGGAGTGCTCAGTGAGAAATCGGCCAGTGACATCAAAGTCTCGGCGATTACTCTAAGGCTTGGGGATCTCTATGCCGAGCGAGCTCGATTAAAGATAATAAGACAGCATGAAAAAGGCTGTAAAAATTGTGGCGGTGTTAAAGCAGATCGATTGAAGGCTTTATCTTACTATGAAAAAGCCTACCAGGGTTCAAATAAAAACTTAGAAGGAAAAATCCTTCTTCAGATGGCTCATCTCAATATTGCAGTCGGTCGATTGCGATCAGGTGAAGCGCTCTACAAGCGTCTTGTTAAGCAAGGCGTGCGTCGTCACGGAAAACTTCTCGTTGCTCGAACTCATGTAGCGCTTGGAGATCTAAAGTTTCAGCAAAGAAGTTTTTCTCAAGCTCTCAATCACTATACACAAAGTTTAAAATACCCAGTTCTTCCTAGGAAGGGATACTCTCACTATAGAAGCGCGTGGTGTTTATTCAACCTTGGTCGACTCAGACCTGCTAAACAAAGATTGATCTCTATTCTTAGAAATCCATCCTATTTAGATCTTGATGGTTCAGGAGCGATCGATGCCTCTTTTCATGAGGATGTGGCGAGAGATCTAGCAACTTTTTTAGCTAAGGGAAAAGTCGGACACTCGGAAATCCAAATTCTCTCCGAGTACAGTCCTCGAGGAAACCAATTAGAGAACCTCAACTATCTAGCCGTCGAGGTCGATCGACTGGGCAAGAAATACGCCGCGATTAGTGTTTGGAGTGTTCTATTAAGTAATAAAATACCCCATCAAACGCGCCTTGATGGCCATGCCCGCCTTGCAAGACTTCTTTTGGATACGAATAGAAAGTCGAGCGCGGTCAAAGAAATGGGAAAAGGATTAGCTCAGTGGAAGTCCCACGGCTGTAAAGAGGCCGCGGAGTGCGAACTGATCAGAAAGCGTTACCGCAAAATGGTGACCGACTGGAATCAAATAGAGAAGAAAAAAGTAAGTCTTAACCTTTTGAGAGCATACCAAGCCTATATTTCAACTTTTCCTCGCGATGTCGAAATGGTTTACTGGGGAGCATTAGTAGCCAGAGACCTCAATCAATTTGATGCTGGTTATTCTCTTTATCGACAAAGTTCTGTTGAAGCTTATAAACAGCTTAAAGAGGGCGATAGTAAAAACTCAAAAGTACTTCGTACTATTTTTGAAGGCGCTCTTCTTGGTGAGATCGAAATGGCTGAAGGAACTAAGAATCCCAAGCTTCGTCTCAAAGCATACGATCATTATCTGACTTACAACCCTAGAGGGTCGACAGTTAACGATGTAAAGTATCAAAAAGCCATGGTCTTCTATGAACAGAAGTCTTATAAAATGTCGGCTGAGCTCTTCAGATTTTTGGCTCTCGATAAGAGAGTGACTAAATCGACTCGCGAAAAGTCAGCGGATTTGGCTCTCGATTCTCTTGTTTTAATGAAAGATCACGAAAACATTGAGAAATGGTCGATTCAATTTTCGGCAGCTCTTCCATCTCGTCGAGCAGAATACGCAAAAATTGCCCGTACCTCGGTTCTCAACCAAAGTAAGAAAACTATTTCTAAGAAAGATGATTCGGAGTATCGCAAACAGTTGAGCAAGCTAAAGGCGATTCCACTCGTTAAGTCGAGTCATGAAGAACAGGTTGCCATATATAAAAATAGAATTATTTTGGCCGAGCGACTTGAGGATCTCAATGAAATTTGGCGTTCGGCCCAAGCGATTATCAATCTGAAGGATGTTTCCGCATCCGACGTTCAGTTTGCTCTCGGTAGACAACTATTTGTTGCAGAAATGAAGCTTGATTTCGGTACTGCCTACAATCTTCTTAGAAAAATGGATTTGAGAAGACTTAAAAAAGATCAAAAAGCTCTCAAGATGGCGATGTACGCTGAACTCTCGGGTAAACCATCTCGTCGACACTACGAAGAGTTTATAGATGCGACTAGTAGCCGTAGAAGAGCCAACGAAATTCGCATTAAACTTATTAAGCAATCTCGTTATCCGTGGGCGGGTATTGACAAAGAAATGAGTAAACTAAGGTCGACTCCGGACTTACTTGGCGAGATCGCGCTTTGGACGTTTTCTAAGTATAAAAATTATGGCCGTGCGGAGAAGGTTTTGAAGTCTTGGAATGTAGCCAAGACTCCTGCAGGTAAAGTATTAAATAAGCAGCTATTTTTAAGAGATTTTAGAAGCTTTAGATCGCGTCTTGTAAAGCATAGAATTCGCTCTCAGAGTGACCGCCTTTTGCAAAACTCATTACAGAAAAGAATTAGTCTTTTAGGCGAGGCAGAACAATACTTGCTGAAGGCGAGTCGTATGAATGACTGGAGTCTCCAGATCATGACCCTCTCATTAATTGCCCAGCAGAATGAAAGACTTTATGCCGAATTGCTAAGACTTCCGACGCCAGCTGGTCTCAGCCAGACGCAAAGACAACAGTATAAAGCCCTTCTCAACCAAAGAGCGGCTCAATACAAGAAGGTCGCGGATGTCTCTAAAAAGAAACTCGATGAGTTTTGGGGGCAGTCAGCAGTTCAAGAGCGATTCTATGATAATTATCGAAAGCTAGAGCAACCAGTTCGCGGACTCGTCGCTCAAGAGCTCAAAGAGTTAGCTTCGTATGCGAGCCGGTGGAAGAGATTCAAGATAAACCGAGTTATTTCTTCAAAAGAGGACGTTCCTCGTCGCCGTGAAATTCTCGCTGCCAGAAATCGTCTCAAGAATGATCCCTTCAGTCGCTCTAGAATGGCGGACCTCAGGGAGCTTGAAGAAAAAGCCGGTGGAGAATTAATGGTTGCTTTTCTCGACTCACGAAGAGCTGAGTTGAAAAGAGGTGGAAGATGATAAGAAGTTTGAAGCTTGCATTGACAGTCGTCATCTTGTTTTTTGCCTTAGCTCAAGCGGAGGCGCGCAAAAAAAGTCACGGGGCTGTGAAAGAAAAACTCAGTCGCGATGTTCGCTTCAGTGCGATCGATGTTAATGGTAAGTATCAGTTGGCAGGTGAAGCTGTAGTCACTGTCGAAGACGAAAAAGTCCTTAAAGACATCTTGGTGTTGAGATCTGACTTTAAAGACCGAATTAGACAGGAACAAAGAAGACAATAGGGTGTTGTAATGGGATTAGCTCAGGGAACCAAACTCGTTTTAAAAAATAAGGACGGACAAGTTGTTCGCTATTTTAATTTAGAAGGCAGTTCGTTTCGAATAGCCAAAAATCTTGAAACTAAGCGAATTGAACTTCTACCAGCTACCGGTAAACTTGAAGATCATTACTCTGTTCTCGTTCCCAAAGTTCTTCTCAGCTCTGTCGTGCGCAGACCCTACGCCTTAACAGGTCTTGGGACCCTAGAAGTCGTGACTGAAGTTGAAGACTCATCTCCGGTCTATTCCTTTCAACAAGATAATAACAATCAATTCTCCCACCTGTTTAAGTGGTCAGCTATTGTACACATTGGTTTGGTTGTTCTAATTCTTCTTTCTACGGGAGTTGCCGAGTTGATTAAAGATGAACCTGAAGAGGTTATCGTCGAAGTCTTCAAGCAGCCCAAGCAAATTAAAAAAGAAAAACGTCGTCGAGTTGTAGCTCCTGCTAAAAAGAAAATCAAAAAAGCGCGTCGTTATGCAAAGACTGTTAAAAAGAAAAAGCGAGTTAAAAAATCGAGAGCTCTTGTAGCGAAAAAAGCTCGCAAGCAAAGAAGTACAATTGCTAAAAATACAAAGAGAAATGTTCGTCCCCAAGCTAAGCGTCGCAGTAAGACGAGAAAACGCAGTCTTGGTCAAATGGGTGCCCTTGGTGTTTTGGGCGGCCCCAATTCAAATGCTCGGGGAAAATCAGGTATGGATATTGGGCGCTTAAAGTCAGGTAGTGTTGCCGGACTTGGCGCTGGTGCGCGAGGTGGAGTATCGCGAGCTGTTTACAATAAAGGTCTCGTAGCTGTTCGCTCTGGTGGCGGAATCGGTTCTGGTTCAGGCGCCCGTGGTGGTGGATCTTATAATACCCGAGGTAAGGGCGGAGGAAGAAACGGCTACGGAAAGAAAGATCTATCTGGCGTTTCAGCTGCTTTTTCGAGACCGGTTACATCGGAAGCGGTCGTTGAAGGTGGATTGTCTAGATCCCAGATTGCTGCCGTGATTGAAAAACACATGGGTGAAATTGTTTACTGTTACGAAAAAGGACTTCAACGAAAACCCGGTCTTAGTGGTCGAGTGGGAATGAAGTTTGTTATCGGTGGCCGGGGTCGAGTAACAACAGCTCGAGTCGCGCAAACCAGTCTAAGAAACCGAACTGTTGAAAACTGTATGGTAGGTCGTTTGAAGACTTGGCAGTTTCCACGTCCAAAAGGGAATGTTGACGTTAAAGTAGCTTATCCTTTTGTTCTTAGAAGGTTGAATTAATGAGGAGTGTATGTATGTTTAAAGGATTATTAACATTTGCATTGAGCTGTGCTCTTTTATTGTCGGCCTGTTCGGGAAAAAAGCAGAACCCTCTTGACGAATTCGAAGAACTTCGTGATGAAGCGGTTCCTCCTCACGAACAAAAACTAGAAACCCAGGACTTTATTGGGAGCGAGATTATTGTTATCTCTCCCGAAAAAGACATTAACTTTGTCGAAGGTGTTCGTTCAGATTTTAAAATTACGGCTCGAGTTCTTCAAGCCGGAGTTCAGTATAATTTGGTCGCCACTGACCTGCCAAACGGCGCAAGTCTGGCTAAAAGTGATACTGAAGCTAATACCTGGATTCTTTCTTGGCAACCACCTTTAGGATTCACGACGAACAACCAAATTGAGAAGGAAGTATATTATTCTTTGGCTATAGATATTACTGATTTTGGTGGAGATCGAAATGAAAATTTATTGTCTCAGTTAAATAAAAGTTTCGATTTTAGCTTTAAGGTCAGAAAGACCTATGAGCCGCCTCAAGTTATTGCGATTTCGGGTCTCACTGATTCAATTTCTGAAGGCCAAGAGCAGGCATTTACAGTTGATGTCAGTGTTCCAGGCGCTCATGCCGGAAATCTTCCGCGATTAGATGTTTATTTCAACGGTACTGGAAATTCTAAAGAAAAATATGAAGGTAATGGTGCTGTTTTCGTAAGAAGATCGACTGAAAACCAAGTACCGGAAAGCATTGGTAACAATGTCTGGAGATTCTTCTTTACTCTCGACCTGAAAAATAATGTTTTTGTAGATAGAAATCAGGGTGGAAACCCTTACGAGGCGGGAAGTCTGCCAGTTCGCATGAACTTTAAAGCCTACGGGCCTACGGGCGTGGCGTCTCCAGAAATGAAACATGTAATTACTGTTAATTACAATGCTATTGCACAACCCCAGTGTACTGAAGGAGTGGAGTGATGAGGTCAACTCTAGTATCTATTAACCTGGTATTCGTACTACTTTCTTTTGTTAGTTTTGCGAAGGCGGATATATCCAATGATTTTGAATCATTAGGTTCCAATAAGAAGCTTGTTAAACGAGCTAAAGCTTATAATTCAAATCGCAAGGTACGAATTGTTCAGCGACGAACTGTTGACCGCAATTGGCGTCTCGAGTTCGGTGTTACGGGTGGACTCGTTGCTGGCGGAAATGCTTACTTAGAAACAGAGCACATTGGTGGATTAATCGACCTGCACATTACTCCAAGAGTTTCAATCGGTGCTCGTTATAACGAAAACTATAACAGTCTAACTGCAGAAGGAAAAGATGTCTTCACTCGCGCCAATACAGCACGAGTTCAGAACAACAACTTCGATGTTCCCGATGTGGATGTTCCTCTGAATACGACGTTGGCTGTTATTTCCTTTTACCCACTTTACGGAAAAGTGAATATGTTTGATATGGGCGTTGCTCAGTTTGATGTTTATGGTCTTGCCGGATATGGTCAGACTAAACTCGAATCAGGAACATCTCCAACAATCACTGCTGGAGGCGGAATTGGTTTGTGGCTTGCTCAGCACTTTAGTGCTCGATTCGAACTTCGCTGGGAAAATTACCAGGACAAAGTTTTTACCGGTAGTCGCGACCTCAATTTGACCACTGCCTCTGCTTCAATAGGGTTTATGTTATGAAGAATTTGGCTCTTGTTTTACTCCTCAGTTTTTGCTCGACGGCGTATGGCCTAAAAGCTGATTTAGTTCCTGTTGGAAAGACAGGTATGGTAAAGAAGCAAGTGGCCGCCTCACGATATACTTCTGCACTTCAAGCTTGGGACTCTGATTATGCTGGAACTCGTTACGCGACTTCACCGTCGGGTCGAGCGCTTTTTGGAATTTTAACCTTCAAAGCTGGAATGCCTTTGGCTGGATTGGAGCAGGTTTTAAAGATTCGTCGACCGAATCTCGTTGATGCTCCGCTAAAGAGAGAAGTTTATAAAACAATGCCGCCCTATCACTGGACATGGGAGATGGCAAATCTGAGAGGAAAAAATAAGTTCAATTCTATTTTTCCCATCTCATACATTCAAAAGTTGATCTCTCTTAACGGCCGAGGAATTGGTTCACAAAGAGAGGCGAACCAAGTAGCTGGGATTATTCGTAGAATTCCAGACAAGAATTTTAAAGCTCAGTATCAATATCAATTGATGTTGTGGAATTATTTGAAAGATAGAAATGAAGCAGGACATCGCTTAGCTGAAAGTCTAATTACTTCTGGCCAAGCTGTTGTTCCGCGAGATCGTATTTACCTAGCTTGGGGACGAGGACTTTATCAACAGGGTCGTCATGCCGAAGCTGCAAGAATGTACGAGAGAGTCGATAAAGACTCAGATTACTGGTTAGAAGCGGTAGAAGAATCGGCTTGGACCTACGCAAAGTTGAAACTTCCCAATAGAAGCCTCAGTAAGTTGCGCACGGTAACTTCACCTGTATTTTCACCTGCGGTTGGACCGGAACCATTTTTCTTAGAAACTTTTATTAACTTAAAGCTTTGTGACTTTAAGCAGGTTTATAAGTCAATTTCTGATTTCAAAAAGACCTTTGGTTCACGGGTTAAGATCATTCAAGAGCTCGCACAAAATGGTCGCTCAGAGAAGTCAATCAAAGCCCTTAATGATTTTATTAGAGGTCGTCTCGATTGGCGAGTCGTTGGAAGTGACTTGAAGTACCTTCCTCGTTTGTTTTATAGAGATGCGCAGTTTCTCGCGTCCCTTAAAGAAGCGGGACAAAGACGTCTCGAAGCAAAAGTAGCGATGGGTATTATTCAGACGAGTCCGGCAGGTCCATTTTTGAATACAGAAATGTCTGCTATTTCGAGTAACCAAGCACAAATGTCTTCGACTCTGAGCCAGCAGGCTGTTCGAAGAATTCAATTACTAGCAAAGCGCGATCTCAGTGAAATGAATCGCATGTTACAAAAGCTTCATCTTGTCGAAGCTGAAACGATTCAAAGACTGTATGCTCACCAGTTAGAGTCAGCACCAATGAAGGGTCAGTTCGAAGATCACAAGGTTGAAGGAGAAGTTCTGACTTTTCCAGCAAACGAAGAAGTTTGGCTTGATGAGCTTGATAATTATCAAGTAAATCTTCAGTCTTGCCCGACGGCCAGGGAGGTCCGCAGATGAGAAACTCAATGAAGTCTACAATTTTGAAAGTTACTTTCGCTCTTTTTATACTCGGACTTGTCGCATGCAGTAACGAGTCGCCCGAGCTTATGGCGCCTCCGCAGGAAATCTCAGTGGTGAAACTTCAGGATTCTGGTCTCGAGATCGAGTATAACCCTCAGGTTGATATCCTCTTCGTTATTGATAATTCGATGTCAATGGATGATGACCAAGTAAAGTTGAGTCAAAACATTGATCGCTTTGTGGCTGGTTTTGCACAAAATGAAGTCCTTGATTTTCATATTGGTATCACATCAGTCTATGATACCCAGCGCTTCGGTATATTGACCGAGTATGACGAACAAAATAATCGTTATCCTAATGGGCAATTACGTCCATTGAAATCAGAGGATGGGCAGGGTGTTCTACTCGATCGTCCTCCTTACTTGTCTCGAGGAGACGGTGACTACCTTGGAGTACTGAGATCGTCACTTAAGCTAGGTGTACAGCCTCTAGTTGAAGGTGGGCCCGAATTTGAAGAATCTCTTTCTCCGATCGTTTCTGCTTTTTCAGAAAGTATGCTGATGGGGCCGAATGCCGGTTTTTATCGACCGGAAGCTCACTTAGCTATTGTATTGATTACGGATGCGAACGATTTAAGTCCAAACTTTACTCCTCAGCAAGTGGCTCAATTTTTGAGAAATTTAAAAGATGACCCTGCTATGGAACGGTTTTCAACCTATGGAGTTATTTCTCCAACCGATTCTGGTTGTGCAAAGGACCCTTCAGGGGATCCAATTGCGATAGAGGAGTTCCTTCATGAGACCAATGGTCGAATATTGAGTCTTTGTGAAACTAATTATGGTGATCGATTAGCTGACTTTGGTATCGAGATACTGAAGAAGGCGACTCGAAAAGTCATTCCTCTACAGCACAGACCTGAATTTGAAACTATTGAAGTACGATACGGTCAGCAGCTCATTCCAGCGGATGACAATGTTGGTTGGACTTATGACCCTGACCAAGTGGCGATTATCATTAATGGCGGTACTGACTTGAAACAAGAAGAAGGTGCGAAAATTAATATCACTTACAAGCCAGTTGATTTAACTAACTTAGGAAATGGCCGGGCCAATCGTCTTTAATAACGAAGCAAAATGTGCCATAAAAAAAGCCTTTGGTTCAAACCAAAGGCTTTTTTGTTTTTAATATAGATTTAGCTTGGTTTACTTAACCTTCGCCTCTTCCTTTTTTTTCTCACGGGTTTCAAAATTAAATTTCAAATCTCCCTTAACGAGATCGACACTAACCTTTCCGCCTTTTTCGAGTTTACCAAAAAGAATTTCGTCGATGAGCGGGGTCTTAAGGTGTTTGTCGATGGCTCGAGCCATGGGGCGAGCACCATAAACGGGGTCATAGCCTTTTTCGACAAGCCACGTTCTCGCCTTTTCAGAAACGACAATATCTACCTTTTGCTTTGCTAGCTGGGTTCCGAGTTCGAGTATGAACTTGTCGACAACTCTCAAAACAACGTCTTCTGTGAGTGGTCCAAAGTGAATAATGGAGTCGAGTCGATTGATAAACTCGGGAGCAAAGACTCGTTTAATAGCCTCATCCGAGATGCCTTCAGGGCTTGGCGGATTAATGCCGATTCCTGATTTGGCGGCTTCGCGAGCTCCAGCATTGGTGGTCATAATAATAATTGTATTTCTAAAGTCAGCGACCTTACCGTGTGGATCAGTTAAACTTCCATTATCCAAAACTTGGAGAAGTATATTGATAAGGTCGGGGTGGGCCTTTTCAATTTCATCCAGTAAAACAACAGAGTAAGGGTTCTTTACAACCTCTTCGGTCAACAATCCGCCTTCCTCATAGCCCACATATCCCGGAGGCGCTCCGACCAAGCGAGAAACAGCATGCTTTTCCATATATTCTGACATGTCAAAGCGGATCAATTTATTGCCCAAGTATTTAGCTAGTTGTTTTGTGACTTCAGTTTTTCCCACTCCAGTTGGTCCTGCGAAGAGAAACGAGCCGATGGGTTTGTCTTCTCGTCCCAAACCAGAGCGCGATGCCTTAATTGAAGCAGCGAGTGCGTCTATGGCCTTGTCTTGTCCAAATATCAGCGACTTTAGACTAAAGCTGAGCTGTCTTAGGCGATCCTTATCGTTTGAAGAAACACTTTGAGTGGGAACTTGCGCGATTGAGGAGATCACTTTTTCAATATCTTGCAGGTTTATCTCAACCGGATCTTCGTTTCCACTATTCTTAATCGATGCTTGAGCTCCGACTTCGTCCATAACATCAATGGCCTTGTCAGGTAGGAATCGAGCCGGAATATATCGCGCCGAGAGTTCAACTGCCTTTTCGAGGGCTTCTTCAGAATAACGAACATTGTGAAATTTTTCATATCTGGGTTTGAGCCCCTTTAAAATATCAATGGCTTCTTCTTGGGTTGGTTCTTTGATGTCAATTTTTTGAAAACGCCGAGTGAGTGCTCGATCTTTTTCGAAATACTGACGGAATTCTTTATAGGTCGTTGATCCGATACAGCTCAATTCTCCACTGGCAAGACCGGGCTTCAGTAGATTGGATGCATCCATGGATCCACCACTAGTGGCTCCAGCGCCAATTAGTGTATGGATTTCATCAATAAAAATAATTCCATTTTCTCTTTCTTTGAGTTCAGCCAAAATTCCCTTGAGACGTTCTTCAAAGTCACCGCGAAATTTAGTTCCCGCTAGGACTAAACCCATATCAAGCGCGAATATTTCAGCGTTGTAAAGTCTTTCGGGAACTTCCCGGTCGACGATTCTTTGAGCTAATCCGTCGGCAATGGCCGTTTTACCAACACCGGGCTCTCCAATAAGTAAAGGGTTGTTCTTAGTACGTCGACAGAGAACTTGAATCATGCGCTCGATCACCTCATCGCGACCAATGAGAGGATCAGTTTTGCCTTCGATGGCCTTTTCGTTCAGGTTTACGCAATAGGCTTCAAGGGCCGATTTTCCCATTGTACCAGAAGATTCAGAAGACTCATCCCCTGGACGGCTTTGAACGCTGTGCTGAAGGCGTTTCACTCCGTGTGAGATGAAGTTGATGATGTCGAATTGGCTAACGCCTTGCTCTTCTAAAAAGAAAACGGCGTGACTTTCTCTTTCGTCAAAAAGTGCTACGAGAATGTGCCCTATGGTGACCATATCTCTTCCAGCGCTTTGCACTTGGATGACCGCTCGTTGTAAAAGTCGATGGCAGGCGAGGGTAAACTCGGGTTTCCAATCGTCGGAGTAATCATCTCCACTTTCGTCGATCAGAGGACAGTTTTCATCGATGAATTTATCGAGCTTAGTCTTTAGCTCGTCGATGTTCGCGCCACAGTGAGCGAGGATCTCGATGGCCTCAGCATCATCGAGGAGAAATCTTAATATGTGTTCGAGACTCACAAATTCATGCCCGCTGGTCTTCGCAAAGTCAGCGGCGGCATTGAGTCTTTTTTCTAAGTTAGAACTGAGCATCAGTATCTCCTAAGCTTCTTCGATAACAGATTTAAGAGGGTGCTTGTTTCTTTTTGCGTCTTGATTGACCTGAAACGATTTCATCTCAGCTATTTCAAAACTATAGGTCCCAGCAACTCCAGAGCCCTTTTGATGAACATCCATCATTATTTGTGTGGCTTCGGTCGTCGACTTCTTAAAATATTTCTTTATGATATAGACGACAAAATCCATGGGTGTGTAATCATCGTTAAGCAATAGAACTTTGTATTGCTTGGGCTGTTTTGTAGTAGGACGAGTGAGTACTCCGGTTCCGGTTTGACTATCTGGGTCCTGATCCGATTCTCCCCGTAAAATTGAAGAGTTCGTCATTGGTTTAACAGAGTTTTGAATTATTAATTCTTCGAGTCTATTCACATCTTCCATGGCTGTTTCAAGCCCTCCTAATCACAATATGGTGTCTCTATAGTAAAAAGCAATGTCCCTTTGGTCTAGTCTAGGGCTTCTGCGTAATTCTGCTAATTCGGGGAGCGAACACGTAATTGATAAGACTCGAAATTTACGAAACTCAGAGCCAGGGTGAGGTGTCTCAAAACAAGAATCTCTAAAATTCGATGAGAGTCCGAGTCATTTTTGAAACACATATTCGAGTTCAGATCGGTATAGCTTTGGTCGAGTGACAGAAATGGTCCTTTTGTGTGGCGAAAGCCTGACATTTTAAATTCCATTTAGGATTTCTTTACAGAAATTAAATACTTTGCTGCTGGCGAACTTTTTGACGGCTTAAAACGTTATGGGGAGCGTGTTTCATAGTGATTCAGATTTAGTCTAGTTTTTGCCAAATGAGTTCCGTTTTTCCTGAATTCATAAACAATGGAATTGTAGTTTGTATCGACCTGAAACGAAAGTTTGGCAATCACTTTGCTCTAAACTTTAAGTGTCTACGATACGATAGATAACTTAATAATCTATGTTTTCCATAGGGGGAAAAATGAAGAAGTTTTTTGAACGTTTTCAGCAAGCTAAGAATGAAGAAGGTTTCTCACTCATCGAGTTGATGGTGGTTGTGGCAATCCTCGGAATTCTTGCAACTATTGCGATTCCAAACTTTCAGCGTTTCCAGGCAAGAGCTCGTCAAAAATCAGGACAAGCGCTTCTTTCTGGTTATTATCAAGCGATGAAAGCAACGCACGCAGAGTATACTTATTACTTTGGTGACTTTGTATCGATTGGTTACAAGCCTGAAGGGGAAGTTTCTTACAGACTATTAGTTGGTGCTGATGCGGCCGCAATTGCACTAGCTCCAGTTGGTATGACTTCTGAAGCTGCTTGCGTAACTACTGCTGCTGCCTGTGCAACAGCTGGTTATGATACTTGGACGGAAGGTCTATCTGCAGGAGCGGATCCGGGTGTACCTGCCGCGGGTGCGATCGCAACAACTCGAAATGCATTTGTGGCAGCTGTTTCAGCTGACCTGAACGGTGCGGCTCGAGATGAATGGTCAATTACTGAGGACAAAGCTTTTGATAATTATAGCAATGGTCTTCCTTAATTTGATTGAATGAAGCAAATAATGAATATCCAACCCCAAGCCTTCAGCTTGGGGTTTTTTCGTTGCCACGTGTCTGGATTTCACTTGCTCCGGCAAGATGTATTTTGTACTCTCTTGTTTGATGAAGAGCCAGAAGAAAACTGTAATTCTGTTAAGTCTAATACTCGTTCTGGGTGCTTCAAGCATTTCGATATCAAAACGATTTTTGGAAAAGAACTTACGTAAGTCGTCCGACATTTATTTAATTCCCCCAAAAGACATTGTTCATTTTCACTTTGGATACAAAGAGTTTTTGGCCGATTCATTATGGTTGCGAGTTGTGCAAAACCTGGATCTCTGTGAACAAAAGACGATTTCGAGTGACTTCAGAATCGATACGAATCGCGTCGTCACAACAAAAATGGATTCTGATAAAACTTCAGTCGAAAAGAATTCGCCCGATAAAAGTAAATCGAGTCATGGGATGAAAGATAACGTCGACGCTGTTCTAGGAAAAGAATTGAAACCGTCTCGGTGTCGATTGGGCTGGGTTTATCATATGCTCGATCGAATTACAGACCTATCCCCTAAATTTGATATTGCGTTCATTTCGGGTGCTACTTTTTTGAGTATTGTGGTCGACGATCGTGAGGGCGCTCGTAGACTTTTCGACAAAGGAGTTAAGCAATTTCCGAATGATTGGACCATGGCTTACCGGGCCGCCTACCATTACCTTTACGAAATGCAAGAGCCTCGAAGGGCGGCCTATCTTCTTGATCAAGCTGGTAAGAAGGGGGCGCCTGCATGGGTTCACTCCCTCTCGGCTAAACTCTACTCAGTTTCAGGCCGGTCTGAATTGGGCATCTCAGTTCTTGAGGGAGCGATTCGCACTGGCAAGAAAGGATTTGGACAAGATCGGATTGTCCAGCGACTTCTCTCGCTTTACGATGCTCTCAATGCCGAGAGAAAAAAACAAGGCTTACCCTTGGTGGGGCCTCCTCCTGATATTCAACCCTACATTGAAGAAACCCTTAAGCTCATTGAAGATTCAAAAAAGAAGAATAAGGCTCGCGAAAGAGCTGAAAATTAGCTCTGTAAGCTATTGAAATAACTAATTTTTTTCATTCACCCGGAGTCTCCCAAAAAATATCTAATAATTTGCCTCTCCACCTTGACCAATGCCGAAGCCGAATCATATTTGCAAAAAAGGGTGATGAATGTCGCAAGAACGTGATTATTATGAAGTTTTAGGAGTTCAAAAGGATGCCGAGCAAGATGCCATTAAAAAGGCCTATCGCAAGCTCGCCATGAAGTTCCATCCCGATAAAAACCCTGGAGATAAAGAGGCTGAAGATAAATTTAAAGAAGCTTCAGCGGCCTACAGCGTTTTAAGCGACCCCGATAAGCGGGCGCGCTATGATCGATTTGGTCACCAGGGTGTTAACGGTCAAGGTGGAGGTTTTCACAACGTCGATGATATTTTCGACAGCTTCGGCGACATTTTTTCTGACTTTTTTGGTATGGGAGGTTTTGGCGGTAGAGGCCGAAGATCTCGCACAGGACCTCGTAGGGGTTCTGACCTTCGCTATATGTGTGAAGTGAGCTTTAAAGAAGTCCTCTCGGGTTTAGAAAAAGAAATCGAGTTCGAAGCCGAAGAGTCCTGCGAAACGTGTACGGGCTCAGGAGCTGAACCTGGCACTGATGCTGAAACCTGTGAACGGTGCCTAGGAAAAGGACAAATCGTAACATCCCAAGGTTTTTTTCAAGTCGCTACCACCTGTCCTAATTGTCAGGGAGCGGGTAAGGTGATTAAAAGTCCGTGCAAGAGCTGCCACGGTAAGGGACGCGAACTGCAAAAGAGAAAGATTTTAGTGACCATCCCTGCCGGAGTCGATAACGGAACGAGACTTCGAGTTTCTGGAGAAGGCGAAGGTGGATATCGAGGTGGACCTTGTGGCGACCTCTATGTTGAGATTCGAGTCCGTGAAGAAGAGAACATGGTTCGTAGTGGCCAGGACTGTTATGCGCCCCTCAAGCTTTCCTATATTCAAGCGCTTCTCGGTTCAGAGGTAGAAGTACAAGGGATTGATAAAAAACATGTTGTAGATGTCCCTCAGGGTGTTTCAACCGGTCAACATCTGAGAGTCCGCGGAGAGGGCTTCCCGGATATTAGGGGTCGGGGGCGAGGAGACTTTATTTTAGAGGTCCAGGTCGAGATTCCTAAAAAATTGAAGAAAGAAGAAGAAAAACTATTACGCGAGATTGCCAAGATTCGGGGAGAATCGGTCAACGAGACGAAGAGTAAGAGTTTTTTTGGAATATGAAATTAATTCGTCTGGGTTTCTTGACGAGTAAGAATAAGACCCCATATTGGACACGTATGAAGGATTTATCAGAGAAGGGAGTCCTCAAATGAGTAAAATTATCGGAATTGATTTAGGAACGACGAACTCGGTTGTTTCTATTATGGAAGGCGGATCTCCAAAAGTTCTTGTGAACGAAGAGGGTGCACGCACTACCCCTTCCATTGTTGCATTTAAAGATGGCGAAAAACTGGTTGATGAGCAAACACTGGCCGCGCAGCTGGAGAAATATTTACAAGACTGTAAGAAAAGACTCAATCTTACAGAAAATGAATCCGTCAGCTACGCAGGCCTCAAGCAGTGGTTTGATCAGCATAATGACGATCCGTCTCTGACCTTGAGCAGCGTAAGAACCATGCATGCGGCACCCGTAAGAAATGACAGTTTCTTCAAACAAATGAATGCGGATGTCGCCGCAGTCAGGGAAAAAAACCTCAACGCTATTATCGAACAGGCGCTGAATAAACATGATAAAGTGATGGTGGTTTATGGCGGCGGGCATTTGACGCAGTCACTTCCCGTCTATGAAGCGGCGATGGGAAAACCACACTATGAAAGGGCAAAAACTGAACCGAAGAACAATCCTGAAAAGGAGAAGAAGAAGAAAAATTGGTGGCAGGGTAGTGATGCAATATTCTTGGCGGCCATCCTATTATCGACCCTTTCTTTGCTGACTCCATTCTCACTGCCGTTTGCGCTTGCCGGGCTTGTAGCCGTAGCTGTAGGGATTGCAGTCAAACAACAGGAAACAAAAGAGCAAGCTTCAGCATCGCCCGCCGCAGGTAACGCATCGGTTGATACACAGAAAGCCCCTGG